>CAZZVA010000171.1:0-6759 GCA_964657345.1 uncultured Acetobacteraceae bacterium | reverse complement strand
GGTCTTGTTATTCACTTCATTCCAGCGCTGGTCGTACTCATAGCGAATACCGAGTGTGACTGACAAACGATCCGTCAGCTTCCAATCGTCCTCGAAAAACTCTGCCGTCCGCCATTGCCGATTACCCACCAGCCCGCTTCCCTGCAGAGCAATGCTGTCGCCACTTGCGCGATCCAGCACGAAATCGGCGCCGCTATAACCAGTGGTCGTTCCATTCCCCGTAAACACGCCGTTGTAATTAAACTGGCCCAGCGAACCCTGTGCCCCGGAGAGCGCATAATTCTGCTGATAGCGAATCGCCTGCACGCCCACACTCAGCAAATGCTTGCCCTTCTGGATAGTCAGGTTGTCGCCATAAAAGAAGGTGTTATCCCGTAAAATCTGCGGCGCAGCCGGCGTACCGAAGGAAGTGATATTGTCCCCCGGCGCCTGGTTGGAAAATCCGACATACTGCTGCTTGCCAAACGGAATGCCTACCTTCTGGTCGCCCGTCAGACCGAACGCGCCGCTGGGATCCGTCGGAACTCCCGCGTCCCAGCGAACCCGCGTAAACCCAAGCCGCGCCTCATTCACAATCGACGGGGAAAAGGTGTGTACCCAGGTGCTTCCGAATATCTTGGTCGGAAAAACATTCTGCGCGGGAAAGCTGACCGGTACGATTGCCGTGCTTCCGTCAAAGGCATTGGACTGGGCGTAGAAGCCGGTGATTTTGTCGGCAACACGCGGATCCCATTCAATCTTCACATCGCCCTGGTTGTTTACTCGAAAGCTTCGGGTAAAGCCGATGTAATCATTCTGCACCAGCCCATCGATTGGCGTCGCATTCGGAAGCGGATAGAGTTCCGGATGCGCAAACAGATACGTCGCCACCGGGCTCACGATAGGAACATGGTTATTCACATACGGTGTGAAGTTGTTCTGCGTGTCATACAGCTGTTTGCCGGATACGGTTTGCACTGCCGAGAAATCACCCGTGCGCATGGCGGCTGACAACAGACTCTGGGTCTGCGTGCCGCCCGTGTGCAACCGCGTTCCTTCGTAATCGACAAAGAAGAACAGCTTCTTCCTGAGGATCGGGCCGCCCAGTGTTCCGCCGAATTGCGACTGTGTGAACGGATTGATCGGCTGAATCGGCGTCGTGTGTTTGTTGGCCCAGCTGTTCGCATCCAGATTCTGGTTCTCAAGATACTCATAGGCAGAACCATGAAATTGATTGGTTCCGCTCTTCAGTACCGACACCACATCGCCGCCATTGACATTGCCATAGGTCGCCGGGGCATCCGCAGAAATTACCTTCATCTCCGCCAGTGAATCCGGAGCAGGATTGTAACCAATCAGGTTATTCTGCCCTTCGTTCATATCCACGCCATCCAGCGTGTAGTTATTCGCCTGGGCGCGGTTACCATTCACTGCTACAACGCCATTGTTAAAAGTGTCGCGCTCCAAAGCGTTCCCACTCACCAGGCCCGACGGATCGGTGTTCACCGCACCGGGTTGGAAGAGTGTGACAGAGGAAAAATTACGTCCGTTCAAAGGAATGGTCGCAATCTGGTCCGATGTAAAGGACAGCGCGATCGTACCGTCCGTGGTATCAAGAATCGGCGCCAGGTTTCCCTGCACCTGGATACTGGTGCTGGCACCCACAGTAAGGTGAGCATCAATCTTCGCTGTCTGGTTAATCTCGAGCGTAAATTGCGGTATCGACAGCTTGCCGAATCCATTCGCGGTCACTTCTACCTGGTAGGTGCCGATCGGCAAAAAACGAATCGAGTAAACACCGGCTGCATCGCTCGTCGCCGGGGTGCGAACACCAGTGGCCGTGTTGACCGCAACGACCGTGGCGTTCGGAACCACGGCGCCACTGGGATCAACCACCGAACCGGTCACAGAGCCCGTAACTGTCTGGGCCAGGACAGAGGATGCAGAGAGTAGCGCGATGGCTACTCCGGCTCCTGCTGCATGTAGGAAAGATTTGTTTCTGATGGTGCCTCCTTGGAACGCGTAGACACGTGCTGCCTCAGGCTTGCAAGGGACCGGAAAATTCGGGCAGAGGAAACAGTGCCTTCGAGATCATTGCGAAGATACCAGAATCCTGGCTTCTGGATAGACTGGAAGCGACGAGAAGTACCCCAATCATCACGAAGATTGATAAAGCAGAATAAAGCTCCGGGACATTTAGCCTCAGCAGGATACCGACAGCTGGTCACACAGGCATCTGGAGACAGGAGGATCGTCGACGCCGTCGGCTTGTCTTAGTGCGCCGCGGCCGCCAGCCGAAGAACGCTGTTCAACCCTGCATGCGAGATGGCTACATCATCCGCTGACTGTCCGCCGCTGAATGCTGCAATCAGGTAACCCCCTTTCACGCGCACAATCAAGCCGCCTTCCCATCCGAACTCTCCCGTCATGGGAGGCCTGACCTGGCTGCCGCTATTCTTCAATGTATCCGCCATCTCTGCTGCCTTCGCATAGACAATGGCCAGTAGATTGTTTCCCTTCTGCGTGGCGCTGGGTTCATCCTTCATTCGCCCGACGACAAGCATTTTTGAGCTCCACGCTTCGATGCGGTCCCCATCGAAATAACTCACAACAGCAACACCGCCAACCTTCATCGTTTCGGCCGTCTGACGCATGGCGAGCAGGCCCGCATCAGCCAGCTGGTTGAAAGCACCCGGCGCTATGGCGACGTCGACGGGCGTTTCCTGTGGCTTCGCCGGAGCCGGGGTGACAACCCCTGAAGCCGCTGCAGTCGGAGCAGTGTCCGGCTTTGTCACCGCCGAAGTCTGTGCGCACATACTTGACGCAGCGAATGTGAGTCCGAATGCCGCAACAGCAAAGCTTTTCCACATAGAGCGGTCTCCTGAATAAAGCGAAATCTTGACACATACAGAAGACCGTTGACCACAAGCCTCTGCTTCGCTTGCAACAAAGCTTCAATTTGAGTCCTTCGGCCGAGCCGGTTGGCGACTTGGGCGGTGAGCAGTATTGAACAGTCTGTTCTTCAGTTCATGATGCATTGTTGATAAGGTGAGCCATGGTTCTGCTTGAGCGGAGCAGATCAAGCTTTCCCACCAAGACCCTGGGAGGAAGAGTGGACCCAAAGCCACACGCGAAACCATTCACTCATACCCTGTATCTGCAGGAGGAAGGGCCGGGCCGCAAGCTCGTCCATTTAAAGGCATCCGCCAGGTTTTTCGTGCAGGGTTCGGGCTCCGGTCACATCTTCTATCTCCAGTCCGGCCGGGCAAAGTTGACGGTACTCTCCAAGGGCGGGAAAGAGGCGACGATCACTCTCCTTGCAGCCGGTGACTTCATCGGCGAGGAGGCGCTTGCTGCAGCCGGTGGTTTGCGCATGGCGACCGCCTCCGCCATCACTGCCTGCACGGCTATGCGCATCGAGCGCGACGAGATGGTGCGCGTGCTTCACAGCGAGCACACGTTCTCGGATTTCTTCGTGCGATTCCTCCTCGCACGTGGCATGCGGACGCAAGCCGACCTGGTCGACCAGCTTTTCAATTCCAGTGAAAAGCGTCTGGCGCGCACCCTGTTGCTGATGGCCGAGTTCGGCAAGGCAGGCGAGCCCGAAACTCTGATCCCGGCCATCACCCAGGAAGCACTTGCCGAAATGATTGGAACTACGCGCTCGCGTGTCAGCTTTTTCATGAACCGCTTTCGCAAGCTCGGCTTTATTGAATACAACGGCCGCATCCGGGTTCACAAGTCGCTGCTGAATATCGTTCTTCACGACCAGTTCAGCGGACACAATGCAGCTCGTCCCGTCGTCGGCATGACAGCAAAACCGGAAAAGGCTCCCAGAAAAACGTCTACACCCAGCGGATCACCCAGGAAATAGCGCTTCGCGCTTCCAGTCGCCGGATCGCTGGACGTTTCCACTAGACTTGCTCTGTGACCCGCAATCGACTCATCCTGCTGGCATTTCTGCTGGCCATCCTGTTCCTTGCCCTCGGATGGCTGCTCGGCAGGAAGCATGCGCGCGCCGCCGCTGTTGATTCAGCCACTTCCTGTATATGTCGGCTGAGTAACACGATACCCCTGAGCGCCATCCTCATCCAGCCGCGCACCCGCTGAAAGAGCGAACGCCAGGCTGATCATCGTCGACGCCGGTGCTATTGCATGCCTGATAAACAACAGGCGGGTATGCAGATGGACACTGCTCAACTCGCTATCGGGCATGACTCTCCTGCTACTTTTCACGACAGGCGGCCTCTGCTACATATAGTTCACCCTCGTGGACGGACAGTTTGTGCGGCTCAATCAGGCAAGTCGCCGCCGCCGCCCACCCTGTCCAGTTTGTAACAATTACTGTCTCATCGACAAAAATTGCATCCACGGAAGAGGATCGAAATGTCCTTGTTAAAAGTGAAGAGCGACGCCGCCATCGACCTGATGGAGCCGGAAACGAACCGACCGGCACGTACCATTACACTGCAGGACTTTATGGATCTGACTGCGAGCCTGCCCAAGGAAACGGAGTTGTGCGCCCTCATCTTCGATGACGATGACGTGGAATATTCAAGAAGGATCACCTCGGCTGCTGTCCGGATTGCCCGCGGCCGGGATGGAGGCTCCATGAAGCAGATCGAACTCAAGGTCGAGACAGAATGTTAAAAAACGCGGGCGACCTGCGCCTGCGTCCTCGTTCGAGGGCTCGATGAGTCTTCCTGCGTGTTCCCGTCTGCAATGAGCCTGACTCTCGTCATACGCTCATGACCTTTGGCAATGCCCATTTCTATGCAGCATCTACAGGAGAGCTGCGCCTCTCTACATAGGCCCGGATTCAGGCAACATCTGCACGACTCATACGACCCGGGTAGCTCCCTCGGCGGCCAAGCCTTAGCGCCGGTCTGCACTCTGACCGATCAGTAGCTTCTGTTGTCCGGCAGAACACTCGTCTCTAGAGCATCCATCCCCGCGTGGAGTCATTCCAGTCGCATGAGGGGGTGCCTCGCCATGCCTATTTGGTATATCGCTTGCACATTTAGTGGCAGTCGAGTTAGTAGCAGCAGACCCCATAATGACACACGTGTGGAGACCGGAAGACGGCACACACATGGGGAGGGAAAGATACATTCTTTCCTCGAACCTGCCCGGTTCGCGACGATTGTGATCGCGACTGGAGAGCACTCGCCGCTAGCGGCAGATTTGGACACTGCATGTTTTCGACTGACTTGATCGCACCGGGAAAATTCAAAGCCTTCTCGAAGATCGCTGCCGGAATGCTGGCATTTGCTGCACCTGCCATCGGTTTCAGCCAGGCAATGCCGCGCATTCAGGAGCCCATCAGCGACTCCGTATTGACGACGCTGCGCGGCAGTGTTCATCCCCTGGCACGGCCTGAGTTCGACCTTGGTCCGGTAGAGGATTCTCATGTCGGCCGCATGCTGCTGGTATTGAAACGGAGTCCGGAACAGCAGGCCGCGCTGCAGCAGTTGATCGAGGACCAGCAGAACTCGGCATCGAGCAACTTTCACAAGTGGCTTACGCCCGAACAGTTTGGGCAGCAGTTCGGCATAGCAGATGCCGACGTGCAAACGGTCTCCGGCTATCTACAGGACCATGGTTTTTCGGTCGGCCGCATCTACAAGAACCGCGGAGCGATCGAAGTTTCAGGCACTGCGGGTCAACTGCGCAATACCTTCCACACCCGGATACACCGCTATTCGATCCAGGGGAAAGAGTTCTACGCCAACGCCAACGCACCGCAGATCCCGACGGCGCTGACGCCGGTCGTCCTTGGCTTCGCAGCCCTCAACGACATCAGGACCAGCAAACTGACGGGTTCGTCAGCAGAGTCGATTCCAGTCACCGTCAATCCTGAAACCAAAAAGCTTACGCCGGCGTACACCAGCACCTATGGCGGATCGCCGATCTACTTGCTGGCTCCGACAGACATCCAGTCGATCTATGACATCCCTGTTCTCTCCACGAGTCCCGGTGGTGGCGGCACGGGGGTCACGGTCGGCGTCATCGGCGATTCTCAGATAAACCTGGACCTGATCGCCCGTTACCAGAGACTGGGTGGGGCCGGAAAAACCACGCCGACAGAAATCGTCGACGGCAACGACCCGGGCATTCTTCCGGTCACAGGAACCACTCCGGATGCGACCATTGCTTATCAGCAGCTGGAGCTGATCGGTGCGGCGGCGCCTTATGCAAACATTAACTATTACGTTTCCGCTGATACTGATTATGACAACGGGTTGAATTTTGCAATCATCCGGGCTGTGGACGACAATGCGATTTCGGTGCTTTCTCTCGGGTTCCAGAATTGCGAAGCCAATCTCGGCCCCAACACCAACAGCCTCATGGGCACTTCCTGGGAGCAGGCCGCAGCGCAGGGCATCACCGTCGTAGTGGCCGCAGGTGACTCAGGCTCGGCCGGCTGCGATCTTCCGGGATCCACGACACCGGCAGCCAAGGGCCTTGGCATCAACGGCTATGCCTCCACTCCTTATAACGTCGCCGTCGGCGGCACCGACTTCAGCTATGCCGCACATCCTGCGACCTATTACTGGAGCAGCACTGCCGGCGGTTCGGTAACCAGCAGCAGCCTGCCGATTCCGGAGCAGGCCTGGAACGACAGCATCCAGACCCATGACGTTACCCAGACAAATCCGATTCTGAACGCCGGCGGCGGTGGATTCAGTACACTCGGCAACGTCGCCGATGATGTCGTCACCCAGTCCCCGTACCCGGTACCGTCCTGGCAGGTGAACGCACAGATCGCAGCCGGCATCG
>CAZZVA010000170.1:0-6916 GCA_964657345.1 uncultured Acetobacteraceae bacterium | reverse complement strand
ATGGCGACAGCAAGGGCACTGGCCGATCCAGCAAAGATGATCCGCAATGGAGCGCCGCGATTGATTCGAAACGATGCGGAACTGGAAGAGTACAATCACGCGTTGCTAAAGCTGTTAGATATCGATGATCCAGCGCTTGAAGAGTCAGCTGCGATTGATCTTTTGACTTTGTTGATTGAAAGGTACAACGAGGCCCATGATCCACTTCCCAATGCGGATCCAGTGACAGTGATTCGCTTCATGATGGATCAGCATGGACTTCTGCAGAAAGATCTCATTCTGGAGTTCGGAACGAAGAGCATCGTTTCAGAAGTGCTGAGCGGCAAGCGCAATCTGACCATCGACCATATTCAGTAGACTTAGCCGCCGGTTCCACATCTCACCAGAAGTTTTTCTTGCAGATGATGCTGTACAAGCACCACGGAACACCAGAGCTGAGATTACCAGCAAGACTGCTACACGTATGACTAGGCTAAAGTCATCTCGAAAACCAAGGCTTTCACATTCTGGTGCTCAGCGATGAACTGCTCAGCCGCATCCAGCTTGCTGTTCTCGGTTAAGTGCTGAAATGTGGCACCCGACAATCGAGTGAACGCTGAAGATAAGGCTGTATCTTCTCTCCGTCGGTGATGCGAAAACCGTCGAGGCCAAGAATCGAGACGTGTTCTTTCCTGCATTCGGATATAAACTCCGGAGGTGTCTCGGAGGCAGATACAGTGTCTATTTCCAAATGGTTCACAAAGGCTTGAAGCGGACTGCCATGTCATGTTTCAAAATTTCAGCTGCTTTTCGCCGAGCGGAAGGCATCCACCATCAGCAACAGGCCGCCGGTGACGATGCAGGAGTCGGCGATGTTGAAGTCGGGCCAGTGGTAGTGCCAGCTGCCGAGGTGCAGCTGCACTTCGAGGAAGTCGGTCACGTAACCGACGTGGATTCGATCGAAGGAGTTGCCGATCGCTCCACCGAGTACCAAAGCCAGGGCTACGGAAGTCGGCGCGACACGCCGGCCGACTTTGATCAGCATGACGAAAACCAGAACCGCGGCCAGGAGCGAGAAGGCGACGAGTGCCCAGCGAACGCGCTGCGGCGATGCGCTGTCGCCAAAAAGAGAGAAGGCAGCGCCGCTGTTGTAGACATGCGAGAGGCGAAAGGTATGAGGGATGACGGAAATGGTGCTGCCGACCGGGAGATGCTTTTCGATCCAGCGCTTGCTAAGCCGGTCGGCCCAGATGACCAGAGTGGAGAGGGCGAGCAGCCAGCCGCGCCAATCTCTCTGCTGGATCCCGGGCGACGCGAGAGGAGAGGCCGCGGTGACGTTGGTCTCCATCAGGCTGCCCCTGCTTCCGGAAGAATTGGCGCAAAGCCGATGGCATCGAGAGCGATGGCGCAGCGATCACAGACGGTGGTCCACCGCGGGTCTTCGCCGATGTGCGTGGAGTAGTTCCAGCATCGCTCGCATTTCAGGCCGTCGGCTGGAAGCGTTTCGGCATGGATAGTTGAAGCAGTGTCAGTGGCGGCCTTTGCAACCTTTCCCAGTTCCACCTGGGAAACATTCAGCAACTCCTTCATGCAGCCGTGATACTTGCGTGCGAGGGTCAAAAGATCATCGGGCAACTCCAGCCGGATCTTCGCTTCGAGAGCCTTCCCGATGCTGCCGTTCTTACGCGCGGTTTCCAGGCTCTTCATGGCTACATCCCGGATCGTCAGAAGCTCAGTCCAGTCGGCGGCAATCTGCGCGGCATCGATAGCGAACTCGGGTGCGATCAAGACATCAGGCCGCAGGAAGCGGGCGATGTGCACACTGCTCTCGCGCTCTGCGGTACCGGGAAGGTGAGTCCAGATTTCTTCTGCCGTGAAACTGAGGATCGGAGCGATCAGGCGTACCAGGGCTTCGGTGATGGTCCAGAGTACGGTCTGCGCAGAGCGGCGGGCGGGATCCGTGGGCGCAAAGGTATACATGCGGTCTTTGAGGACGTCGAGGTACAGAGAACTGAGGTCGACGACACAGAACTCGTTGATGGCCTGGTATACGCGGTGAAACTCAAACGCCTCGTACCACCTGGTGACGCGCTCGGTCAGCTCTCTGAGGCGGACCAGCATGTATTGATCGATGGGCTGCAATTGCGCCCAGCCAACAGCATGTTCGCGGGGCTCGAACTGATAGAGGTTGCCGAGCAGGAATTTGAAGGTGTTGCGCAGCTTCACGTAATTGCCGGCAACGCGCTGCATGAGCTTCTCGCTGGCGGCGACGTCCTCACGGAAGTCGACAGACGCGACCCAGAGGCGGACGATTTCACCCCCGAGACGCTTCGCTACGTCCACCGGATCGACACCGTTTCCGAGTGATTTCGAGAACGCGCGGCCCTGTTCGTCGAGCGTCCAGCCGGAGGTGGCGACAGTCTTATAAGGTGCTGCTCCGCGGATGGCGACGGACGTAAGCAGGGAAGAGTGGAACCACCCGCGATGCTGGTCGCCGCCTTCAGTGTAGAGGTCAGCCGGCCAGTGGAGTTCGGGATCAGCTTCGAGGACGGCATGCCAGCTGGCCCCCGACTCGAACCACACATCGACGATGTCCATTTCCTTGCGAAAATCGTCATGACCGCAGGATGGGCAGGTCAGTCCGGCGGGCAGGAGTTTTGCCGCGTCATGGATGTACCATGCGTCGGCGCTTTCCCTGGCGAAGAGCTCAACAATGCTGCGGTTGACTGCTGGATCTTTCAGCGGCTTCTGACACTTCTGGCACAGGAAGACAGCAATGGGCACACCCCAGATCCGCTGGCGCGAGATGCACCAGTCGGGGCGAGTGGCGATCATGTTGGAAATGCGTTCTTCTCCCCAGGCGGGATCCCATTTGACCTGCTTGATGGCATCGAGGGCCAGCTGGCGGAAGGTGGTCTGACTTCCGTCGGTGTTGATCATGGGAGTTTCCATGCCGATAAACCATTGCTCGGTCGCCCGGAAGATGACCGGGTTGTGACAGCGCCAGCAATGCGGGTAGGAGTGATAGATGTCATTGCGGCCCATCAGTGCGCCGCGGGTCTCGAGCAACTCGATGATGGGAGCGTTGGCTTTGAAAACGGTCAGACCATCGTATTCGGGCAGGCCATTCTGGATGCGCCCGGCATTGTCGACGAAGCAGGTCTGGTCGAGGCCATAGCGCGCGCCGGTGTAGAAGTCGTCGGCGCCATGGGCAGGCGCAGTATGTACGGCGCCGGTACCCTGGTCGGCGGTGACGTAGTCTGCGGTGACACCGAGGATGGAACGGTCGAGAAATGGATGCCGGAAGGTGGTCCGCTCGAGAGCCAAACCATCGAAGCGGGCGATCTCAAGGGCTGCTTCCAGCTTGCAGGCGGCCTTGACCGCCGGGGTCAGGGCTTCGGCGACGATGTAGATGTTGCCATCGGTGTTTTCAAGGGCTACGTACTTGAAATCCGGATGGAAGGCGATGGCGAGCGAAGCCGGCAGCGTCCACGGCGTGGTGGTCCAGATGATGGCGTGGACCGGTTTGCCGGCAAGCTTCGGGTCGAGTGAGGCCGGGTCAGAGGTGAGTGCATAGCGAACGTACACACTGGGCGAAGTGTGCATTTCGTACTCGACTTCCGCCTCGGCCAGGGCTGTACGGTCATGGATGCACCAGTAGACCGGCTTCAGGCCTTTGTAGACGAAGTCTTTCTCGAAGAACTCGTAAAACGTCTCAACAATTTTCGATTCGTAATGGTTCGACATGGTGAGATAGGGGTCGTTCCAGCGTCCGAAGACGGCGATGCGTTCGAACTGGGATTTCTGGAGGTCGACGTACTTTTGCGCGTACTCACGGCAGGCACGGCGAACAGCGACCGGGTCCATCTCCAGTTTTTTGCGGCCAAGCTGTTCATCGACTTTGATTTCGATTGGCAGGCCGTGGCAGTCCCAGCCGGGAACGTAGGGGGCGTCAAAGCCGGCCATGGTTTTTGACTTGACCACAAAGTCCTTCAGGGACTTGTTAAGGGCGTGGCCGAGGTGGATGGGACCGTTGGCGTAGGGGGGACCGTCGTGCAGAATGTATTTTGCAGCGCCCGCCCGGGCAGCCCGGATCTGGCTGTAAATATCCTTCCGGGACCATTCTTCCAGGCGCGCCGGTTCGTTCTGCGGCAGATTGGCCTTCATGGAGAAATCGGTTTGGGGGAGGAGGAGCGTCGCCTTGAACGGCGTTGCGGACATTGGTTCACCCTGCTTTTCTGGTCTTGATTGGCTGTAGCCTTATTACTGATTCTATTAGGAATTAAAAAATGTGGAACTGCAGTGAAAGCCATTGCCAGGTGCTGCCGATATATAAGTTGCAGGGCACGCGACATTTACTCCGGATTCGACGTCTAAACGAGTCAAGCAGCGATCCATTTCGGGGAAGTGTGGTTGTATGCCAGGCAACAATGTCTTCCGGTACGAATTTGCAGAAAGTACTTCCTTTCGTGCACATGAGTTTCAGGTCTTAGCAGACAGCAGGTAATCAGTCGTTCATAATAGGAGTTACTGGGTTGGTCGCCAATTGGGCTATCCTTCCAGTCCGAATCGATATGGCGAATCAGCTTTTGACACCCCCGGATCTCGAATCGAACGACGAAGCGTCCCGTCAGCGCTTGCCTGAACCGCATTTTGCTGACGAGATTCAAGTTGAATCCACCTGGCAATCCATGATCTCGAGCATCCGCGAGATTGTGTCTCCGAAGAAGCTGCCTCCGCTGGAGCTGACTTCAACGCCGATCCCGGTCAAGGATCCATTCGCGGTCAAACGCGATCCGGTCTCCTCCGGCGTGTCGATCGGGGTCCATGTCCTGATCATTGCGCTGATCGGATGGTTTATTTATCTGGCGCATCTGCACATCAAGCCGATTGCAAAGCCGGCAGTGGTAACCCAGGTCGATGTGCCGCAGTTTATGCCGATTGCTCCGAATGCCCAGAAGATGGGTGGCGGCGGCGGCGGTGGTTCCCATGACATTATTCAGACGCCCAAAGGTCGTCTGCCCAAGTTTGAGAAGGACCCGATCACCCCGCCAATGGTGATCATCAACGAGAAGCCGAAGCTTGCAGTTGAGCCGGCCATCAAGATGCCGGACAACATTCAGCAGCCTCCGAGTGCGCTGCCTGACCTAGGCAATCCCAAGACAAGCATCGTGGGAGCCCAGTCGAATGGAACCGGTTCGGGCGCAGGTATGGGCACCGGCCGGAATGGCGGCATCGGATCCGGCAATGGCAACGGATTTGGCAACGGCAGTGGCGGCGGTACCGGCGGCGGTCTCTTCCATGTCGGCGGCGGCGTATCCGCTCCCCAGTTGATCTATTCGGTCGATCCGGAATTCTCGGATGAAGCCAGACGTGCCAAATACCAGGGCGTGTGCGTTGTGTCCGTTATCGTGGACGCCCAGGGCAATGTGCAGCGACCTCACGTCTCGCGACCGCTCGGTATGGGCCTGGACGAGAAAGCGATCGAGGCTGTGAAGCAGTACCGCTTCAAGCCGGCACAGATGCAGGGACGGGCGGTTCCGGTGGAGATTTCAGTGGAGATCAACTTCAGAATTTACTGAGTCCGAGTGTGCAATCGAAGCACAAGGCCTGGGTCCACCACGATCCGGGCCTTTGTGTTTCTGCATGCGACATTGTTCCGGCGTACGCCTGCGCCAACTTCGATTGGTATAGTTGACCCATGACACAGATGGACGTAAAGTTCCGCTATGAACATCAGCCGACCGAGGAGTCGATGCAGGCGATCGGTAAATTGAAAGAAGTTTACGGGATCCGCCGGGTGCTGATCGATGAAGAGTGGAAGATCATCACGGTTGAGTACGATGCAACCCGATTGACGGTCGCGGTTGTAGAGCAGATGCTGCGCCGAGGCGGCATCGATGTGGTCGAGAGAATGCCCCTGATTCCGATCCAGCCGGAGCCGGAGCCGGAACCGACTCCTGCGGCGGCTCCGGTCAAGTAGTCTATTCGTCGTTGTTGTCGGCGAACGCGATCACGGAGTCGGTGGCATCACTATCACGCAGCCCGTTGAGTATGCGGTTATGTCCTTTTCTTGTTTCCATTACTGAAAACGAAACTCGTTCGAGACCAGCGATGTTGTCACGGTCGATGACGTGGAGTCGCTGACTGTCGGCGTCGAGGACTCTGAGGATCGCGGCAAACATGCGGTGCCGGGCAGCCTCGCGCTCTTCGGCTTCTGCATCCGCCTGTGCAGGCGTAGTGCTCTGCCTGGGTACAACCATACCGATGTTGGCTCGCACTTCATACAGCATGGGATACCGCTTCCAGCCTAACTTTGCCTCAAAGGCGCCCACAGCCTGCAGAGAAATCAGGACAATGCCGGTAGCAAAGGCTGCTTCGAAATAGAGGCCGGCTCCGCACGTCATGCCGATAGCTGCCACGACAAAGACCGAGGCGGCGCTGGTCATTCCCAGGACGCGATTGCGAGTGTGGAGGATGAGGCCGGCGCCGAGAAAGCCGATGCCCTGAACAATATTCGAAGCTACACGGCTCTTGTCTTCGGAATTGCCCGCGAGGGCCGCCCCCATGAGCGTGAACAGTGCCGCGCCCATGCAGATAAGCATGTTCGTGCGGAGGCCGGAATCCTTGTGACGCCACTCGCGCTCAATACCGATCAGGGCACCCATGGCACAGGCCATCAGGAGGCGGCGGATCGCTGCCTCGGTGAGAAGTGAGTCTTCGAGCGAGGAGAGATGGAAGGGACCGACGAACACCATCGAGCGAGCATAGTACCAGCTTCAGCTTGGGGCAATGGAGCAATGCGGAGGTTGGTGAATCGGCGGGACTTTGATATTCTTTGGGAGTTGCAGCGATGCGCCCATAGCTCAGCTGGATAGAGCGATTGACTACGAATCAATAGGCCGGAGGTTCGACTCCTTCTGGGCGCACCATCCTC
>CAZZVA010000169.1:0-7087 GCA_964657345.1 uncultured Acetobacteraceae bacterium | reverse complement strand
CCGCACCTTCCATCTCTGCAGGCCCTCGCGCGCGGCGCTTTCCGAGGGCGAATGTGCGATGACGAGGAGCGGCATCCTGCTGCGCGCAGGCTTCTTCGCCGCCGCACCGCCCACTGATTCCGAATCCGTCGCATCAGCTTTCTTTGTGGTCGTTTTCTTCGCTGCAGCCTTCGCTCTCGATGGAGCCACACGCGGTGCCTCACTCTCCATCTTGCGAAAATGCGGTGGCCATGGAGCGTCCCCCAGTCCCTCGCGTTCATCACGCGCGGCAAGCTCCAACAGAGCCTCCAGCGAAGCACTGCCAGCGCTCGCTTCCATCTCGCCATGCGGATCGCCGATCGCGGCGAAGCGTGCAGGCATCGTCAGCACGGTGAAGTCGGCAGCTTCGCAGAGTGGAACTTCATCCCAGCCCAGCGGCGCCGACACGCGCGCATCCGGCAGCGGCCGCACCGAGTAGGCAGACGAGGTCGTCCGGTCCTTCGCGTTCTGGTTGTAATCCAGGAACACGCCGTGCCGCTCTTCTTTCCACCACTTTGAAGTCGCCAGTTGCGGCACGCGGCGCTCCACAGCACGAGCCAGCGCCAGTGCAGCGCGGCGCACTTCTGTAAATGACCAGCGCGGCTGAATGCGTACATTCACATGCATGCCCCGTGAGCCGCTGGTCTTCGGCATGCCCTGCATCCCCAGCTCACCAAGCAGCGCATTGACTTCAAGAGCCACCAGCCGTACGTCGGTCCACGCAACACTCGGCCCAGGATCAAGATCGATGCGCAATTCATCCGGATGATCCAGGTCGCCGGAACGCACCGGATGCGGATGCAGCTCCATGCAGCCCAGGTTCACAATCCATGCCAGGCCTGCCGCGTCATCCACCACCACTTCCTCCGCAGTCCGGCCCGAAGGAAAAGAAAGTGTAGCTGTACGCAGCCAGGAGGGAAGATCGGAAGGTGCACGCTTCTGGTAGAACGGCTCGGCTTCCGCGCCGTTGACAAAGCGCTTCAACACGATCGGTCGATCACGGATCCCGAACAATGCGCCTGGTGCCACATCTAGAAAGTAGCGCACGATGTCGAGCTTGGTCAGCTTGGTCTGTTGCGAGAAATAGAGCTTGCCCGGATGCGAGATGCGGACATCCTGCCCCGCGATCGAAAGTATTTCGGCATCGTCTTTCTTCACTGAACCTGGTTCCTTCACGAGAACAGGCTACACCGGACTTCGCAGCAGGGTCGCGGCGAAGTCCGGGAATGAAGCTAGTTGTTCAGGTGCCCAAAAGCCAGGTCGAGCAGCGTCCGTTCTTCCATCTCGTGCGCTTTGGCAGATCCGGTTGCAACGCTCGCGCTGGCAGATCGCTTCACACTCAGCACCGCATGGTTGCCGGCGATGCGACGCAGGTGCGGCTTCACGTAGGTCAGTGCGCCCATGTTGGATGGTTCTTCCTGCACCCAGACTATTTCCTGCACATGCGGATGCTGCTGGATCGCCGCGCCCAGCTCTGCTTCCGGCCATGGATGCAATTGCTCCACGAAGATAATGCCCACAGAATCGATGCCGCGCTTGGTGCGCTCCACGCGCAGCTGGTGCCCGATCTTGCCGGTACAGATCAGCAATCGCTTGGCATCCTTCACCTCTGTCTCCGGCAGCACATTCAGGAATCCCTCGCGGCTGAAGTCTTCAATCGGCGAGTTGGCATCCGGATGCCGCAGCATACTCTTCGGCGTAAAAACGATCAGCGGCTTGCGCCATTTGCGCATGGCCTGGCGCCGCAGCAGGTGGAAGTACTGCGCCGCCGTCGAAGGCTGGCAGATCTGCATATTGTCATGCGCCGCCTGTTGCAGGTAGCGCTCCACCCGCGCACTGGAGTGTTCCGGGCCACCGCCCTCATAGCCATGGGGCAGCAGCAGGACGACACCGGCCAGCAGGCCCCACTTGTCTTCGCCTGACGCAATGAACTGGTCGATAATGATCTGCGCGCCATTCGCGAAGTCACCGAACTGCGCTTCCCACAGCACCAGGGTCTCCGGATAGTCGCGCGCATAGCCGTACTCGAAGCCAAGCACTGCCGCTTCGGAAAGCATCGAGTTATAGACCTCAAACTCTGCCTGGTCTTTGCTCAGGTGAGCCAGCGGAATGTAACGGCTCTCGTCCTCGATATCAACGAGAACACTGTGCCGCTGGTTGAAGGTTCCGCGCTGACTGTCCTGGCCCGAAAGCCGGACCGGTGTACCCGACACCAGGAGTGATCCAAAGGCCAATGCCTCTGCCATGCCATAGTCGAAAGGCTTCTCGCCCCGCGCCATTTCCGCGCGTTGCTCCAGCAGCTTCTTCACCTTGGCATGCACGTGAAATTGCTCGGGATAGCGCGTTAATCCCAGGCCGATCTCTGTAACTTGTTCCCGCTGCAGACCTGTATTGACTTCGTAGCTGGCCTTGTAAGGTCCGCCGGCGTAGTGACCCCAATACTCTGGCAATGTCGCCAGCTTTGGCACCTTGTCCGAAATCTTTGCCTGTTTCTGCGCTTCCAGAAACTCTGCCTGGTACTGCTGAACCACCGGACCGGCATCGGCGCCAATCTGCTTCGCATAGATCTGAAACAGTGGCGGATGATTCTTGATACGCGCATACAGCAGTGGCTGGGTCACCGTGGGATCATCGATCTCGCTGTGTCCATGCCGCCTGTACCCGATCAAATCGACAACCACATCCGAGTGAAATGTCTGCCGGTATTCAGCTGCAATGTCGGCGACCCGAAGAACCGCATCGGCGTCTTCCGCATTCACATGAAAAATCGGTATCGGCAATCGTTTTGCAATGTCAGACGCAAACCGCGAGGCATTCGATTCGCGTGGCTCCGCCGTAAAGCCCAGCAGGTTATTCGCGATCACGTGCACACTGCCGCCAACCGTAAATCCGCTGATCGAAGCCAGGTTCAGGCACTCTGCCCAGATACCCTGGCCGGCAAATGCAGCATCGCCATGGATCACAATCGGCAGAACACGTGCCTCACCCTCCGGCCCGATCCGTGTCTGCTTGGCGCGAGCCCGTCCAACCACCACGGGATCGACTGCCTCGAGGTGACTCGGATTCGACACCAGGTGAATATCGACGGTACGACCTTCATCCGCGTGGAACGTCCCGGTCGCACCGACGTGATACTTCACGTCGCCGCCGCCCAGCACACTGCGCGGATCCACATCCTCAAACTTGGTGAAGATGTCGCTGGTCGAACGGCCAATAATATTCACCATCACGTTCAATCGGCCGCGATGACTCATGCCCAGCATGGCCTGGTTGACGCCCTGCGCCGCAGCACTGCGCAGCAACTCATCCAGAAAGGGAATCAGCGCAGTCAGCCCCTCCAGCGAGAACCTCTTGGTTCCAAGGTAGCGCGATTGGATCACCTGCTCGAAAATATCGGCGCGCGTCAACAGCTCAAGCGTGCGCTGCTGATCGATCTTTCGCTTCGACGAAGCTCCCGGCTTCTCCATCCGCTGCTGAATCCAATGCCGCTTTGCCGGATCGGCAATATGCATGAACTCGACAGCGATCGTGCCGCAATAATAGCCGCGAGCCTCGTCCGCTTCTTTGCCTTCGGCAAACTCCTCCGGGAACGACTCTGCCGCAAGGCTGGTCCCCAGCGGATCGAGATTTGCCTGGAGAAATCCCCAGCGGCGGAAAACATCCAACACCTGGTTGTGATCGCTTGGTACGAGAAGTGCTGCGGAGGATTTGCTGACCTGCGTTTTTGTTGCCATATGGAAAGACCTGACTACCTTTAAGACTATCCGGCATACCGCCGGGAAACAAGGCGACGAACGGGGTAGATTGCTCCCGATTCGCCGCGAAACCTTACAGCCGGCATATCAACAACTCTCGCTCAAAAATCATCTCCGGTGGCAAATGGTTGTGCAGCGAGATAAACAGCTCTTCATGCCCGATTACCTCATGCCGCCACGCAGCACGGTCCACCACCTGCAGCGCATCGAAACGCTCTTCGGAAAAGTCCAGACCCTTCCAGTTGATATCTTCGTAGTGCGGCGTCCAGCCAATCGGCGATTCCTTGCCCTGCGCGCGACCCCTCACCCGATCCACAATCCACTTCAGTACCCGCATGTTCTCGCTGAATCCCGGCCACAAATACTTTCCGGCTTCGTCCTTCCGGAACCAGTTCACATGAAAGACCCGCGGCGTGGTGCTCAGCGAACGCTGCATCTGGATCCAGTGCCGAAAATAATCCCCCATGTGATACCCGCAGAACGGCAGCATCGCCATCGGGTCACGCCGTACCTTGCCGACAGCACCAGCCGCCGCCGCCGTCGTTTCTGATGCCATCGTCGCCCCGGCATAGGTGCCGGAACTCCAGTTGAACGCCTGGTAGACCAGCGGAATGGTCGTCGATCGTCGGCCCCCGAACACAATCGCGCTGATCGGCACCCCCTCAGGCGCCTCCCAGCTGTCGTCGATCGTCGGACACTGCGCCGCAGGAGCCGTGAAGCGTCCATTCGGATGAGCAGCAGGCTTCCCCGTCACCCTTCCGATCTCAGGCGTCCAGGCCTTCCCCTGCCAGTCCAGGCAGTAGGCCGGCGGCTCATCCGTCATACCCTCCCACCACACGCCGCCCTCCGGCGTCAGCGCGACATTCGTGAAAATACTGTTCTTCGAAAGGGTCGCCATCGCATTTGGATTGGTCTTGGCCGAAGTCCCCGGCGCCACTCCAAAGAAGCCCGACTCCGGATTGATTGCCCGCAGCTGCCCCTTGGCATCCGGCTTGATCCAGGCAATATCGTCGCCGACCGTGTTTACTTTCCAGCCCTCGAAACCCGCCGGCGGAATCATCATGGCAAAATTCGTCTTCCCGCACGCACTGGGAAACGCAGCAGCCACATACGTCTTCTCACCCGTGGGGCTTTCCACCCCCACGATCAGCATGTGCTCGGCCATCCAGCCTTCGTCCCGGGCAATGTTCGACGCAATCCTCAGCGCAAAGCATTTCTTCCCCAGCAGCGCATTGCCACCATAACCAGACCCGTACGACCAGATCTCGCGAGTCTCCGGAAAATGCACGATGTACTTCTGCTCATTGCAAGGCCACGTCACGTCCGCCTGTCCAGCCTGCAGGGGTGCGCCTACCGAGTGCATGCAGGGCACCACCCGCTGCGCATCCTTGTCGATCTCCGCAAACACCGGCAGCCCGATCCGCGCCATGATGCGCATATTCACAACTACGTAGGGCGAGTCAGTCAGCTGCACACCGATCCGCGACATCGGCGATCCCACCGGCCCCATACTGAACGGCAGCACGTACATCGTCCTGCCGCGCATGCAGCCGCGAAACAGCGACTTCAGCTTCTTCCGCATCACGAACGGATCTTCCCAGTTATTGGTCGGACCCGCCGCATCCTTCGAGAGCGAACAGATATACGTCCGCTCCTCCACCCTCGCTACATCCTTGGGATCAGAACGGGCATAGAAGCATCCTGGCCACAGGTCCTGGTTCAGCTGCACGAACGTACCCGCCGCAACCATCTGCTGGCAGAGAAAGTCATACTCTTCCTTGCTGCCATCGACCCAGTGAATCGAGTCCGGAGTCGTCAGATCCGCCATCTTCTCGACCCAGCGGATGAGGTGTTTATTGGTGGTGAGCGGAACTGCCTGCGTGACTGTTTTCATTGCTTTGTGCTCTTCCCGGACATCTTCTTACGCCCACTGCCGCTCAACGCGATCCAGATTCTCGATCCATCGGAACAGTAAGCAGCTGAACAATGCCAGCTATCGAGGATAGTGCCTGCCGGTGTCGGCTGCCAACCTTGCTGCATCCGTCTGGTCACTGGTACGAACCGGGCGACTCCGCCCGACCAGACGTCATTTCCTGGCCGCTTCCTCCACCTTGATTTGCTGATCCGCCTTCAGCCCCTTCAGCGTCTGCTGGATGCCACTCGGCCAGCGGATTTCGATATCAGCCGTCGCAGCCGCACCCAGTCCGAAATGCACACGCTTGTCGCTGGCCGAAAGGTAGCTGCTCGCCGTCGAGACCGTGGCCCACTGCGAGCGCCCCGCTGCCGTCACCTTCACCTCGGCGCCGATAGCATCCCGATTGCTGGCATGTCCGACCAATTCCAGCGTCAGCCAGTGATTCTGCGTTGCCGTCTCGTTATGCAGCACATAGGCCGGGCCATCGTTGGTGCTCACCACCGCATCCTCCCGCCCATCATTGTCCAGGTCGCCTAAAGCAATCCCGCGTCCCACCCAGGCCTGCTGAAAGGCCGCGCCTGATTTTGCCGACACGTCCGTAAAACCGTGCCCATTGTTGTGCATCAGCAACAGCGGCTCCTTGTAACGAAGCTGCGGAAAATTCAACTGGATGTTGTCGATGTCATGCCCCTGCGCGACAATTAGATCCTTCCGGCCGTCGTTGTCGTAGTCGAAGAAGCGGGTGCCCCAGCCCGAATGCAGCAGCGTTGCCCCAGCCACGCCGCTCGCGTAGCTGCTATAGGTAAAGCTGCCATCGCCATTGTTCTGGTACAGCGCATACTTCTGGTTCGCCAGGTTGGTGATCACCAGGTCCGGCAGCCCGTCATTGTTGTAATCGGCGAAATCGACCCCCATGCCTGCATAGGTCTTGCCGTCCCCATCCACGGCCACCTCGGCCGGAAGCGCCGTCTCCTCAAAGGTGCCGTCCCCCCTGTTGTGGTACAGAAACTCCAGCATCGAGTCGTTGGCGACAAAGACATCCAGCTTGCCATCCCGGTCATAATCGGCCAGCGAAATACCCAGGCCCTTGCCCGGCTTGTCCAGCCCCACCTTCGCCGAAACCTCGCTGAAATGCCCCTTGCCATCGTTATGGAAGACCAGCGGCGCAATCGGCTGGAACAGATCCGGATGGCAATACGCGCGATACCCGTCGCGATGCTCCCCGCAGAACACGTCGTCAAAGTCCCATTTCAGATAGCGCAGCACCACCAGGTCCAGAAGGCCATCGTTATCGACATCCATCCATGCCGCACTGGTCGACCAGCCACTCCCGCCTGTTCCGGAAGCCGCCGTCACATCCGTAAAGGTGCCGTTTCCGTTGTTGTGGTAAAGCCGGTTG
>CAZZVA010000168.1:0-7092 GCA_964657345.1 uncultured Acetobacteraceae bacterium | reverse complement strand
CGCTGCCGCGGATCGAGCTGCTGGAGACCGAGCTGACCACGGCGGAGCTGGCCGGTGGTTTCGCAGATTCTGACCCAAGGGGACTGTTGGGTCAGCTCGAGGACCACTATCTTCGGCGTCTCGAGGCGCTGCCTGTAGAGACGCGGCGACTGATGCTGGTGGCATCTGCGTATTGGTTGCTGGATGCGTCGAGGCTGATGCGAAAGCGTTCGCGCGTCCCGGAGCAGGCAACATGAACCGGAAGACTCTGCTGTTCTGGTACCAGCTGGTGACAGGATTTTCGGACACGGTAACGGGCTTGTTGTTGATTTTTGCTCCTGCCTTCACGCTACGGCTGATGCATGTGCCGGCTGCGCCCGCGACCCTGCCATTTCTGTCCTACGTGGGGGTGTTCGTGTTGTCGGTCGGAATTGCCTGCCTGTACGGGGCGACGCTGGTCCGTGCGCAGGAGTCGGCGCGGCTGGAAACAGTCTGGCTGCTGACTGCCATTACGCGTGGACTGGTCGCGATCTTCGTGGCGGTCCAGGTAATGACTGGAAACTTCGATGCGGGATGGGTGTCTGTTGCGGTTACAGATGGGATCTTTGCGATGGTGCAGAGTCTAGGGCTTGCGAGAGGATGGCTGGCCCATGAGATTCACTAACGTGGTCTCGTCACTCCGATCCGGATGGCGCGGCATCCTGCTGGTTGCCGTCACGTATATTTACTTTCTGATCTTTGCTCAGTTTGCGTTTCTGAAGCGGCTTGCCGATCTCGGCATTGCCGATGCGCACCTGAAACTTGCGATGGCGGCGATGGCTTGCGGCGGAATTGCGATGAGCCTGCTGGCACCGGTTCCCACGCGGCATGTCTCGCCGGCATGGCGGCTGCGCGCTGCTTTCCTGCTGTGTGCCTGCGCGGCAGTGCTCACGCTGCTGCAACTGAGTCTGCTGGCGTGCGTGCTCGTTTCGCTGCTGATCGGCTGCGGTCTCGGACTGCTTACGGTGACGCTGGTCACGCATCTTCGGCAATGGCTCGGCGCGGGAGAGTCGCTGCTGCAGGTGGGCCTTGGCACGGGCATCGGCTATTTCTTCTGCAATTTTCCGCCATTCTTTACGGCGTCGCCACAAGTGCAGGCCGTGGTTGCGGCGGGACTGTGCGCTGGTGGCATTTTTGCTGCGGGCGGTGCGGGTAACGCGGGTCAAGCGGCAGGGATCATCGAGTTCCCGCTGCCGTCCTCGCGACGCGAAGAAGCTGAACCTTCGTTCGTCCGAGTGCTGTTCTGCTTCACAGCCCTGGTCTGGTTTGATTCGGCTGCCTTCTTCATCATTCAGAATACGCCGGCGCTCAAGGCCGGCACATGGCAGGGCGATGTTCATTTATGGGTCAATGCTGCGCTGCACCTTGTGGCAGCGGTCGCGAGCGCATGGCTGTTGCGTCGACGTGGATTGTCAGCGGTACTGACAACGGCGTTTCTTTTTCTCGCGAGCGCATGCCTGCTCCTGCAGTCGGGCGGCATCGTGATTGCTTCGGTTCTGTATCCGGTCGGTGTCTCGCTGTATTCGGTGGCCCTGGTGGCGTACCCGGCGGTGCTTGCGCCGATGGCTTCGATTGCATCGCGCGGACGCATGGCCGGCTGGATTTATGCGGTTGCGGGTTGGATCGGTTCGGCGATGGGGATCGGGATGGCCCAGAACCTGGGCCACGTGCCGGTGTTATTTGTCGCAGTTGCAGGCGTGGTCATCCTCGCGCCGCTGCTGTTTTCACTGTTGCGCCATCGGCGGCTGGAAGTGGCGGCTACCTGCGCGGTGCTCCTGGCTGCTTATGGATTGCAGCAGGTGCTTCATCCGAGACAGTTGTCAGACAACCGAGTTTTTACGCAGGCGCAGCGCGGCCGGCAGGTTTACATTGCGGAAGGCTGCATTCACTGTCATTCGCAGTATGTGCGTCCCGGCAGCCGGGACGAGGCGATGTGGGGTCCGGTGCAATCAGTGGAAGCGCTGCGGAGTCTGCAGCCGCCGTTGATCGGCAATCGCAGGCAGGGGCCGGATCTTTCGGAAGTGGGAAGCCGCCGCTCTCCTCTCTGGTTGAAGGCTCATCAGCAGCAACCGGCACAGTTGAGTCCCGGTTCGTTCATGCCACCGTATGCGTATCTTTTCGGTAGTGGGCGCGGTGACGACCTTGTCGCTTATCTTGCTGGTCTGAGTGGAGGCGATGTTGCGGGTCATCGGGCAGCGGAGAGCCAGTGGCACCTGGCGCCGACTGCGGTTGCGCAGGCAGATGTGACCGGTGGTGCGCAGCTGTTTCAGCAGTATTGCGCCACGTGTCATGCGAGCAACGGGGCGACCAGGCTGCAATTGCATGCGGAGTTTCATCGCCTGCCGCCTGTTTTTCCTGCAGGTCCCTGGCGCTATCTGCCGTCCGATGCTGGTGGCGCGGTGTGGAACGACACACTGGCGCGGATCATCCGCTTCGGAATTCCGGGGACGGATATGCCCGGCCATGAATATCTGCCTGACTACCAGATTGCCTCGATCCGCGCTTGGTTGACGCAACGCGTTGTTCATCCAGGCAATGATTCCAATTTCCCTGTGCAAAGTTCTGCCATGCTCAATCCAACGTTCGGAGAAAAGAAATGACGATGTCCCGCCGCATACTCTTCCTGGTTCTTCCGCTACTCGCTGTTTCCCCTGTCCTGGCGCAGCATCAAAGCTTCAAAGTGGATCCCGACAAGAGCGATGTCGCCATGACGCTCGGCGCATCCGATCACGCGACGCACGGCACGTTTCATGTACAGAGCGGATCGATTGCGTTCGATCCGAAGGCGGCGACTATCTCAGGGATGGTGGTGGTTGCTGCGGGAAGCGGCAAGACGGGCAACGACTCCCGCGATAAGAAGATGACCAACGAGGTCCTGGACGCGCCTCATTTCAGTGATGTCACGTTTGCTCCGCACAGCTACCAGGGCACGCTGGCTGCAAGTGGCGACTCGACGATCCAGGTAACCGGGACGTTTACGCTGCATGGCACGCCGCATGAGATGACGGTACCGATGCAGGTTCACATCGACGGCTCGCAGTGCATTGCGAAGACGCACTTTGTGGTGCCGTATGTGAAATGGGGCCTCAAGGACCCCAGTATCTTCATTCTGAAGGTGGCCAAGGAGGTCGCTATCGACCTGACGCTGAATGGCAGCGTAGCTTCCTCCTGAAGCGCCTTTACTTTACGGCCGCGGGCTTCGCGGTTTTCGGCTGGACGATGAAGCTGACAGTCTGGCCGAGGTTGTAGGGTGAGCCCGGTGCCTGGATTACGCTGGTGGGCGTGGCTGTGAACACCCACAGCTTGTTCAAGCCGAGCGCGTATACGTGGTTGGCGTTGTCCCAGAAAATCTGCTGTACTTCTTCGTTTACCAACAGTCCGGTGTAGTGCGTCAGCGGGGCGGCACCGTTGAAGTGGAAGAGCTGCAGGCCCCTGGTGCCGCCGACGGCGAGGAGTTTGCCGGAAGGCGCCATGTCGATATTGATCACCGTATCGACGGATGTCGGCGGCATGGTCTTCCGCGTATTCGTCGTAGTCAGGTTTCCTTTCCCGTCGACAGTGAAGGCGGCGATCTGGGGTGGTCCGGCAGGCTTGAACGTGTACGGCTGCTCGGGGATGTAGCCCGGCTGCATGGTGATGGCGACGTGATTCTCGGGATCGGCGGCATCGTAATTCACGCACCACGCAGTGCTGGCAGGTGGTACGGGAAGCTGGAGATTGGCGTTGATGGAAACCAGCGCTCCGCTGCTGAGGCGCTTGAAGGCATCGTATTCGGATTGATTTCCTGGGATGCAGGTGGTGGTGAAGGCGAATTCATTATTGCCGGTGAAGCTGATCTGGCCACTCAGATAGCGTGCGTA
This sequence comes from uncultured Acetobacteraceae bacterium, assembly GCA_964657345.1. Classification (GTDB taxonomy): domain Bacteria; phylum Acidobacteriota; class Terriglobia; order Terriglobales; family Acidobacteriaceae. The sequence continues at coordinate 3,214 of CAZZVA010000168.1, read as the reverse complement.
ATTCGTGCCACCCAGGTTCTTGAGAGCTCCCGACGGTTTTTCGATCGCGAACGACTGCATTCCATGGTTGGCACAGTCGGCATATTGTTCGAGGTCATATATCGAACTGCCGGTATGGTCTGTCACCAGCTCGCCCGACACGCCACAGTTATCCAGGTTGTATTGCTGAATGTTGGTTGACCGCGAGAACTTGATGCCGCCGCCCGGCTCCTGCAGGAACTGGTCAATGTAGATCCCGTTCCGTGTGGAAGCGAACAGGTACTTCCCGTTCACTGCCAGGTTGGTCACATCCTCGGCGTAGGGCGAACCTGGAACTGGCGTCAGCCTGCCATCCGATGCGACTGTGAAAGCCTCAATCTGGTTGGTGCTGCTGTTCGTGGGCGTGGTGGCTACATACAAGAAGGCGACCGGGGAGGCGCTCCCAGAGGACGAGGCCTCCGGCGCTTTCTGGGCGGTCATGGTCAACACGACGGCGGCGGGCAGGCAAAGGCCGGCAAGGATGCGAAACGCTGTGGTGATGCGGGTCATTCAGGGACTCCTTCATGCGGGGGAAGGATGCGACCAGGATTATAGCCCTGCACCAGAGCAGAGTGGCCAGGGTAAAAGCAGATGGCTGTTCATGCCGCTCCATGGCGGCAGCGTATGGTCCAAGCAGGGTGGAATCAAGCGGGACCGGAATAACCGCGCCAGACATACACGAGCGCCTCGGCCAGTGTCTGCCGTTTGACCGCGCGGTCGGTGTGTCCGGCGTTGCGGGCGAAGACGAACTGGTAGTGGTAGCCCTTCGCGGCCAGCACTCGTGCCATTTCCTGATTCGCCAGCACCCAGTCGTGCATGTTGTCACGCATGACGTTAGGGTTCAGCAGGTCGCGGTCACCTACCTCCATCCAGAGCCGGATCGGCTTCTGCGGATTGTTGGGAATCAGGTGCTCATGGAACTCCCAGGCACCGTGCGGGGCATCCGCACGATAAGGCCACTGCTGGTTCACGTAGGTGCCGGAGTAGGTGAGCACGCGGTGATACCACTCGGGGTGGTACCAGGCCATGATGAGCGCACAGGATCCTCCCGAACTGCCACCCATGGTGGCGCGGGCATTTGGATCGTGGCTCAGCCTGACGTGGTAGCGGGCTTCGACGAGAGGCAGCACTTCCTTCTCGACAAACTCGGCGTAGGTGCCGGACATGGTGTCGTACTCCAAGCCGCGTTCGCTGCCCTGGGCGTCGCCACTGCCGTTGCCAATCGAGATCGCGATCATGGCGGGGACCCGATGGTTGGCAATCAGGTTGTCGAGCACGGTAAACAGATCGGGGTCGGGCCCATCTGCTCCGACGATGAATGGCGCTGCTGTTCCGGCGGCGTACTGCTTTGGAATGTAGACGGTCACACGCCTGGTATAGGGGGCGGGATGACTGGTCGGCACCAGGAGCCTGGCTGGATCTTTCGGGTCGACTGCGCCGAATGTGCCGGCGTCCCGGGCGATGCCGGGGTAGGTCCGGCTCTCAGCCGAGCTCATCAGGAATTCGTGAATTTCGCCTTTCGGCACTCCGTCCTGAGGTGATGATTCAGGGGCAGCGGGGTGAGTGGGACCGAGGATGAAATTGCCGTCTGCGTCTGGCGGGGCGTTCGTTTTGTCTGGCAAAGCAGTGGCCTGTACGTAACCAGTCGTGTACGGGTCACGCACCGGTGGTGCAGACTGCTGCGCATAGCCGCTCGATGCTAAAAGTAACGCAAAGCAGATGACATTCAGGGAGTGAATTTGTTTCTCCATGCAGATACTCTGCTTAGTCTCCAAAGCCTGAAGGATGGTTGTAAGTCACTTATAACAAGGCGTCAAAGCCTGACACGGAAGATTTATGCGGGGCAGGTTTACTCCACTGCATACTTCGCCTGCCCATGGTGCGCCTGTTTGTTTTCAATAGCGAAACAATATCTCCGGCTGGCGTATGTCTGGATATGTGTGATTGGTTGCTCGCGCGCGGAAATAATTTATTGACAGTGGTGTTGAACCCGGCTTATTACATTGCGCTCAGTAAAAAGATGTATTTGTAACACCAACTTGGAAAGGCCATTTCACGCATGCCAATAAAGATGAAGTACAGACGGCCCCGCTATCTCCAGATACTGGCCGCGCTGTTCTCGGTCCTTCTCTGCGTAACTGTTTACGGGCAGCAGAACTCTACTATCGAGGGTTCTGTCGTGGACGCGAAGGGGAGCGCACTCCCGGGCGCACAGATCACGTTGACCCAGAATGGAACCGGATTCGTCACCAATGGTGTCAGCAACGCGAGCGGCCTGTTCAGTTTTCCTGCCTTGAACGTCGGCACTTACGACCTTACCGTTACTTCTGCCGGTTTCGAGACTTACAAGGCCACTGGTCTTGTCGTCAACGTTTCAGAGACCTTGCGCAACGACGTGAAACTTACTGTTGGTGCTGTCGGTACGACCGTTACGGTGCAGGCCAATGCGCTGCAGGTACAAACGGACTCGAACGTAGTTTCCACGCTGATCAATTCGGAACAGATCAGCGAGATTGCAACAGAGAACCGGAACTTTGCGGCTTTGGCTGCACTCGGCATGGGCGTAAGCTCGGCCCTGCCGGACAGCAACACGCCGACCTCTGTGGCAGCCAATTTCACGATCAGCGTGAACGGTCTGCGTCAGAGTCATAACATCTGGCTGATTGACGGCGGCGAAGCCGATGACCGCGGCGGTGCAGGCGGCATGAGCATTATGCCTTCGCAGGATGCAATCGCGCAGTTTGAGACTCTTGCCAGTAACTATCCGCCGGATTACGGTATCTCTTCCGGCGCCACGATCAGCCTTGGTTTGAAGAGCGGTACACAGCACTTCCATGGCGAGGCTTTTGAGTTCAACCGCAACACGGTATTCGATGCGAACCAGTACTTCAACAAGCAGAGTGACCCGGTCACGCCACGACAGAAGCTGAACTACAACATCTTCGGCGGCAACGTCGGCGGCCCGATCTTCATTCCGAAGGTTTACAACAACAAGCATGACCGGACCTTCTTCTTCTGGAACGAAGAATGGCGCCGCCTTATTCAGGGCAGTTCACCAGCGCAGTCCCCGACCCTGGCAGCGCAGGATTTTCCGACTGCCGGACAGAACCTGACCTGGGTTGCCCCAGCCTTTGCCAGCAGCCCAACTCTACTTGTTCCCAGCGCGGTGTCTGATCCTGCTTTCGCAGCCAAGCTT
>CAZZVA010000167.1:0-7093 GCA_964657345.1 uncultured Acetobacteraceae bacterium | reverse complement strand
GTCAAGCGCACCATGGGCGTCGCACAGCGACTCTACGAAGGAATCGAAGTCGGTTCCGAAGGCACCACCGGCCTCATCACCTACATGCGTACCGATTCCACCCGCGTCTCGCCCGACGCCATCACCGAGGTGCGCGAGTACATCAGCAACAAGCATGGAAAACAGTATCTGCCGGATCAGCCGAACACCTTCAAGAGCAAAAAAGATGCCCAGGATGCGCACGAAGCCATCCGTCCGACACACGTCGAAATGGCGCCGGATGACATCAAGCAATATCTGAGCGATGAACAGTTCAAGCTCTACCAGCTCATCTGGCGCCGCTTCGTCGCTTCGCAAATGCTGCCCGCCCTCTTCGATCAGACCACGGTCGAAGTGGAAGCGAGAGCCGATCGTCGTTATGACTTCCGCGTCACCGGCTCCATCCTCAAATTCGACGGCTTCCTGAAGGTCTACGAAGAAGCCAAGGACGCGAAAGACGAGGACGACGACGCACTCAAGAACAAGCTTCCCGATCTGAATGCCGGACAGAAACTCAACCTTCGCGAAATCGAACCCGAACAGCACTTCACCGAACCGCCGCCGCGTTTCAATGAGGCCTCCCTGGTCAAGATCCTTGAAGAGCGGGGCATCGGCCGGCCATCCACCTACGCCGCCATCATCAACACCATTCAGGAGCGCGAGTACGTTCGCAAAGTCGGTATAGGCCGGGCCGGCAAATTCGTCCCCACCGAGATCGGCTTGGTCGTCACCGACCTGCTCGTCGCCAATTTCCCCTACATCTTCGATCCCGCCTACACCGCCCGCCTGGAGACAGAACTGGACGACATCGAAGACGGCAAGGAAGTCTGGACGACCCTCCTCCAGGGCTTCTACGGACATTTTGAAAAGGAGTTACTCCACGCCGAAAAGCACATGGAAAATGTGAAGCGGATGGAGAAAGCTACCGATCAGATCTGCGAGCGCTGTGGCTCTCCACTGGTATTGAAATGGGGCAAATTCGGCACGTTTTTCGCCTGCAGCGCCTATGACAAGAAAGATCCGGCAAGCTGCACCTTCACGAAAGAAAACATTATCGACCTGCCGGACCTCGAGACCGCGGACACGCAGGACACCGACAGCGCCGAGGAGTATTGCGAAAATTGCGGCAAGACCATGGTCCTCAAACGCGGGCGTTTCGGCACCTTCATGGCATGCACCGGATATCCGGAATGTAAGACCACCCGAAAGCTGGATTCCAAAGAGCAGCAGAAGCCGCCACAGCCACTTGAAGAGATGTGCCCACAGTGCGACGAGCACCACCTGGTCCTTCGGCATGGCCGGTTCGGCGAGTTCATCTCCTGCGGCGGCTATCCAAAGTGCAAATACATCAAGCAGAAGACCATCGGCGTTACCTGCCCGAAGTGCGGCAAGGGGGACATCGCCGAGAAAAAAGCGCGTCGCGGGAACGTCTTCTATGGCTGCACCAACTATCCCAAGTGCGACTTCACGTCGAACTACAAGCCCGTTGCCCAGGAATGCCCGGAGTGTCACAGCCCCTACCTGCTGGAGAAGACCCTCAAGTCCGGCATCTACCTGACTTGCCCGAATAATAAAAAGCCCTCTGCTGAAGAAGAGGCAGCGCCGAAAAAGCGCAGGAAAAAAGGCGAACCAGAGGAAGCCTCTGCCGTCACCTGCACCTTCAACAAGCGTATCGGCGATGCTCCCGTGGTCGAGCGGTTGGAAGAACCCGTCGAAGCAGAAACCGTCACGCAATAACCAGGCCGGTGGAACACAACGGCTCTTGCACACCGAGGAATGGAGCAGCAATGGAATCGACAACACTGGCTTCCGGGGAAGACGCGGAACTCATCATGAAGCTGTATGAACTTCGTCGCGAGCCGACAATGCGCGCAGCCCGCCACTGGATCATGGTCGAGTTCTGGCCGCAATCCGCGAAGGATGTCCTTGCAATTCACGCCGACTTTGGTTCGCAGCCCAATCAATACCTGAGGCAGGTGAACAGTTATTGGGAGATGGCCGCGTCTTTCGTGACCCGTGGCGCACTGGATGGCGACATGTTCTTTGAATGCAACACCGAAAACACTTTCATCCTTGCGAAGTTCCAGCCCTTCCTGGCCGAAATCCGTGAAGAGATGCCAGGCTTCCTGGTGCGGACAGAACTCCTGGTCTCCAAATACGCTGTAGCTCGCTCCAATCTGGATCTGGCCATGCGGGGCATCGAGAAGCGGCGCCCCATCAACAGAATGCCCGTCGCCGCGGCAGTAGCATAAAAGAAAAACATCCCGGCTTGCCAAGAATCATGGGCAGGTAGCATACTCGGTGGGACGTATGGAGATGAACCAGATGAAACGAGCTTTCGCCGTTCTTTTGCTGTGTAGCAGTTCCGCATTTGCCGCTGATATGAGCGCCAAACCCATGAAGCTGATGGGCTATGTCGGTGATTCTAAATGCGGTGCCACCCACAACAGCTCCGCACAGGATGCCGCCTGCGTAAACAAGTGCATCGCTGGAGGAGCCAAGGCAGTATTCGTCGATGACACCAAGAAGCAGGTCTGGGCGATCGACAACCCGGATGCAATCAAGGGTGATGAAGGCAAACCGGTCACGGTGATGGCCACTGCCGATACCACCGCGATGTCTCTCCACATCAGCAAGGTCGTCAAGGTCGGCAAGGTAGCCGCTCCCGCTGACGGCGGCATGAAGATGAACTAGGCACCAGAGACGTTCGATCAACGATTCCGACGGCAAGGACGCCTCTGTGCGTCCTTTCTCGTTCGACGGTGGGAATTCCCGCTGGCTATCCTGCCGCAAACGCGGCACTCTGGGAGCTTGAAAGCACAATGGCAAAAGCAACATGGAACGGCAAGATCATCGCTGAAGGCGATACCTTCGAAACTGTGGAAGGAAACATCTACTTCCCGGAGAGCGCGGTCAAGCGGGAGTTTATCCGCACCAGTACCACCACATCCACCTGCCCCTGGAAGGGACAGGCGCGCTACTACAGCCTGCTGGTCGATGGCCAGGAAAACCCCGACGCTGCCTGGTACTATCCCGATCCAAAGCCGGCAGCTAAAAACATCAAGAATCACATCGCCTTCTGGCGGGGAGTCGAGATAGAAAAGTAGCGCCACGGGCCTTTGAGGCACTGCTGCCAGGGTCAGCGTCCCTGTTCATCCAATCACGCGGTTGAATCCGCGCTCACTGGCAGCGGCCCACCGGTGCCCCATGACTCAGTGCTGAGGCATGGGGCTTTCATTGAAGCTGGCAGTTGGCGACGTCTAAAGGAATGCCCTTCCGCCCATGGCCACGCATACCGTCGAGATGTCGGTCTTCCTCTTCTTCTTCCTGCTCGTCACTGTCATCGGGTTCCTCGCTTCCCGGTGGAGACGGGGCGACCTTGATCTACTGGACGAGTGGGGACTTGGCGGACGCAGCTTTGGCACGCTCATCACCTGGTTTCTCATCGGCGGCGATCTGTACACCGCCTACACCGTTATCGCAGTGCCCGCGCTGGTCTTCGGGGCTGGTGCCATGGGCTTTTTCGCGCTTGCCTATACCGTTCTCGTCTACCCGTTTGGCTTCCTCATCCTGCCGCGCCTCTGGGCAGTTTCGCGTAAGCATGGCTATGTCACGGTCGCGGACTTTGTAAAAGGTCGCTACGGCAGCCATTGGCTGGCGCTGGCAGTTGCGTTCACTGGCATCCTTGCCACCATGCCCTACATCGCGCTGCAGTTGATAGGCATGAACGTCGTTCTTGCCCAGATGGGTCTCGCCGGGGACTGGCCCCTCCTCATCGCCTTCCTGATTCTCGCTCTCTACACCTACTCGAGCGGCCTGCGCGCACCGGCACTGATTGCCCTGGTCAAAGACGCCATGATTTACGTTATGGTGCTCGTCATCATCCTCTACATCCCCTACCGGCTCGGCGGCTACGGTCACATCTTCGCCGCTGCCGGTCCTCTGCTTGCGGCAAAGCATCCAACCGGATCCCTCGTTCTGCCGAAAGCCGCCTACAGTACATATGCAAGCCTCGCTCTTGGTTCGGCGCTCGCTCTCTTGATGTATCCGCACTCTGTTACGGCGATCCTCGCCGCCAAAAGCAGCGACACGATCCGCCGCAACCAGATCCTTATGCCTGCCTACTCCTTACTGCTCGGCCTCATCGCCCTCATGGGCTTGATGGCCCTGGTGGCCGGTCTGCATCCCTCGACACCGAACATGGCGATCCCCATGCTGATTGAAGCCACTCTGCCACCGTGGTTCGCCGGCTTCTGCTTCGCCGCCATCGCCATCGGTGCGTTAGTACCGGCAGCTATCATGTCCATCGCTGCTGCCAACCTCTTCACCCGCAGTGTCTATCGCGAATACATCCGGAAAGATGCGACTCCCAAGCAGGAATCGCAGGTTGCGAAACTTGCTTCGCTGGTAGTCAAACTGGGCGCGCTTGCCTTCATCCTTTTCCTCCCGCAACAGTACGCCATCAACCTGCAGCTCTTCGGCGGAGCCTGGATTCTGCAGACCTTCCCGGCCATTGTCTTCGGCCTCTGGCACCGCCGCTTTCACCATGTTGCTCTACTGGCGGGCTGGGCGCTCGGTATGGCCACCAGTACCGGCATGGAGATCAGCCTGCACATGAAAGGCTCCACCTACGCACTGCATCTCTTCGGCCGCACCTACCCCGCCTATGTCGCCTGTTACGCACTCGCAGTGAACCTGCTGATCTGTATCATCCTCACGCCGATCCTCGATACCATCGGCATAGCCCGTCTTGTTGACCTGACCGATGACGCAGACTACGAAGACGACAGCCATCTCACAACAATTTCCAAACCGTTACCGCTGGTGGAGTTCTAATGCCCGCTCCTCAATCCGACCCTCGCGCAATTGCAAAAATAACAACGGCACGCCGCACGGGCCTGCACGTTCGAGACACGCTGCTGCTCATTCCCGCCCTCGGCCTGCTCATTCCCGGCATCTACGCGCGCCGCGATCCCATGCTGTTCGGCTTTCCCTTCTTTTACTGGTACCAGTTCGCGTGGGTACCCATCGGGGCTTCGCTCACCATGGTCGTCTTCCTGTTGCGTCGCCGAAGCGCGTCTCGCGTGACAAGTCAACCAGCAAGCCAAGCATCGAGTGAGTAGCAGGCGAATCCTATGCTGAAGCACCTCTGTATCCTTCTCTTCCTCGCAAGCTCAAGTCCCTCGTGGGCGCAAACGCTCACCGCTGCAGCGGCCATCCAGAAGATTCAGCAACGCTACCCCTCAAAGACCGGCGCAGACACCGTCGACACCATCAAGGCAGGGGATCCATCCACCCCGGTGAAGGGAATCGCCACTACCTTCCTCGACACCATGGACGTTCTGCGTGAGGCCGACCGACGGGGATTAAACCTCGTCATCACCCATGAGCCCACGTTCTATAACCACCGCGACCAGACCGACTTCTTTAAGGATGATCCGGTCTATCTGGAAAAGCGTGCCTTCATCGAACAGCACCACATGGTCGTCTACCGTCTTCATGACTCGGTCCACGATGCCTTGCCTGACCCGGTTGCGATGGGCCTGGTTCACGCACTCGGCTGGCAGAGCTACATCCAGCCCGGGGATCCGTTCTTCGCTACCATTCCGCAGACGACTCTCGGCGCACTCGCCCTCCATCTCGAGCGAACCCTTGGCGCCCCTACCATGCGCATCATCGGCAATCCCGGTCTTGCCATCACGCGCGTCGCCCTGCTTCCCGGAGCCGCAGGATCTGAAAAGCAAATCAACGCCCTGCGTCGGAATGTGGATGTACTGATCATCGGAGAAGTTCCTGAGTGGGAGACCGTCGAATATGTACGTGACGCATCCGCACAGGGACGTCACAAGGCTTTGATCCTGCTGGGCCACGAAAAGTCGGAAGAGCCCGGCGTACAGGAATACACCCTGCAGCTGAAGGCTGTTTTCCCCGACAGCAAAGTCGAACATATCGTCGCGGGCAGTCCCACCTGGAACCCCGAACATCCACCATCCGGATCAGAAACTCTGTCCAGATAGTTCGGACCTAGTAGGCCTGCACTTGATCCACAGGTAGGCGCACCTGGAAGCAGGTAGCACCCGGAACCGAATCCACTGTCAGGTAGCCGCGATGCGAACGCACAATGCGGGTCGCCGCGTCCAACCCCAGCCCCAGCCCTCTACCCGGTGCCTTCGTCGTAAAGAATGGTTCGAAGATGCGCGCCTGCAGCTCCTTTGGAATGCCAGGACCATCGTCCCAGACCTCCACCAGCATCATCTGTCCTGACACCCGGACCTTGATCACGATCCGCCCCCGGAAGTCTGTTGCCTCCAGTGCGTTCTCGATCAGCGCTGTCCACACCTGGTTTAACTCACTGCCATAGGCAGAGATCAGTGGCAGCCCCGGCTCATACTCGCGCTCGACACGAGCATGTTCCATCTGCGACTGCAGCATCACCAGCGTGCTCTCAATACCCTGCGGCACATCCAGCTCCTGGATAGGAGCCTGGTCCAGAAAGGAGTAATCCTTGATCGCTCGGATCAGCGTGAAAATGCGTGCGGTGGAATCCAGCATCGCCGAAGCCATGCTCTCCGTGCGCAGGCCCGAACATATCTGCAACAGAACCGTCTCGATCATGACCGGGGTGATTGACGGTGGCAGCTGGTCGAGCTGTCCGGGCGTGACGCCAAGCTCTGCCAGCTCGGGAGCAATCTTCCAGCCCTCTCCGATATGGCGAGTACTCAGCCAGTCTTGTATTGCATCCTCACGTATCGCAATTGCCGAGGCATCCTGCTCTTCGCGATCCGGAACTTCGCGCAGTATATCTTCATACCAGGCCTTCAGATCACTTGTCTGTAACTCTGTCAGGCACAGATGGCCCAGTTTCAAAGAATTGTCGATAAAAAACTTCAGCTCCGCCTGCATACTGTCCGCAGCACGCTGCGCAGCAGAAGCTGGATTGTTCAACTCATGCGCAAGATTGCCGGCCAGCTTTCCCAGGGCGATCAGCTTCTCCGATTGTTGCTCCATGCGCGTCACCTCGCGCACCCGCTCCAGCAGCACCGCTACCACCCGTTCCGTCATGGAAGGAATGGCT
>CAZZVA010000166.1:0-7099 GCA_964657345.1 uncultured Acetobacteraceae bacterium | reverse complement strand
CTTGCTGACGAAAACCAGAAGGTAGTCGCCATCACTGCGGCCATGCCCAACGGAACTGCACTCGACTTGTTTCGCCCACATCATCCCAAGCGCTATTTCGATGTCGGCATCGCCGAAGAGCACGCTGTGATCTTCGCAGCCGGCATGGCGACGCAGGGCTACAAACCTTTCTGTGCCATTTACTCGACGTTCCTCCAGCGTGCCTTCGATCCGATTGTGCATGACGTCTGCCTGCAGAACCTGCCGGTGGTTTTCTGCATGGATCGCGGCGGTCTGTCCGGTGATGATGGAGCGACCCATCACGGCCTGTTCGACATCAGCTATCTGCGCGGTATTCCGAACATCATTCACATGGTGCCCAAGGATGAAGACGAGCTTGCCGACATGTTGTACACCGCGATGCTGCATCCCGGACCGAGTGCTATCCGCTACCCGCGCGGCGTCGGACCCGGCACTGCGGTCAAGGCGCGTCCCAACGAACTGCAGGTCGGCAAGGCTGAACTCATCGCGGATGGGAAAGATGTGGTGATCCTCGGACTCGGTGCGTTGTTGCCCATGGCTGTCGAACTGGCAGGCGAGCTCAAGCAGCAGGGACTGTCGTCTGCGGTCATCAATCCGCGATTTGTGAAGCCGCTGGATCGGGAACTGCTTGCGGATTATGGACGGCGTGCCGGCGTCATCGTCACCTTCGAAGACCATGTGCTCATGGGCGGCTTCGGCAGCGCCGTGATGGAAGCACTGAGCGAGATGGAGATCGAAGTTCCAGTCGTCCGCATCGGCTGGCCGGATCGCTTCATCGAACATGGCAAGGTCGAGGCGCTGCGTGCGAAGTACGGCATCAGTGTCGAAGCTGCCCTTGAAAAGCTGGCTCCGTATCTGAAAAAAATGCCGCGCAAACGACTCGTAGCACGGTAGCAGTCTGATGCTGTGATCGGCTGTTCTCGTTGGCCTCACCAAAATACCGGAGGCGGGCTCTCCCATTCTGTCGCAGACAGCAGTACATTGGAGCGCAGTAGTCCGAGGGCCTCCTGATGCAGAGAAGAGATTTTCTACGTAAAGGCGCAGCCAGTGTGGGCGCCGCTGTTCTGCCCGCCCGCCTCACGCTTGCAGAAACCACTCCTCTTACTCGCAAGTACAAAGCCGAAGATGAAGTCGTGCTCGGCAAGACCGGCATTCGCACCAGCCGTCTCGCGATGGGTACTGGCACGATCGGCGGCGGTAAGCATTCGAACCAGACGCGCCTCGGTACGGACCCGTTCGTCAAACTGCTCGCAAATGGCTATCACGACAACGGCCTGCGCTTCTACGATGCAGCCGATTCTTATGGAAGTCATCCTTATGTTGCCGCTGCGCTCAAGACCATGCCGCGCGACAAGGTGACGGTTCTGACCAAGTCTGATTCGCGTGATCCGAAAGATCTGCGCGAGGATCTCGACCGCTTTCGCAAGGAACTTGGTGTCGACTACATCGACATCGTGCTGATCCACTGTGTCACCGAAGACGACTGGACGACCCGATACCGTGGTGCGATGGACGTGCTGTCAGAGGCAAAGGAAAAGGGAACGATTCGCGCGCACGGCGTCTCCTGCCACAGCATCGAAGCGCTCCGCGCCGCAGCGAAATCGCCGTGGGTGGATGTCGACCTGGTACGCCTGAACCCGGTAGGAGCCCACATGGACGCGCATCCGGACGAGGTGGTCAGTGTGATCAAGGAAATGCGGAGCCAGGGAAAGGGCATCGTCGGCATGAAGATCCTTGGCCAGGGAGCGATGCGTGACAAGCCGTCGCAGGCGCTGCAATTTGCACTGGGCACCGGAGTGCTCGATGCATTTACGATCGGTGCCGAAAGTCAGCTGGAGCAGAATGACCTGGTGTCGCGCATCGCTGCTGCCTGACTTCAGTCGATGTTGAATGGCGACGCGATCACTTAGATGTAGTGCTTGAGCTCATTCCATCCGGTCACGAGCGAGCTCTTTCGTCCGCGGCAGAGGTAGATGTTACGGTGCTCGTAGGGCATGGCGTAGGGATGGTCCATCCTTCCAGCAATCTCTACGGATGCATAGTTCTCCTTCATCTCTTCCATCGTTGCACCACTCACGACGATCATGACCTCGCCGGTTTCGCCATGCGGACCCCACAGGTAGTAGCTGTTCTGCCCGCTGATGGCCACGGGAAGACCGCGCCCCGCGCCAAGAAAATTGATCGCACTGGCCTCTCCATAATTTGAGCAGAGGATGCCGGCGCTGCTGCGCTCTTCGAGAGGCAGCGTGGCGTAGATGCGCGTGACTGTGTCGGTCAGCTCCTGCCAGCCGAATCGGTCTGCAAAGAATTGCGGAAACGGACCTTCCTCCGTGTTCTCGGTATGGCTCGATTTGGCGCGAAGTTTCAATCCCGAGGTGTAATCGATCCATTGCTGTGGTCGCATCACTGGTACGGCCATCGGCAGCATCAGGAGACCGGTGATGGTCAGCAGCAGTGCGTATGCCGGCACTACCCAGCGTGTCTTCGAAGAGCGCATCAGGCCCTGCCACGCTGCACCGCCGGCTGCGAACAGGATCGGATAGATTGGCGACAGGTAGTAGTCCTTGGCATCGCGAGTGGCCATCATCGCGACGACGAACAGAATGTAGGCAATGGCCAGGAAACGAAAGCGCTGTGCCCGCTTACTTATCAGCAGCCAGACCAGCCCGGCAAACCATATTGGCAGGCTGATGGGGCTCAGCATCAGCTCCTGCGCATGTAGAAAAGCCAGCGGCGACAGCACGACATTCTTATGCTCGACCTTGCCGTTGTGCAGGAACTCCAGTGTAGGAAAGTGGTTGTGAACCTGCCAGAAAAAGTTGGGCAGTGCCAGCAGCACGGCAAGCACGACGCCCCCAAGCATAACTCTGGTATAAAGTATCCGCCTCTGTTGCGTTAGCAGGAGGCCTACGCACAAGGCAAGCAGGTATACCAGCATCGACGGCTTGTTCTCGAGGCCCACGCCTGCTGCCACTCCAAAAACGAGCCACCATCGAGGAGTACCGCCATCGATCAGCCTCAGCAGGCAAAAGGCTGCTGTCATCCAGAAGACTGGCTCGAAGGAGTTCATCGAGAGGTAGCTGTCGCTTCCCAGGAACTGCGGCGCCAGCAGCACGCCCAACAACGCCAGTGCCTGCCCGGCCCGCTTCGCGCCCAGCTCCCAGGCAATCAGGCCAGTGAGGAACACCTTCACGGCGCCGGCAATCGCTGAGAACATCCGGATGCCTGCAAGCGATTTTCCGAACAGCAACTGTGCCAGCCAGGCCTGCACTGCAACGACAGGACCATGATCGACGTAACCCCACCCCAGGTGCTGGCCGCACAGGATGTAGTACAGCTCATCGCGAAAGTAGCCCCAGCCGAGGTGTGCCTCCCACACGTTCGACCCTATGTGGAATGCCAGCTTGATAGCAGCAAATACGATCGCGAGCCAGATGGCCCCGCGCAATCCTCGGCGATTCTCATCCTCGATGAGCCGGTCACGGCCGGGCTCGTTGTCAGCAGGTAAGCTTTCGGGCATAGGCCAACGTACACTCTGTATCCGGAGATACGCAGAGCACAGTGCCCTGGTTCCGCAGAAGGCTTCGACGCCTAGCCTTGCCGGATCTGCCGGGGCAGCAATTCGATCACCCGCTTCTGCCTGTAGGCGAACGTCCACTCCATCTGTTTTTTCACGCCAAGCAGGTAAGCAACGTCGCCCAGTGGCCCGAGCGGCAGGGCGAAGGTGACTTCGTCCTTGATCCGCGAACCCGCGACACCATCCTGCACCTCAGCTTCAATCCTGTGGCAGTGATGCCAGTAGGCAAGCGGCCCGCTTCGTTGCGTATCGCAAAAATGTTCGTTCCATGAGAATTCATCGATCACCGCGACCCAGCTCAGTCGCAGGGGCACGAAGGGAATCGCGCGAAAGGTGATTGTCAGCACCGTTCCCTGCCCGGCCAACTGTTTTGCCGGCAGCGGGAGACCGTCCGGCGCCGCAGGAGGTGCCGCATAGTAGGCATGCTCGATCCGCGCCTTCTGCCAGCTCGGCATCAATGGAGGAAGGTTTGCAGGGTCTGCGAAGAAAGCAAATACCAGCGCCGGCGGATAAGGCACCCACTGCGAAGTCTGAAAGATATGTCGCATGCAACTCCAGCATAGACCCGTCCATGTTGCCCTATCCAAGTGGAAGGTTCATCCGCGGTACATTGCGCTGCATGGAGCAAAAAAAAGGGCAGGACACGGTTGTGTGTCCTGCCCCGGGGTTACGCCTTAAACGTTGAAACATCGTGGAGGGGGAGGGGCTGAAGAAGACTCTTCCCTGGTGGCACCGGCTATATCGTCCTCGCTTTTGAAGCGAAAGGGATACAGCCGATAAGCACGGCTGCCTTGTTAGTTAGGAAGCAGGACTGCGTCTACGACGTGGATCACGCCATTCGACTGATACACGTTGGCGATGGTAACCGTCGACATGCCGCCCTTTTCATCGGTCAGGACAATCTTGCCGTCCTTCTTCATCGCGGTCAGCGTGCCGCCCGCAACAGTGGTGAGGCTCGCCTTGCCGCCGCCGGCCTTGATGGCCTTCTCAATGTCCTTGGCAGACATCTTGCCCGAGACAACGTGATAGGTCAGAACCTTCTTGAGCTGGTCCTTGTTCTCAGGCTTCAACAGCGTGTCCACTGTGCCGGCAGGCAGCTTGTCGAAGGCTTCGTTGGTGGGAGCGAACACTGTGAACGGGCCAGTGCCTTCCAGGGTGTCAACCAGGCCTGCTGCCTTGACTGCGGCGACCAGGGTGGTGTGGTCCTTGGAGTTGACTGCGTTCTCAACGATATTCTTCGTTGGATACATGGCGGCGCCGCCAACCATCGGATCCTTTTGTGCCATACCGGTCATGCTTGTAAAACCAAGCGCCAGGGCGAGGGATGCTGTCAGTAATGATTTCTTCATAGTTTCTTCCTTTCGAAACTTCGTAAGTCCAGATACACATTCAATACGCGAGCCCGTTGCAAACGGATTTATCAGACGGATTTCTATCTGCGCACGGACCTGTGGATGCTTCCCCTGCTGTTAAGCAGAGTTGAACAGATTGAAACATAGCAGCGGGCGGCAGTGTTCATTTGCCCGCTTTCGGTTACATACAGTTCTGCCCTGCTTTTTGAAGCGAGGCATGTGAAAATTCGTCCACTGCCGCCATGAACAGCCAATGGACGGCGCGCCTGGCAGTTTGGCGACCAGCGGCAGGCGACGAGCGACCGGTGGTGGCACTACTGTTCGCAAGAAAGGCGATCCTGCCTCCGGACGTGCTTTCCAGCGGTTACCATTCAAGAGAGACGCGCGCGGATATCCTGCCGCGCACGGAGGATACATTCCGCAGCCACGCACAGAAACGATGGTCACGAACGCTTCGCCGACGACACTGATCGAAAATCGTCACCGCTGGTTGCTGCTGATCGGCTTCTTCAAGTTCGCGAAGGGCATCTTCTTCGTCCTCATCGGTGTCGGCGTGCTTCGCCTGGTTCACCGCGATCTGGCCGACCTGCTCTTCAAAGTTGCACTTTCGCTGCGGATCGACCCGGAAAGCCATCTCGTCAACCTGCTACTGGACAAGGTGCAGACGCTCACGCCGCACCGGCTGCGCTGGATCGGCACCGCCGTCTTCCTCGATGCGGGCCTGGACTTTATTGAAGGAACGGGACTGATCCTGCGCAAGACCTGGGCTGAATATTTCACCCTTATCCTGACGGCTTCGTTCCTGCCGTGGGAGTTGTTCGAGATCATTCGCCATGTGACCGCGATCAAGATCCTGCTGACAATACTGAACCTGCTGGTCGTAATCTACCTGGCCTACGTGTTGAAGCAGCGACAGGCGACGATAGAAACAGAAAAACCGCAATAACACTTTCGCCTCAGAAGGCGAACAAAAGGCGTATATCCTACGATGCCGGATCTGGCAAGCGCTGACTAAGGGGTAGAACCCTAGTCGCAAACACCACCCGTCGTGTTTTTGGCATCAGCGAAGCCCAACCTGTTGCGTTTTCCACAGGCCCACCGCGCCTTCCCGGCAAAGCAACCAGAATTCCCTTTGACAGCATTTCCAGGTGGGATACTCTGTGGTCGGAAGTGGTCAAAAGTGGTCAAGAACAATCAAGTTCGAAGCGCTTCCCACGATTGTAGAAACAGCCAGAGCAATGGACAACAAAATTGCTACAAGGCTGGTGCATTAAGCATTTCCTCCTTTCCCCAGGCCGCCGAATTCACCCCAAATCACGCTGTGCAGCCGCAATGAAGGAAGTATCGACAGGATGTTCCGGGGCAATCACCCAACACGCGTTGATGAAAAGGGAAGGCTCAAGCTTCCTGCGGAAATCAAGCGTGTGCTCGAAGGCAAGTATGGGCCGGTCGAGGAAAACAGCCCGGCAGAGTTTTTCATCACCAGCACGGACGGCAAGGTGGCCCAGATCTACCCGATGAAGGAATGGGAAAAGATCGAAGAGAAACTGGCGGGGATTCCCGATATGAATCCCGCCAAGAAGAAATACATGAATGCCGTGAACTACTACGGCGGCGTAGCAGAGATGGATGGGCAGGGGCGGATTTTGATACCGCAGATCCTGCGGGAAGCAGCAAAGACGGTGGGCGATGTAGTCGTGTTCGGCATGCAGACGTACCTGCAGGTAGCCAACCATGACGACTTTAAGGCCAGCATGGAAGCAGCACCGCTGTCCGAAGCTGACCAGGCAGCACTGGCAGATTTTGGTTTGTAGGGCAACACAGGTTGTAAACCCCCAAGGGGGAGCACATGGACGGTAGTACAGGGCGGGGAAGCAGGGACGCTGAACGACATGTGCCGGTTCTTTTAGAAGTTGCGATCCGAAATTTGAATGTGCGCGCTGGCGGCATATATATAGACGCCACGCTCGGCATGGCCGGCCATTCGCTGGAGATAGCGAAACGGCTGGGACCGGAAGGGACGCTGATCGGGTTTGATCGGGATCCGGAAGCCATGGCCATCGCGATGCGGCGCCTGGAGACGCTTCGCAGCGAACTGGGCGGGCAGATGCCGAAGGTTGTGCTGCACAGCGAAGAATTCTCGCTGGCA
>CAZZVA010000165.1:0-7237 GCA_964657345.1 uncultured Acetobacteraceae bacterium | reverse complement strand
CGGTCCCATGCTGCTGGAGCCCATTGACGAACTCCCGCTGCTTGATGATCCCGAACTCGATGAACCTGATGAGGAAGAGCTGCTGCCGAAGCCCTGTCCAAGGACCACGGATGGAAGGGCCAATCCTATCAGTACCAGCAACGACGCTACTCCGCCGGCAAGCCGGTTGCAGCAGCGAAATCGTTCTCCCACTTGGCTCGTTCGTGTCACGCTGATCGTCTTTCCCCGCATCTTCTTAACTCTTGGGCTGGTTACGTGCTTTTGGATGCCCGTTGTGCAGGAAGGACTTTAAAGTTTTGCGGTTTCTCTGCGCATGGTCAATCCGGGCGCGGCAGGATGAAAACCGGTCCCGTAGACCGTGACGCGGCCCTGACGTCACGGATGCACAGCTAGACCAGGCTGGGCGCCTGCACCAGCGAATTCGCCAGGGAGCAAAGCGCTCCGCGAAAGACCTGTCCCACCTGCTCCGACGTCCAACCCGGCTTTACCGGTGTCCCTCGAAGCGCTGCCGCGACAGTCGCACTGTCTTTGCCCAGAATGGCGCGAAGCACAAAGATAACGCGGGCCGCCGGACGAAGATGCTCCAGCCAGTCGCGCAGCCTGGTGCGACCAGTCCCGGACATCACCTCGGACAATTGTTGCGCCGTCAGGCCTGTCGCTTCCCAGTCATCGGTGTCGAGACACACATCGTTTGCAGGTGTCAGCGCTTCCGGCTCGAACGCAGCCGGATTCAACGCAACTGCCCGTGCCACGGCCATCTGCGTCAACACCTCCCGGGTATGCATGTACGCATACGCCGGGTCCGCACACGGGTCGATATCGCTCGCAGCGACCGCCTGCTCGAAGGCTGCAATCGCCTCTGCCTGGTCTGCCAGGATCAGGGCAGCCGTCTGAAACAGCTCCTGCACAGAGTCCGCCTTCACAGGACCCGAACTTCGTTCGCGTGTACCCATCGCATTTCCCATGTGTATGCCTGCCTTCTTCATAGTTTATCCCGCGTGCCAGATTTCAGGGCAAAATGAACCAGGATGATGTGCGATCATGCGTCCCACAACATTCCCGCATACCGATCCGCGGGAGTTTTTGCACCCCGTTCATCAACAACCCGCGCTTCCATGATCGAATGATGACGGTCTCGGCCGGGTGGCTGCAGAAGTATTGATCATCAAAGCAGCAGTATTGGATTTTTCATATGACAGCAAGATCGACCAGGACATCGACGGCGCGCACTCGCAGCAAACAAGGCGCATCCTCCACCCCGGCAGCCCTCGACCGTACCCGGATCTTTTTCAACCGGGACCAGTCATGGATGCGCTTCAACGGCCGCGTCCTCCAGGAAGCAGAAGATCCGTCGAATCCGCTCTTGGAGCGCGTCAAGTTTCTCTCCATCACCGCCAGCAATCTCGATGAATTCGTCGAGATCCGGGTCGCCGGCCTGCTGCAGAGAATTGAAGACGGCTTCAAGGAAGTTGCGCCCGACGGCCGTACGCCGGAGCAGACACTGGAAGAAGACGCGGCAGAGATGCACCACTTCGTCGAGTCCCAATATCGCTGCTGGAACCTCCAGCTCCGGCCCGCACTCCGCGATGCAGGCATTCGCGTGCTCGACCTCGCGGACCTCCATGGCGCCGCCCGCCAGTATGCCCTGGATTTCTACCAGCGCGAGGTCGATCCGCTGCTCACGCCCATCACTATCGACCCGGCGCATCCCTTTCCACGGGTCCTCAACAAGGCGCTCTGCCTTGCCATGTTGCTGCGCGTCAAGCGCAAGGGCTCCGCAACCGGCAGTGTTCTCGGTGTCGTCACCGTCCCTCGCGCCCTGCCGCGCCTGGTGCCGCTGCCCTCTGCAAACGGCACCTTTGACTTCCTCTTTCTGCACGACCTCATCGCGCACCACGCAGACACCATGTACCGTGGGTATGAAGTCCTGAGCAAGGGCGCCTTTCGCGTCACCCGCAACAGCAATCTCTATTTTCAGGAAGAAGAATCCCGCTCCCTGCTCGAAAGTGTCCGCACCGAACTGCATAACCGACGCAAAGGCGACGCAGTCCGTCTGGAGATTGAGCACAACACCGATCCGGAAATCATCGATCGTTTACGTATCAACTTCGAACTCGATGAGCAACAGGTCTTTCGCACGGACGGCCCGGTCAATCTCTCACGACTGATGGTTCTGTATGGCGAGACCGCCCGTCCCGACCTCAAGTTCCCTTCCTTTATGCCGCGGGAGCTCAAGCTGTCGCGCGACTCCGGCAACATCTTCGATGAGATTCGCAAGCACGACATCCTGCTCCATCATCCCTTCGATTCCTATGATGGCGTTGCTTCTTTCATCGAGGCCGGCGCAGTCGACCCCCGCGTTGTCTCCATGCGTCAGACCCTGTATCGCACCAGCTCCGACTCCCCCATGTTCCAGGCGCTTCTCGAAGCAGCCCAGACGAAGGAAGTCACGGTGGTCGTCGAGTTGATGGCGCGATTCGATGAAGCTTCCAACATCCGCTGGGCGCGCAATCTCGAAGACGCAGGCGTGCAGGTCTTTCACGGCATCGTCGGCCTCAAGACGCATTGCAAGTTGGCTCTCGTCGTTCGCCGCGATGACGATGGTGTCGTCCGTCGCTATGCTCATCTCGGCACCGGCAACTACAACCCCAACACGGCAAAGTTCTATACCGATCTCAGCTTCCTGACTGCCAACGAAGCCATCACGGCCGCAGTGCAGCACGTCTTCAATTACCTCACTGCCCATGCGGAATGCAGCAGCTACCTGCCCCTGATGATTGCGCCTGTCTCCCTGGCGGCAGACCTGCTGGCCATGATCCAGCGCGAAACAGCGCACGCCCGCGCACGCCGCCCGGCGCACATCATCGCCAAGATGAATTCCCTGCTCGACCAGGTGCTGATCGAAGGCCTGTATGCTGCCTCCAAAGCCGGCGTGAAAATCGACCTCATCGTTCGCGGCATCTGCGCGCTGCGGCCCGGTGTCAATGGACTCAGCGAAAACATCCGTGTCATTTCCGTCGTCGGTCGGTTCCTCGAACACAGCCGCATCTTCTGCTTCGCCAATGGAGGCTCCCAGGAAGTTTTCTGTGGCAGCGCCGACTGGATGCCGCGCAATCTCTATGAACGATGCGAAACCGTCTTCCCCATTCGCGACACCAAACTCTGCAGCCGCATCCGCAACGAAATCCTGGAAGCCTACCTGGTCGACACCTGCAAGGCGCGTCTCCTTCGTCCGGATGGCGACTATGAGCGGATTCCACCCGCTGCCAACATGCAGCCATTCAGCGCCCAGGGCTTCTTCATGCGACTGGCGGAAGGCAAAGCGACCATCGACGAAATTGAGGCCAGCCACACTCGCAAGGCTGTGCAAAGCAGCGCAGACGTGCCGCCCGTGCAGGAAAGCCCTGTCCCTGTGAAAGCTTCTCGCGGCAAAAAAAGTCCGGCCGCTCGAAATTTGAAAAGCAACTCCGAAGCAGACCCCGATGCCTCTGCATCCTGAGTGCCTTCGCCCTGCATCCATGCCCTGAACGCGGCCTGCAGGGATGGAAGCAGCATCAATCCATTAGCCGGCCAGCGAAGCCGGAACGGGACTCCGGCCCTTTACACTAGGACCTGGTGTCTGCCCCCATCACGACCGTCGCCGCCAGGCAGGCAGTAAAGCCTGCGATTCTCACCAGCACCGCTAACTCCCTTCTGCGGTACTGGCACCTGCTCTCGCTGGACGCACCTACCGTCGCTGTCGTCTGGACCATCGCTTTCGCTCATGTCTCCCGGGTGAGGCTGCCATGGCTTGCTCCGTGCCTGCTGGCACTTGCGACCTGGCTCCTCTATGTTGCCGACCGCCTGCTCGATGGACTTCGGCTCACGACTGAAAATGTCCTGCAGGAACGCCACTATTTTCATCGCCGGCATCGAGCCGCTTTCCTTGCGAGTTCGCTACCGCTGGTCGCACTCCTGTCCTGGCTGGTCGCGAGCCGCATGGATCCGGCGCCACGCATGGAAGACATGCTACTGGCGGGTGCCGCCGCACTCTACCTGCTACTCGTCCACCTGCCGCGCCATTCACGTTCAGCCGGGACTGGCTGGGCCGCGCGCCTCTCCTCGAAGGAAGCGGCGGTCGGCGTCATCTTCGCTGCCGCCTGCATCATTCCATCGTGGTCACGCTCGACGGCCGCCCACCCATGGCTCCTCCTCACCGGCATCCTCTTCGCTGGACTGTGCTGGCTCAATTGCGTCTTCATTGACGCATCCGAATCGCAGCCCTCCCCTTTCCATCCTTTACGCATGGCAGCCGGCTGTCTCGTATCAGCCACCGTCGCTGTATCGTTAGCGGAAATCGGCAGCCGCCAATGGCCATTTGCCTTGCTCAGCCTGTGCGTGCTGCTCAGTACCGCTTTCCTGCTGCGTCTGGATCATCATCGAAGCAGCCTCGCCCCGGTGCAGCTGCGCGCACTCGCAGACGCTGTCCTGCTCACGCCTCTTCTCCTGCTGCCCGTCCTGCATAGCGGATGAACCCTGGAGATGAATCCTGGAGACGTCCGACCCATGCCCGCAATCCTCCACGGCAATCAGCCTTGCTTCGATTCCGTCGCCAGGCCTTATCGCTGGCTGGAATACCTCACCCTCGGCCCGCTCCTCGAACGATGCCGATATTCGCTCATCAATCGACTCGGCAGCCCCCACAATGCACTCGTACTCGGCGATGGCGATGGCCGCTTTCTGGCACGCCTGCTACGACATTATCCAAAACTCAACGCCCACGTCCTCGATCTCAGCCCGGCCATGCTCCGCCTCGCCGGCGCGCGCGCTTCAGCCGCCGGCAGTGCCGACCGCGTCACCTTCCAGCAAGCCGACCTGCGCGTCACACTTCCGTTGCCGGCAGGCAGCGCAGCCACCTTCGACGTCGTCGCCGCCCACTTCCTGCTCGATTGCCTCACCACGGAAGAAACCGCCTCCCTCATCGACCGGCTTCTCCCCCTCCTTGCCCCGGACTCAGCCTTCCTCATCTCGGAGTTCGCCATTCCTGAGCGGCAGCCATTTCGCTTTTGTGGCTGGCTTCTGATCTTCACTCTGTACCGGGCATTCGCTCTGCTGACCGGCCTGCGCGTTCGAACCCTCCCCGTGTACACAGACGCTCTCCACCTGGCCGGCTTCCAACTCACCGAGGATCGAATCTTCCTGGGCGGCATACTACGCAGCGAACTCTGGCGACGCCGGCTCCGGGATGACGGAGTCAACCAGCCGCAGGCAACACCCTCGTCATCCTGACCCTCCCACAGAGTATGGCCTCTTATCCCGAGTCAACCCTGAACCTGGGCGCCGTACCTGGACTCCCACCGGATGTCTTTCCCGATCCCGGACCGATCCCCGGCCCTGGCAGCGAGCCCGATCCCACCCTGCCCGACCCGGACCCCGATCCCGAACCGTCACCCCTCGACCCTTACCCCACTCCGCTTCCCGTCACTTAGAGAACCAATCTCGGAGGTATGAGCCGCCTCCGTCGGAGCCCCAGCCAGAATCCTGGATCGGAAATGCACATTCTTTTCTCGTTTACGAACCTCTATCCAATGTCCGAAATGGGGTAACCCAGCCTTGTCGCGGGACGCGTTCTGTTAATATTGGATGAATAAGTGAATTTATGAACCTGTACCTGCTCCGGCACGCCAGTGCTGGCGAAAAACGCCCCAACCCCATCCTCGATCGAAAACGGCCTCTGGACAAAGAAGGCAAGCAGCAGTGTCTGCTCGTCGGCAGCTACCTCAATGCCCTGCGCGTCAACGTGGATCTGATCGTTTCCAGCCCACTCAAACGAGCGCTCCAGACGGCCTCTCTCGTCGGCACCGAGCTGGGCTATGAATCCACCATCCAGTTGAGTGAAGAACTCGCTCCCGGCGGTACGTTCGAAGGTTTCCAGCGCCTCGTGGCCAGCCTCAATGTTTACGAAAATGTCCTGGTAATCGGCCATAATCCCAGCCTCTCCCAGTTCCTCGGTTCCATGATCGCCCCCAGCGGCAGGGCGAACATCCGCATGCGCAAAGGGACCATCGCGCGCGTGGACTGCACCCGCAAACCCGGCCTGCTTGTCTCAATCGCTGATCCGCGGGCTATCCGCCAGCTCTACATGAGCGTCGCCAAAAGGTCGCGTCGAAAGATCTCGCGAAAGTAATCGGCTTCCTTCCGCAGCGACCACAACTCAAGCTCCGCCCCCGTGCGACCAGGGAACAGCTCAAAGATCACCCGCTTCGGGTAGACCCGCACCACGACCTTCAACAAGTCACTCGCGCGGTCCTGGTTCAGAGCCACCGCCATGCGCAGCAGCACCACGGCACGCTGCACATTCGCATGCTCGGAAGCCGGCATCATCCTGGCCGCCCGATCTTCGGGCTGCATTCTTGACTTGCCGAGATACCGCGCAATCGCCGACACAATCGCGCGCTGGGACGGCGTAAAGCCATACACCTCGGAGTTCGCAATGATGTACTGCGTGTGCCGATGATGTCCCTGGTAGTTCAGAAATTTTCCGACATCCCGCATCATCGCCGCGGCCGCCAGCCAGTCGGCATACTCCGGCGGCAGGCTATGCACCGGCGCCAGGTCGCGAAACAACTGCAGCGCATGCACCTTCACCGGCTCCGCCTGCTTCAGGTCGACCTGGTAGCGGCGGCAGGTCGCCAGCACACTCTCCCATCGCTCCTGCTCAAACTCCCGGTGGGTCGCCGCTCGCACATCCCGTTCCGCCAGCATCTGCGACAGCACCCCATCCCGCAGGCCCGTCTCGGAATAGCGGAATCCCGGCAGTCCGAAATGATCGAGTACATCTGCATACACATGCGCCCCGGCAACAATAATTTCGGATCGCCGCGGCCCCACCCCGGGAACCAGGTTGCGCTCTGCCAGCGGCATCTTCGTCAGCTTCTTCGCGAGCTTGCGCACATCCACCGCGGCCGCCACCTGGGGAGAAGCCATGGCTTTTCGATCAGCCGCAAGGGCCCTCGCAGCAGCCGTTCTCACCGTGCGCGGCTGGCCCTTGGCCGCACCACCCTTCCAGTCCCGTACTGAGGCACTTGCCAAAGCCAGTGCCGCTGCCGTGCCCGACGTCCCGATCACGGTCGTCACCTTTACCGGCCCCAGCCGCCGATCCGCTTTCTGCAATTCACGCGCAATGAACCGCTTCATCCGCGCCACGTCCTCGCTGCTCGGCGGATCGGCATGCAGAAACTCTTGCGTTAGTCGAACC
>CAZZVA010000164.1:0-7285 GCA_964657345.1 uncultured Acetobacteraceae bacterium | reverse complement strand
CTTCGCACTCAAGGTGATCCTGCCGGTTGGGTGCGATCACACTGCTGACACCGCGATTCTGCACACCCAGCGCCCACACATCCATGCCCTCGCCGCACATCCGTATGCAGCGATAACAGAGAATGCAACGCGGCCGATCAAAAAATACGACCGGTGACCATTGCTGTTCTTCACGATGCTGCTTGATCTCGGTGTAATTCGATTCAGCAGCCCCATACTTGAACGTCATGTCCTGCAGTTCGCACTCGCCACCGGCATCGCAGACCGGGCAATCAAGGGGGTGATTGCCGAGCAGCAATTCGATCGTCGATTTCCGGGCTTGCGCGATCTCAGGAGTTTCCGTAGCGACAATCATGCCCTCTGCTACCGGGGTAGTGCACGCAGTCTGCAGCTTCGGCATCTTCTCAATGCGCACCACACACATGCGACAGGCAGCCTGGAGAGAGAGACCCGGGTAGTAGCAGAATGCGGGAATCTCGATGCCCGCCGTCCGACAGGCCTCAATCAGCAGTGTGCCTGCCGGTGCAGTCAGCTTCTTTCCATCTACTGTGAACGTAACGTCAGCCATGAAGCTCTTTCCTGTGCATCGACCGGGAGATCATGGGCAAACCCGGGTTTGGATTCATTGTCATCAGACCGCAACCAGCTCGCTTGAGCGGTCCTTGGCGTGCGCATAAGGGCAAGGTCTGCCATCGAGATGTGCCTCAAACTCATCGCGAAACTTCTTCACGAACCCGATGGTCGGCATGGCAGCCGCATCGCCAAGCGGACAGAAGGTTCTTCCAAGCATGTTCTCGGCAAGGTACTTGATGTTGTCGATGTCCTTCGCCACCCCCGCCCCGGCATGGAAGCGGGTCAGCGTCTTCTTCAGCCAATCCGTACCCTCGCGGCAGGGAATACACCAGCCGCAGCTTTCATGCTGGTAAAACTTTATGGTTCTCAGTGCAAACTCAACCATGCACACGGTTTCGTCGATGACGACAACGCCGGCCGAGCCCAGCATCGTACCGGCTTTGCCCATCTGATCGAAGTCCATGCCCACATCGATCTCGTCAGCTTTCAATACCGGGCACGATGATCCGCCGGGCACGACCGCCTTCAGCTTCTTGCCGCCCCGGATGCCACCGGCAACGTCATAGATCATCTTCTTCAGGTTGTAGCCCATCGGCAGTTCATAAACACCTGGCTTGTTCACATGCCCGCTGATGCCGAAAAGACGGGTCCCACCATTGCGCTCGGTTCCGATCTTGGAGTACTCTGCACCGCCCATAGCCAGGATGTGAGGGACAGAGGCAATCGTCTCCGCATTATTAATGACCGTCGGCCCGCCATAGAGACCCACCACGGCAGGGAACGGAGGCTTGATGCGTGGAACCCCGCGCTTTCCTTCCAGAGATTCCATCAACGCAGATTCTTCCCCTACCTCGTAGGCGCCTGCGCCTGTATGGGAGATGCAATCGTAATCAAACCCGAGCCCCATGATGTTCTTGCCCAGGATCCCCTTCGCATAACACTGCTCGAGCGCCTTCTCCATGATCTCGATCAGGTAACGATACTCTCCGCGGAGATAAATGAACCCCGTCTTCGCTCCGATAGCCAGTCCGGCGATGATGGTACCTTCGATGATGGCATGCGGATCATGAAGAAAAATCATGTGATCCTTGCAGGTTCCCGGCTCGCTTTCATCGCCATTTACCAGCACATATTTGGGGCGCTCGCTCTGCTTGGGAACAAACGACCACTTCATGCCGGTCGGGAAGCCGGCACCGCCGCGCCCGCGCAACCCTGAGGCCTTCATCTCGTTAATGACCCATTCCGGACCATTCTCGATGGCTTTTTTTAAAGACTGGTAGCCTCCCAGTTCCATGTAGCGATCGATGTCAGCTGCACCCATTCCAAAACGCCGGGACAGCAGCTTCACTTCATCTGGATGTGAAACAAGTTCGGGCATTAGCTTGTACCGCCCTTCTCAACAACAGGGGTTGAAGGACTGTTGATCATTGGCTTGCCGTCTTTATAACTCTTCAGCACAGCATCCATCTTCTCCGGCGTCAGGTTGTCGTAGAACGCGTAATTCACCTGCACGGCAGGCGCCCAGCAACAGGCTCCAATACATTCCACTTCTTCCAGCGAGAACATGCCGTCCGCTGTGGTCTCCTTGTTGTCGATACCCAGGCGTTCCTTGCAATGATCCAGCATCTCGTACCCGCCACGCAGCATGCAGGAAATATTGGTGCACACCTGCACGTGGAATTTGCCGTGCGGTTTTGTATGTAACAGCGAGTAATAGCTGATCACATTCCTTACTTCCAGCTCCGAGATGCCGATGCGCTGCGCCACTTCTGCAATCACATCGTCATTGACCGCACCCACCTCGTCCTGGGCATACAGAAGCATCGGAATGAGTGCCGAACGGCGCACTGGATAAATGGTCACCAGTTTGTCAAACCGGGCGGCAAGCTCCGGCGAGAAAATCGTTCCTGCCTCTGTGTTCATCCTGCGGCCTCCTGGTCGCCTGCTATCGAAACCCTCTGAGGCATGCGCGACCACAATTTCTCCACCAGGGCTTCGACGGCAAGCTCCATATCCTGAAGTCGGCCCTGGTCGAGAGAAGCAGTCGCGTCGGAATGCAACGTCCAGGCACCGGCTGCGATCATCTCACCCATCCGCCGGAGACCCCATTCCCCTGATCCGGATGCCGTCTGCAGACTGACATGCAGCGTCCTCGCAAGGTCGACGATCTCTATCTCACCCTCTGAAAGCATCACAAACTCGGCCTGCGCCAGTTTACCCGTCGTCTGCAGTGCACCTAGATGGGAACGAAGCAGGGAGACGAAGGAAATCCACAACTCGCTGAGTACGGGATCTTCAATTCCAGCAGCTTCCCCGGAAGCGCTGCCGGCAACCGGGTCAAGGATTGGAAGCATCATCGGTCAATCTCCCCCAGCACGATATCGATCGAACCGATCACTGCAACGACATCCGCCAGCATCTTGCCGACACACATGGCTTCCAGAGCCTGCAGGGTGGCGAAGGAAGGATTCCGCATATGCACCCGGTAAGGCTTGGCCGTGCCATCGCTCACCACGAAGTAGCCCATCTCTCCACGCGGCGATTCGATAGCCTGGAAAACCTGGCCCGCGGGCACCTGGAAACCTTCCGTCACGATCTTAAAGTGATAGATGAGGGACTCCATCTGCGTCTTCATCTTTTCCCTGTCCGGCAGAACCACTTTGGGCGAATCAGCTTTAATAGGGCCTTCCGGCATGCCATCCAGAGCCTGCTGGCAGATCTTCACCGATTCGCGCATCTCCTCCATACGAAGAACGTAGCGCGCCCAGACATCGCCATCCTGAGATACTGGCACCTTGAATTGAAACTTCTCATAGCCTGAGTAAGGCATGTCCCGTCGCAGATCCCAATCCACTCCGCTCGCCCTGAGCGGGGGCCCGGTGACTCCAAGCGCAATCGCATCCGCTGCCGAGAGTTTGCCGACACCCTGGGTCCGGCTGATCCAGATAGGGTTGCCGCTCAGCAGGTTCTGATACTGATCGATACGCGCCGGCATTGTCTTCAACAGGTTCTGGACTCGTTCATAGAAATCGACGGGCGGCTCTAGGGAAACACCCCCGATCCTGAAATAGGAAGTCATCATGCGCTGTCCGGAGACATGCTCGAAAATCTTCAGCAATTCTTCCCGCTCGCGGAAGCAGTACAGAAATACCGTCAGCGCGCCAATGTCCATGGCGTGTGTTCCGAGCCACACCAGGTGGGACTGCAGCCTCGTCAACTCGTTCAGCAGGACCCGCAGGTACTGCGCCCGCTCTGGTATCTCCAGCTGCAGCAGCTTCTCGACAGCCAGGCAATAGCAGAGATTATTTGACATCGGACTCAGATAGTCGATCCGGTCGGTCATCGGGACGACTTGCTGATAAAACTTTGCTTCGCAGGTCTTCTCAATGCCCGTGTGGAGAAATCCGATGTCCGGAACGATCTTTAGAACTGTTTCGCCATCGATCTCAAGCACCAGTCGCAGCACGCCATGCGTTGAAGGGTGCTGTGGTCCCATATTCAGGACCATGGTTCGATCGTTTGCGCCTTCTTCCTTGCGCGGTTCCAGTAGTGGGGCTATCTGGAAACTGACAGCATCCGGCATATTGTGGACTGGCACGGCAGAGTTCTCCTGAGTCCTAAGTGTTCTTCATCTCGGATGACCAGCCTTCCGCCGTTCATCGTGTTTAAGAATGGAATCGTCTGCACGATGCAGAGTGATTCGGTTACCGATAACCTTCTACCGGATAATCCTTCCGCAGCGGGAATCCGTCCCACTCATCCGGCATCATGATGCGACGAAGGTTAGGATGACCGCCGAATCGTACGCCAAACAAATCAAAAACTTCTCGTTCATAAAAATTTGCTGAAGGCCAGACCGGAACAATAGTTGCCACTTCCAGATCCACACTTTCAACCATCACGATCAACCGGATGCGCTGTCTCAAGGAATGGGAAAGGATGTGATACGTCACCTGGAAGCGAGGTTCGGCAGGTGACCAGTCCACGCAGGTGACATCTTCAAGAAAGTTGTATCCCGCCTGCTTCACGATTGAGGCTGCTTCGCGTATGGAGTCGCGGGCAATCGTTAAAGTAACTTCGCCTCGGTCAAAGCGAGCATCCGTAAGCGCCTCCGGCAACGAGGAACGCAGCATGCTGATTGCTGGATTCGAAGGGAGAGCCTCGGCCACGGCTTCCACGCCCATCAGCAGAACGGCATCGGCGGCATTTGACATTTATAGATCGCCCCTGTCATCGGACCAGTCGAGAACTCCCTTTTTGACGACGTAGAACAATCCCACAAAGACGAAGCCGAGATAAACCAGCATCTCCCAGAAGCCGAACATCTTCGAACCGCCAACCAGTCCCGGAAGCTGCCTGTAGATCACTGCCCATGGCAGCATGAAGACAGCCTCAACATCAAACAGGATGAACAGCATGGCGACCATGTAAAAGCGAACCGAAAAGCGGCCGCGCGCATCTCCCTCAGCAACGATCCCGCACTCGTAGGACTCCAGCTTGGCGCGAGACTTCTTGTGCTTGCCAATTCTGGAGGACATCAGGACCATGCTGCAGCCCATGCCAAGAGCGACAACGATCTGCATCAGAAGGGGAAGATAGTTCCAGAAGTAGGTGGGAGTCGGCATCAAGTATTCTGTTTCCCCGGTAACACCTTAACTCTAGAGTTCATGCGTCCTGACAGTCAAGGTGCAGATCGATATGGGTCATCAAACAACCTCAGCTTTTTCAGGAGTTTTGAAAATACCGTACCCAAGGCAAATCGCCCGGAAGGGGCCTGGGGAACAGCTATGCCGACCCCTGCCTAAAGCATTCTCGTCTTTTGCCCGATGAGTACTCTATGGACGACCTCGCAACCTTAGATCCTCTCCACGGAGTAGAGCTGGACGAAAAGCCCCTTTCGGGAAGCAGAATCGTCTTTCATCGCCAGATACCAGTCATGGTAGATCGACGGCCGCGTCGGCTCACCCAGGATGCATGCGACGCCACGCAGGTTCTTACGCATTCTATGGAGTACCTGGCAGATTCCCGCGAACTCCCCGGCGGCAAGATCAGCACTCTCGATCCTACCCAGCCGGACGTCTACGCCCTGCTTATTCTGATGGAAGCGAAGTATCAGGTCTACGTCTCCTGCCCGGTAATCGAGAGACGTAGAAACGCCTTGACGTCTCTCTTCCAAGGCAAGGATAGGCGCCGGCCTGTCTGATTTTTCCGTCCGCCCTTCGAGCCGGCAGACGAAAGAACAATGTTAGGCTTCCGTATGCGTCTCATCATCAACGGGCAGCCTCGCGACTTCGCGGCCCTGGCGTCAGGTTCCACCCTGGATCAATTGGTCCATGAACTTCAATTAAAAGGCGATCGCGTCGCCATCGAGCAAAACGGCTCAATCGTTCCTCGCTCTCAATGGCAGCTCGCAATCCTCTCGGAAGCCGATAAGCTGGAATTGGTACATTTCGTCGGTGGCGGCTACGATCACCGCGACTCCCGGCCATCATCCGCTCCTCATCCTGAGCAGCCCTGTAACCTGTGAATCTTCCAGCCCGGTTCTCCCAGTTCCCATTTCGGCGCCTGGCTCTTGCAGCTATGTTTCTGGCACTCACTGCCGGGAACTTCACAGGAAGCGATCGCATGGACGCGCAACAACTCACCTCTGCGAATCCTGACGTACCATCCTTTGTCGTCAAGGAGCTGAGAGCGGGCCAGAACATCCGCATCCTGGTCTACGGGGATATGCGATTCACCAATCCGGCGAATACAACCGACACTTGGCCCGGTGTCCGTCGCTGGCTGGCGCAAAAGGTGGCCGCGGAACGACCTGACGCCCTTGTCGTCACTGGAGATATTCCATTCCGCGGCAGCGATGCTGCTGATTGGAAGGTCTTTGATGAGGAGGCTGCTTCCTGGCGCCGGCAACATCTGAGGGTCTACCCCACGGTCGGCAATCACGAACTTATCCCCGGCGCCGCAGAAGGCTACCGGCACTACTTTGACGCCTTCCCGCATCTCCTCGGCTATCACGTGTATTCAGTTCTTCTCGGAAATGTCTACCTCATCACGCTCAACTCCACCGAGCCGATCTGGCCCACAGGCTACCAGGCCGAGTGGTTGAAAGCACAGCTCGATCACCTGCCGGCCCAGGCCGACTTCGTGCTGATCAATGTGCATGTGCCTCTCGTTGCAGATGTCCAGAGCGAATTCATCGCGAACATTCCCAGTCCGGACCTGGTCAAGCTCAGAACCTATCTTGAGGAGCGCGCAGCATCCATGCATGCCAAGATCATCGTAGTGAGCGGGCATATTCACAACTACGAGCGCTTCGATCGGAAAGGGATCGCGTACGTGATCAGCGGCGGGGGCGGAGCCAAGCCCTACCCGGTCTACATGGCTGGTCCGGATGATCTTTACCACGATCCTTCCTTCCCGAACTTCCACTATGTCCTGTTCGACTTCAAGGGCCCTCATGTTGACGCAACCATGTACCGAGTCATCGATCCCACCGCCCCTCAGTCTGGATTGGAGAAGAAGGACAGCTTTTCTTTGGACGCGCCGCCTCTCGCACACCCCAGCGCAAAGTGAAAAGGCAGCCAACTCAATGTCGGCCGCCTCTCGAAACCGGGGAAATGCGATCGTTTATTTTGCAGGCTTCGTCGTTTGTGATTGTGGCGCCGGCTTCATTCCTTCCAGCACCGAGTGCGGTCCGGCATGCCGGCCGATC
>CAZZVA010000163.1:0-7316 GCA_964657345.1 uncultured Acetobacteraceae bacterium | reverse complement strand
CTTGGGAACAAACATCACAACACCGACAGCGTCGTTGTCAGCTTCGGCGATGCCGATCCTGGGTCCATCAGTTCATGGAACGAAGCTTTACATCTCGCAGGTCTGCACCATCTGCCGATCCTTCTCGTACTACGCCCTGCGCCGAAGACGTCGACGGAGTGGCAGACAGCACTGGCCACCATAACGGAAAGCGCGAACATTGCCGGCGTCATGATGATTCCCGTCGACGCTGCCGATGTCGTCGCCATGTACCGCGTCAGCTTCGAAGCAATAGCGCGGGCTCGTAACGGCACTGGCGCCACACTCATCGTCAGCACCCCCTTTGAAGTGGATGGGGCTAGTCATCCCTCTCAAATAGAAGACGCATCGGACGATCCATTGATCCGCATGGAAGAGTACCTCACGAGGAAGGGGCTCTTCTCAAAACAATGGAAGCAGACCCTGGTTCGTCAGTTCGCCTGAAGTGACTGTGTGTCCAGCCGAACGCGCAGATCGCTTCCGCTCATCTCCTTTGGCTGATCGATGCCGAGCATAGCAAGGATCGTCGGCGAAATATCCCGCAGTGACCCGTCGGAACGCAGACGGTACTGCTGCGCATCTTCACTGACCAGGATCAGCGGAACCGGATTGGTAGTGTGTGAGGTGTGCGGACCACCAGCACCGGGATCCACCAGCATCTCGGCATTTCCATGATCGGCCGTGATGAGCATGCGGCCGCCCTTCTGCTGCAAAGCCTGGTACACGCGACCCAGACAGGCATCGATCGTTTCAACGCCCTTGATCGTCGGCTCCAGTTTGCCCGAATGGCCCACCATGTCGGCATTGGCAAAATTGACGACGACGAGATCGAACGCCGCATCCTCCACGGCCTTGATCACGACATCCGCAATGCCATGCGCCGACATCTCCGGCGCGAGGTCGTAGGTCGCGACCTTCTGCGATGCCACCAGTTGCCGCTCTTCCCCGCCAAACTCTTTCTCAATACCGCCGTTGAAGAAGTATGTTACATGCGCATATTTCTCTGTCTCCGCCACCCGCAGGTTTCGAAACTTTGCCTGTGCCAGGAGATTGGCAAGCAGATTATCCATCGACTGCGGATGGATCACCACCGGCATCGTAAATTGCTTGTCATACTGTGTCATGCAGACATAGTGAAGACCCCTCGGTACTTCAGCGCGCGGAATCTCCCGGTCAAGATCATCAGCCCCCGGAAGATCGCGGCCTTCCTGAGCAGTCAGCCCGCTGCTGCGCGCAAGCACACGCGTAATCTGCCGAGCGCGGTCCGCACGATAGTTGAAACATATGCAGACGTCATCATCTTTCACATGGGTGAGCGGCAGATCGTTCTCGTCCACAACAACAAACGGCACCATGAACTCATCATCTATGCCATTGTTGTAGCTCTCCTTCACACGCGCGACCGCATCGCGATAAGCACCGCCAGTCGCGTTTCCTTTCACCATCGCATCGAAGGTCAGGCGTTCGCGTTCCCATCGCCGGTCGCGGTCCATGGCATAGTAGCGGCCGCTCACAGTGGCCAGCTTGCCCACACCAAGTTCTTTCATTTCCTTCAGCAGCTTCTCGAGATAGCCCGCGCCACTGGTCGGCAAAGTATCCCGCCCATCCAGAAAAGCATGCACAAACACTCGCTCCACACCACTCAGCCTGGCTGCCTTCAACAAGGCATGCAGGTGCGCCTGTTGCGCATGCACGCCGCCGTCAGAGACCAGGCCGAGCAGATGCAGCTGTCGCGACCCCTGGCGTGCCAGGCTCATTGCCTCTGCAATGACAGGGTCACGGAAAAATTCACCATTCGCGATCATTGCATCGATCCGCGTAATGTCCATCTGCACCACGCGGCCGGCGCCGATATTCAAATGGCCCACTTCGCTGTTGCCCATCTGTCCGTCAGGCAGACCGACGAAATGGTCGGAAGCATGGATCAGCGTATTCGGAAACTGTGCCAGCAGCTTGTCATAGGTGGGTTTGCGGGCCTGCGCAATCGCATTGGCAAAACGCTCGGCCCGGTAGCCCCAGCCATCCAGAATAGTGAGTATGAGGGGTTGCTTCATTCCGTCCATCCCATCCGTATACTTCGATTTCCCGATAAGTATCTGACAATCGTTCGTGCAAAACTTGCCTTAGACGACGATCGCCCGCAGGATCAGTTATCTCGAAGATGTTAAATTAAGAGTCCCATCGATGGCATGGCCAACCTCTGTATGCAGCCTCTTTTCACGCGCCTCCGTCGCATCACCAGTGGTGGTCAATGGATTCCGGAAATAGACGGCCTCCGCTTCATCGCTATATTTGCGGTCGTTCTCTATCACCTCGATCAGCAACTCCTCTTGAAAGCTGACCAGTTCCTGACCATTCGCAACTGGTATGCGCCGCTTCTGAGGTTAATCTCCAATGGAAGCCGCGGCGTCGAGCTATTCTTCGTCATCAGCGGCTTCATGCTCGGACTGCCGTTCGCACGTCACTCCCTGCTCGGGGAAAAACAAGTTTCCATTGCCGACTATTTTCTGCGACGGCTGACTCGCCTGGAACCACCGTACCTTTGCAATCTGGTCGTCCTTGCCGCTGCCATCATGATCCATGAGTACAAGACGTCTTCCGAACTGGTCGCACACTTTCTGGCTACCGCGCTGTACATTCACGAGCTGATCTACCAACGCGTCAGCTCGATCAATGGAGTCACGTGGACACTTGAAATCGAAATCCAGTTCTATCTTATCGTTC
The DNA here is from genome assembly GCA_964657345.1 of uncultured Acetobacteraceae bacterium. GTDB lineage: Bacteria > Acidobacteriota > Terriglobia > Terriglobales > Acidobacteriaceae. The sequence goes on along the minus strand of CAZZVA010000163.1, from coordinate 4,574 downwards.
CGATCCTGGCGTTGGTCTATCGCCTTCGCCCTGCGTCACTGCGACGTGGCAGCTTCGTCGTGGCTGCCGCGGCATTCGTGGCATGGGAGTTGATCGCAGTGCGCAAAGACTTCTGGGGAAACCCCGAAGCATGGATCTACAACAGCGTTTTCTTCTACCTGCAATTCTTTCTCACCGGGATGCTGCTGAGTGATCTCTACCTGACGCTGATACCACGATGGAAGCCAAGCCTTGCCTGGGATGCGGCCGGCCTCTGTTGCTGGATGATCTACCTCTACGAGAATGTTTCTTGGGATGCTGCGCTTTTACCGATACTGCTCTTCATCGGCTTCATCGGGGCGTTCCGCGGCATCTGCCTGCGTCGCTTCTTCCGCATGGAAGCTCCCACCCTGATCGGTGGCATGTGCTACACCATCTATCTTTGGCACTTCTTCCTGATTGCCATTTTCTTCAAGGTGACCAAGCATCTGCTAGTCGGCGACGATACTCTGGCGAATCTCGCCATTCAGTGCCTGATACTGATGCCCCTCATTCTCTTCTTCAGCGCACATCTCTTCCTCTTCTTCGAGCGACCCTTCATGGATCCCCAATGGCCGCAGAGACTTGTCGCCAAAGCGAAAGCCGCTGCGCGGTAGACCTGCAGCGGCTTTCCCACCTGCGAATTGATATTAGTCGCCGTAGTTGATGGATTCGCCGCCGAGGAACTCTGCCGTCTGGCCCAGTTCTTCCTCGATGCGCAGCAATTGGTTATATTTTGCAATCCGATCCGTGCGCGAAATCGATCCCGTCTTGATCTGGCCCGCGCCGGTGGCGACTGCAAGATCCGCAATGAAGGTGTCTTCTGTCTCGCCGCTGCGGTGCGAAAGAATCGACGTATAGCCATAGCGTCGTCCAAGCTCAATCGCCTCGAAAGTCTCGCTGATGGTTCCAATCTGGTTGACCTTGATCAGGATGGAATTCGCGACGCCTTCCTCGATACCACGCTGAAGACGCTCAGTATTGGTTACAAATAAATCATCGCCCACAAGTTGAATCTGTTCTCCCAGGATCTCGGTCATGAACCGCCAGCCCGTCCAGTCATCTTCGGCAAGGCCGTCCTCAATGGAGATAATGGGATACTGCCGCACCCAGCTTTCCCAGTAGCGGGCCATCTCCTCGCTCGTCTTCTCCGTCTTGTCCGACTTCTTGAAGACGTAGCGGCCGGTTTCCTTGTTGAAGAACTCGCTCGCTGCCGGATCCAGAGCCAGCGCAATGTCCTCACCCGCTTTGTAGCCTGCGGCTTCAATCGCTTCGAGAATCACTTCTATCGCTTCCACGTTCGACTTCAGCGATGGCGCAAACCCACCTTCATCGCCTACTGCCGTGTTATAGCCCTTCTTCTTCAGCACACCCTTCAGCGTGTGGAACACCTCCGCGCCCCAGCGCAGCGCATCGCTGAACCGTTCTGCGCCGATCGGCATGATCATGAATTCCTGGAAGTCCACATTGTTGTCAGCATGCGCGCCCCCGTTGATGATGTTCATCATCGGAGTTGGAAGGAGCGATGCATTCGCGCCACCGAGATACCGGTACAGCGGCATCTTGAGCGCAATCGCACTCGCGCGGGCACATGCCATCGATACGGCAAGAATGGCATTGGCGCCGATGCGGCTTTTGTTGTCTGAACCATCCAGCGCAATCATGGTTGCGTCGATCAGGCGCTGGTTGCTCGCATCCATGCCTGTCAGCTCGGGCGCCAGCACACTCTCAACGTTCTCCACTGCCTGCAGTACGCCTTTGCCCAGGTAGTAGGCCTTGTCGCCGTCTCGCAGTTCCACGGCTTCATGCTCACCAGTGGACGCACCACTTGGTACTGCCGCCCTGCCTATCGATCCGTCCGCCAGGATTACATCTGCTTCCACCGTGGGATTGCCGCGCGAATCGAGGATCTCACGCGCGCGTATCTGCGCTATTTCTGTCATGCTGCTCCTTGCTATGTGGTGATCTAAACGATCTTTTAATTTGGGTCGCCGATCGACCGCAATCTCCTCGCCGGTCGCTCCCTCGATACTGCTGATAAAGTTGCCCATTCCAGTTTCGCTTGTCTCTGGCCGAAGTGAAATCTCCAGCACGCGTCACACGAAGTCTAACAAAATTCGTACCGGCTCTTGATGAATCAGGTTTACAGTCGCCTGCCGAATACTGTTACCCGCAGCGCGAAGGGCCGTTTACCTTCACGGTTACCGCCCGGCAGTGCTTTACAACCGGTGCCCAACTTGTTCTAAGCTCAAGCCTGAAGGGTGTTTTCCCCCTTGGAGTGAGCAGCATGATCAGACAAGTCACATTAGCCGCAGCCGCCATACTTTCAGTCGGTGCCATCGGCGCCCAATCCACACAGACCGCCAAGCCCAGTGCCTACGGCAGTCCCAGCCAGGGCGTTGCGAAGCCTGCCGAGGAACCGATCCTCGCCAATCCCGAGAGCGACGCGCCGGCGACTCAGCCACAGCCGGCACCAGCTGCTCCGAAAGCGTCCGCTGCATCCACCAATCCCGATGCAGGCATCGTGGAAGTCCCCGTACCGGACGAAAGCGCCGCGCCTGTACGCACGGCGGCCCAGCCTGTTTTGAAGTCTCATGTCTACAATCCTGACGCGGACATCGTTACATCCGTGCCGCAATCTCCGAACCAGTTGCCGGAAGGCACCCCGTTCCATGCGCGGCTCGTCGAAGAAATCTCGGCAGATACCGTAACGCCCGGAACTCCCTTCACAGCACAGCTCACCCTCGACATCGTCCACATGGGTCGCACCGTCATCCCTGCAGGCTCCTACATTCATGGCCGTGTCACCGACGTCAGCGCAGGCCGGCGCATCGGTGGTCAGTCCACCATTCGGCTCACTCCGGATGAAGTCGTCCTTCCTGACAGCACGCATTATCGCTTCCGCGGCATCGTGACGCAGACAGCCGGATCCAATACGAAGACAGACTCAGAAGGCTACGTCATCAATCGCGACCATGCGGGCCGCACAGCAGCCGAATACGGCCTCTCCGCCGGCAGCGGCGCAGTGCTTGGAGCAGTGGTGGCCGGACCAGTCGGCGCAGGCGTCGGCGGTGCAATCGGCGCCGGTGTCATGACCGTGCACTGGCTGCGCGAACGCAATGCAGCCGTGCTCCCCGCCGGATCGCAGGTGACCTTCGGCCTGAGCAGCGCGCTCGAACTCACTCCTTCCAGCGCGGCAGCTCCAGCAATGTCCACCAACACCGGCCCAACGACGCATGCCGTCCCGAGCTCGGCCTATGTCGAGCCGCAAGTTGTGAACTAGATCCTCTCAGCAGGTCTGTAGATAGCAAGAGCGAGGCTTCGGCTTCGCTCTTGCTATTTGTCCTGGCGATCTCACCGGCCCTGCGGCACCCGCTCCAGCAGCCGCTTCCAGGTCTTCTGGTTTCTGCGGAAGCTGCGCTTCAGGTCTTCGAGAATCCTCTCAAAATCGGCATGCTCCTTCAAACGGTTCCACGCCGGGTTTTTCGAGAACCACGGATAATTCTCATTGCCCAGATAAATGGCGCGCCGCAGCCAGTGCAGCGCTTCGCTCTCATCGCCTTCAACGGCAAAATAAGTCGCCAGCCGATAGGCCATTTCGCTGTCCGCCTCGGCCGCCGCCAGCGATTCCTCTTCAATTAGCGACTGTGCCCGCGATCGCTGCCCGATCTGCAGATAACACAGGGCCAGCGTCGGAAAGGCGAGTCGCATCCGCTCATCATCGCGGATCACCGTTTCCAGAATCTCGACTGCTTTCTCAATCTCGCCCTTGCGCATGTTCTGATACGCCATCGAGGTGCGCAGCAATGGATGCCGTGGCTCCAGCGTCAGACCCTTCTGCAATTCGTCTTCCGCCAGCTCAAGCTGATTCTGGTACTGGTACACGCGCGCGCGATGGTTATACGTGATCGCCGCATTCGACGGATTCAACTGCAGTGAGCGATTGAATTGGACCAGCGCCTCTTCATACATCCCATCCAGGCGAAGCGTGACACCCGCCATCTGGTGAACGTTCCAGTCATTGTCGGCAGTTTGCAGCAGGTTCTCGACACCGTGGCGCGCACTCTCCTTCTCCCCTCGCGACAGCAGCAGGTAGACGCGATAGAGATTGGCTTCGCTCGAACCCGGGTCGATTTCCAGGGCGCGATCAAACGCCCGCCTGGCATTCATCAAGTGCATCTGTCCGCCAAATCCATGCCGTACATATTGCAGATGCGTGATGCCAAGCCCACTCCACCCCAGGGCAAAATTCGCATCCCGCGAGACCACGCTCTCGAACTTTTCGAGTGCCCGATCGAGATCCGCGCGAAGGCCGGTGCGTGACATAAAAGAAGAAAGCATCGCCCGCGCCTGCAGGTACTCTTCCGACGACTGCTCCGCCATGGACGCAGCGCGGGCGGCCCGTTCACCAGCCTGCGCCGGCTGCACTACCAGCCCGCTGCCGATGCCCTGCAACGCACTGAACACTTCGTTGGTGATCTCGGTCTGCACTGCCACCAGGTCGAATGAGGCAACACTGATTGCGCCTCCCGTCCGGACACTTTGTCCCGGTACAT
>CAZZVA010000162.1:0-7368 GCA_964657345.1 uncultured Acetobacteraceae bacterium | reverse complement strand
TGATGTCTGCCACCAGGTCCTTCTTCGGCACCGTGGGATGCTTCACAAAATAAGTCGATCCCAGCAATCCCTTCTCCTCACCCGTAAACGCACAGAACAGCACCGATCGCTTCAATGCTCGATGCTCTCGCTTCAGGTTGTCCGCAAACTGGATCAGCAACGCTACGTACGCGGCATCGTCCAGAGCCCCGTTGTACAACGAATCTCCGGCTACTACTGTTCCATACCCATATCCATCCAGATGTGCTGCCACCACCACATACTCGTCCTTCAAGCGTGCATCACTTCCCGGCAGTACCGCGAGCACATTCGGCGATGAATAAGACTTTTCGGTCACATGCACCCGTGCCCGCAGTTGCGAAGGAATGTCAAACGACGGCAGCGTTTCCTTGCGACCGCCGGCAGCCAGGATCGCTGCCGCATCGTGCCCTGAACCCTCTATCAGACCTGCCAGTGCATCGGAACGTAATCGCATTGTCAGCAGCGGCCTGCCGTCATCGTTGACATTGCCGTCCAGGGCGACATTCCGCGCATACGCGGCTGGCCATCGCGGCGGCTCAATGTCGAAATACGGATCATCTACCGCGACAATGCCCACCGCGCCGCCTGCGCGGGCATTTGCCGTGCGTTCGGAGCCAGTCGGCATACCGTTGCGCATCGAGTTGAAGCAGACCACGATCCTGTTCGCAACCTCGTGCATTGCGTCTTTGCCGCAGTAGCCGCGAAACGCTAAGCCGGCTTCTGTCATAGCCGGCATCTTCGCGACTGGCGCAATCGTGATCTGCTGCAGAAATTCGAGCGGCATCTCGCGGCCATCCGGACGAACAATCGCAAAATCGGTACCCTCGTTCACGACCGCAAGCTCGTGCAGCCTAATTGTCTGAAAGAAAGTTCCAGCATCCCCGGCCGGCCGCAGTCCCGCCTCGTGAAAACGTTGAGCGACATACTGGGCCGCACGCAGATAGGCCGCCGACCCAGTGTCACGGCCTTCCATGGTATCGCCCGACAATGCTTCGGTGGTGTGCCACCAGGCCAGCGTATCCGCATCGTGAATCTCTCTATCGCGCAGATGCTGGGCCTGAGCACACACCGCAAAGAGGAGAAATATCGCCAGCTTGCTCATCGTGGAAGCGAGTATAGCAATCAGTGCGGGGACGTCTGGCTGCCAGCTGCTTTCCTGCTTCACACTGCTGACAAGCCTGCACGATCAACCAGTCCCCTCGTCACGGCATCCAATGCCCCGGAGGACGGCAGGTGGAACACAATGCAGGCCAGCGCGGCAGCGTCAGCGTGCGCGGCGCGCGCGAACATAATCTTCGCAACATTGATGTCGACATCCCCCGCGACGCGCTGGTCGTCTTTACCGGTGTCTCCGGTTCCGGAAAGTCTTCTCTTGCATTCGGCACGCTCTATGCCGAGGCCCAGCGGCGTTATCTCGAATCGGTCTCTCCCTATGCCAGACGTCTCTTTCACCAACTCGCCGTGCCCGCTGTTGATTCCATTACCGGCCTGCCACCTGCCATCGCCCTGCAACAGCAGCGCGGCGCACCCACCACCCGTTCCTCTGTCGGTTCCGTGACCACCCTCTCCAACCTGCTGCGCATGCTCTACTCGCGCGCTGGCGATTACCCGCCAGGTCAGCCACTTCTCTACGCAGAATCCTTCTCCTCCAACACCGCCGACGGCGCCTGCCCCCGCTGCCACGGACTTGGACGCGTCTATGAAGTCACCGAATCATCTATGGTGCCTGATCCCTCACTCACCATCCGTGATCGCGCCATTGCGGCGTGGCCTACTGCCTGGGGTGGCCAGAATCAGCGAGACATCCTCGTCTCCCTCGGCTACAACATCGACATCCCATGGCGTGATCTCCCCAAAAGAGATCGCGACTGGATACTCTTCACAGAGTACCAGCCCCAGGTCCCGGTCTACGCCGGCTTCACTCCACGCGAAACGCGCGACGCGCTCAAACGCAAGCTGGAACCCAGCTACATGGGCACTTTCACCAGCGCCAGGCGTCACGTGCTCAGTACATTCGCCAACACCCACAGCGCCATGATGAAGAGGCGGGTCTCACAGTTCATGCTCTCGACAGAATGCAGTGTCTGTCATGGCAGGCGACTGAGGCCCGAAGCTCTATCCATCCAATTTGCCGGCCTGGACATCGCCGAAATCAATGGGCTTCCCCTCAAGCGTCTCGCCGCTATCCTGCAGCCCTTTGCGACCACTGGCGGAACATCGAACAGCACTCATCCCGAAAAGGTAGAAGTCATCAAGCGCATCACCACCGACATCGCCGCCAGGCTCGCCGTCCTGCTCAACCTCGGCCTCGGTTACTTGTCTCTGGATCGCAGCACCCCCACCCTCTCCCCAGGAGAACTCCAGCGCCTGCGCCTCGCGACCCAACTGCACTCCAACCTCTTCGGTGTCGTCTATGTCCTTGATGAGCCATCCGCCGGCCTTCATCCCGCAGATACACACGCACTTCTCGATGCACTCGACGCACTCAAGCAGTCCGGCAATTCACTCTTTGTCGTGGAGCACGAACTCGACGTCATTCGCCGTGCCGACTGGATCGTCGATGTAGGTCCCGGTGCCGGTGTTCACGGTGGCCAGGTACTTTACTCCGGACCGCCTGCCGGCCTCGAACACATCGCCGGGTCGCAGACCCGCAAGTATCTCTTCGCTACCGGCACCCCGGTGCAAGCCGAACGTCGTCGACCGAAAGCATGGCTGCAGCTCAGCAATGTCACCCGCAACAATCTCAACCAGCTCGACGCAAGGATTCCCCTCGGCGTCTTCACCTCCGTCTCGGGTGTTTCCGGCTCCGGCAAATCTACACTCATCAGCCAGGTGCTCGTCGATCTGGTTGCCGAACAACTCGGACAGCACATCGAAACAGAAGCTGACGAAGCCGACAGCCTCGAAGAAACCGTCACGACCACCAGTGGACGAGTCACCGCCGGCATGGAACATATCCGGCGCCTGGTCATTGTCGATCAGAAACCCATCGGCCGTACTCCCCGCTCCAACATGGCCACCTATACCGGGCTCTTCGATCATGTCCGCAAACTCTTCGCGGCCACAAAAGTTGCACGCTCCCGCAAATACGACGCAGGCCGCTTTTCGTTCAACGTCGTGAAAGGCCGCTGCGAAACCTGTGCCGGTGAAGGCTTCGTCTGCGTCGAACTTCTCTTCCTGCCCAGTGTCTACAGCCCCTGCCCCGCCTGCCATGGTGCGCGCTTCAATGCCGGGACACTCGAAGTGCGCTATCGGGACAGGAACATCGCCGACGTCCTCGCGATGACCGTCGACACTGCCGCCGCCTTCTTTGCAGACGATCCACAACTCGCCCGCTCCCTCCTCGTGCTGCAGGAAGTCGGTCTTGGCTATCTCCGTCTCGGTCAGCCCGCGACCGAGTTGTCCGGCGGCGAAGCCCAGCGCGTCAAACTTGCCACCGAACTGCAGCGTATTCAGCGTGGCGACTCGCTCTACGTTCTCGACGAACCTACCACCGGTCTTCACCCGTCCGACGTCGACCGTCTCCAGCGTCAACTACAGAATCTCGTCTCCGGCGGCAATACCGTCGTCGTCATCGAACACGACATGCAGGTCATAGCCGCCAGCGACTGGGTCATTGATATGGGTCCCGGAGCCGGCGACGAAGGCGGACGCATCGTCGCCGCGGGCCCTCCCCCGGTCATTGCCGCGTCGGGCAACAGCAAAACCGCGCCCTTCCTCGCCGCCTTTCTGTGACTCGCCGTCCCCTTCTCATGCACCGCTCCGCTCCGCCGATACACTCTCTAACGCCGCATCGCGTGCGCCGGGTCCGAATTATCACTGCTGAGTGACTGCTGAGTGAATGAGCAATTGAGTAAAAAGGAGAGCATCGCTTGAAACACATGTCGATCGGTAAGAAGCTGGGAGGCAGTATCGGCATTCTGCTGCTGCTCATCCTTGGCCTGGGCTACGTTGCCTGGTCCACGCTCGGCCGCCTCAGTCAGGAACTGGATCAGGCCGTCAGCCGGACAGCAGTCATGCTGGACCTTATCCAGGCCATCGGCAAACGCGATCAGGAATGTGTCAGCGACAGTCGCGGCGCCGCCCTCGCCTACGCCAGCAAGGACGCTGCAGGTGTCGAGTCCAACCGCAAAAAGATGGTCGCAGCCTACGTCCGGCTGCACGAGATGGTCCGGGACGTCACCCCGCTGCTCAGCCCGGACGGCAGCCGGCAGATGGCCGGTATCCTCGCTACTATCGATCGCACCCGTCCATTGCAGGAACAGTATCTTGACCTCACCAGCAAGGGCCGCACCCGCGAAGCCTATTCGCTGATGAACGAAAAACTGCTGCCCCTGGTAAGCAGCGTGGATGAGCAAATCCTCGGCATGGTGAAAGCTGGCCGCTCGACTCTCGCCAGCGCTACAAAGACCGCCGCGCATCTTGAAACCACCAGCCACTGGATCGTCTTCATCAGTATCAGCCTGGCCTCTGCCATGGGTGCCCTTCTCCTGGTCATCGTCCGCAGGCTCAGCCAGGATCTGGTGGTAGTCCTGGCCGAGATCTCGCAGGGCGCCGCTCACATCACCAGCGCCGCCAGGCAACTGGCGGACTCCAGCCAGACCGTCGCAGAAGGTGCTTCGCAGCAGGCCGCTTCGCTTGAAGAAACCTCTGCCTCCAGTGAGCAGATCAGTTCCATGTCGCGCCGCAACTCCAGCAACTCCGCCTCCGTCGCAGGTCTCGCCGATCAATCCCAGACCCTCTTCGCTCAGGCCGGCCGCCAGATGGATGACATGGTCCTGTCCATGAACGAGATCGGCGACGCCAGCCTCAAAATCTCCAAGATCATCAAGGTCATCGATGGGATAGCCTTCCAGACCAACGTCCTCGCCCTCAATGCCGCGGTGGAAGCCGCGCGCGCAGGGCAGGCAGGAGCAGGTTTCGCCGTCGTGGCCGATGAGGTTCGCAGCCTCGCCCAGCGTTCCACCGCCGCCGCCCGGGATACCGCCGCCCTCATCGAGGCCTCTCTCTCCCGCGCCACCGCCGGTAAACAGAAAGTCGATGAAGTCGTGGCTTCCATGCAGCAGATTGTGCATAGCTCCACCCGCATCAAAACCATGTCGGACGAAGTCCTGGTAGGCAGCGGCGAGCAGTCGCAGGGGCTTGAGCAGATCGGACGAGCCATCGTCCTGATGCAGCAGGTCACCCAGAATACCGCTGCCAGTGCCGAGGAAAACGCAGCCGTCGCCCAGGAACTCAACGCAGAATCAGAAACACTCCGCGAAGTCCTGGGCCGCCTTTCCGGTATCGTGGGCGGTACCGCCGGTACCCTGAACGCTTCCGCCTGAAGACCGTTTCCTGTGGATGGCACAGCACAGTTTTCCAACACCGCTGATTCGCCATCATCCTGACAGACAAAGCGAGGCCGCAATGGTATCCTCGCTCGTGTTTCAGTAGAAATGCAGTCCGAAAGCCTTCGGGCCACCCGTCTCGTGGCCCATCCGGCTCCCCCCCCGACTTTCTATCGAGACACAGTCCAAATGATCCGGGAACAGGCTGGATGTCTACTGATTCACTCTTGAACGTTGCCGCATGTCAACCCGGCATCTCGGCTCTGGCCTTCCTGCGCCGTCAGACCGCCCCCCTGCACGCGCAGGTCGAAGCCGCCATTTCTCTGGAAGCCGCTCTCCACTCCCTCACCACCTATCAGCTCCTGTTGCAGAGATACTCCGTCCTCTTTCGCGCCTTCGAAACAGAACTCCAGCGACACGCCTCTCTGCTTGCCCGCCTTGCCGGCTACAGCTACCAGCCACGGCTCCCGCTGCTGGAACGCGATCTCGCCGCGCCGGCCTTTCCGTCTCTCCTCGCGGATACGGCTCGTAGCATGCCCGTTCTCCCGCTGATGGCAGACCTCGACTCCCTCCTCGGCGTCCTCTATGTCGTCGAAGGCTCCGCCCTAGGTGGTCAGTACATCTATCGGGAGATTTTGCAGAAACTCCATCTTGACTCTGCCAGCGGCTCCGCCTTCTTCTACGGCATCGGCGAGCACACCGGCGCTGCCTGGAAGCACTTCACCCTCCTGCTCGATCGGCACATCGTTCATCCCGAACGGGCCGCCACTGCTGCCGCCTCCATGTTCCACACCTTTCAGCTGGCTTTACAAACACTTCCCGAGGCTCCCACTGCATGAGTGAACCCATCGTCAACCTGGACAATTGCGCCCGCGAGCCTATCCATATTCCGGGAGCGATTCAACCTCACGGCCTGCTGCTCGTACTCCGCGATTCAGACTTGCGCATCCTGCAGGTCAGTGACAACGCGAACTTCTTCCTGGGTATACCTGCAGAGCACCTTGCCGGCCAGCACCTGTCCGTCCTTCTCAATGCGGAGCAGATCGAGAAAGTAAAATTCGCACTCTCTTCCACCGATCCCACAGAGAGCAATCCCCTCGATCTTGGCCTCGTCAACCACCAGGACGGAGGGGACCTCGAAGGCTTCATCCACTGTCACGATGGCTTCGCGTTTCTCGAGCTCGAGCCCCAGGCCGTCACCGCTCCCCGTTTTCTGGACTTCTACAAGACTGTTTCCAAGCTCACTTCGCGCCTCCATGCTGCTTCCACGCTTGCCGGCCTGCTCAACGACGCCGCGCGCGGCATCCGCGAAATGACCGGCTTCGATCGCGTCATGATCTACCGCTTCGCTGAAAGTCATGAAGGCAATGTCGTCGCCGAAGCCAAAGCTGAAGCCGTCGACCCCTTCCTGGACCTCTGGTTTCCCGCAAGTGATATCCCTGAACAGGCGCGACGCCTCTACGTCCTGAACCCCATTCGCAACATCGTCGACGCCCACTACATTCCCGTTCCGATCGTCCCTGCCATCAATCCCGACAGTCATCGCCCCACTGACCTCAGCTTCACATCCCTGCGCAGTGTTTCCCCCATCCATTGCGAATACCTCCGCAATATGGGTGTCACCGCCTCCATGTCCATATCGATCCTCGACGGTGACAAACTCTGGGGCCTCGTCGCCTGCCATCACTTCTCCCCGCGCCTGGTTCCTTACGAGCTGCGCAAGGCCTGTGTCTTCATCGGCCAGGTGCTTACCGGAGAAATCGGTCGCCGCGAGAATGAAGAGGAAGCCTCCTATCAGTCCAAGGCCACGGTCATGGAGGCCAGGTTCCTTGAATTTATGGCGGGTTCGTCCAATCCCTTGCTGGGGCTTGTCAACTCCTCGCCCAACCTGCTGGACTTCATCCCGTCGCAGGGCGCGGCGGTGGTCATCGGGGACAAAGCCCACATGCTGGGCGATACTCCCGGCTATGAAGAGCTGATGGACCTCGTGGAGCTCCTGCAGGGCGCAGGGGTATCC
>CAZZVA010000161.1:0-7390 GCA_964657345.1 uncultured Acetobacteraceae bacterium | reverse complement strand
TGAGATCAATGCTGTTCTCGGCTTTGCCCGTAGTATCTGTCATCACAAGGAAGTCGCTGCCTGGACCGAGGACATTCAGCGCACACTGTTCCGGGTAGGAGCTGCACTGTCGACTCCACCGGAGAGTCGCAAATCCGGGCCCTACGTTACCGGCGCAGATGTGGAAAAGCTGACAGATCTGGTGCATAAGATTGAATCCACGGAAGGGATACTTGCGGACTGGTCGCTCCCGGGTGCGCATACGGAATCGGCGGCATATGAGATTGCCCGCACGGTCTGTCGGCGTGCTGAAAGAACGGTGGTCCGCTTCAACGAACACGGCGGCGAGGTCGAGCCGGAAGTGATCGCTTATTTGAATCGCCTCTCCGATCTGATATGGCTTTTTGGCCGCCTGATCGAAGTGACTGCCGGCGTGGATGCGAGACTCCGGGATGAGACTAAGAGCGGCCCGAGCTGGTCGCGTGCCTGGTAGGTTGCTGCATCCGTATCGACGTGTCACAGCGACGGGAACTCATCCTATGAAAGCCAGTCCATTCCGGTGTGAGAGTCAATCCATCTAACGGACAGGTGGTCTGCATCCGAATCTGTCATGGTTCTAAAAGCTGCAGCATCTCCGCGACGGCGAAGACAGCAGGTTGAGATCATCACGGACCCTGCGGAGAGCGCAAAGGCTGCGGGTCTTCGCTACATTCCTGACAACAAGCCGGGGATCCAACGCAAGCCGCATGGTAAGACTTTTCGATATATCACCGTCGATGGGTCGCCTCTGCGGGATGTACCGACACTTGCGCGCATCAAGTCACTTGCCATTCCTCCGGCATGGAAAGATGTCTGGATCTGTCCGAGTCCAAACGGACATCTGCAGGCTACGGGCCGCGATGCGAAAGGGCGAAAGCAGAATCGCTATCATCCGAAATGGCGTGAGGTACGCGACGAAACCAAGTACGAGCGGATGCTGCTGTTCGGAAAAACCCTGCCTGTGATTCGGGAGCGTGTTGCGGAAGACCTGGCAACTGCCGGGTTGCCGCGTCCTAAAGTGCTCGCAACCATTGTGCGACTGATGGAGACCACGTTCATGCGGGTCGGCAACGAGGAGTATGCACGAGAGAACAAGTCATACGGTCTGACAACCATGCGGGGAAAGCATGTTGAAGTCAAAGGATCTACGATCAGGTTCAGTTTTCCGGGCAAGAGCGGTGTCAAGCACGATATCAAGGTCAGTGATCGCCGCATTGCCAGCATCATCCGCAAGTGCCAGGACATTCCCGGCTACGAGCTTTTCCAGTACCTGGACAGTGACGGCCAGCATCACACGATTGACTCGTCCGACGTGAACGAGTACCTGCGCGAAATTTCGGGGCAGGATTTCACGGCCAAGGACTTTCGGACGTGGGCAGGCACGATTCTCGCATGCATGATGCTGCAGGAATTCGAACGCTTCGAGACGGACAAGGAAGCCAAGAAGAATGTGGTCCGGGCGATTGAATCTGTTGCAGCAAGGCTGGGCAACACACCCTCAGTCTGCAGGAAATGCTACGTACATCCTGCGATCTTTGAGTGCTACATGAGCGGTGACATGCTGCATGCAGCCAAGCAACGTGTGGATGACGAATTAGCGCACGAGGCTGAAGCGGCGCGCAACGAGCTTCGCAGGGAAGAAGCTGCGGTCATGCAATTGCTGCAAAAACGCTTGCACTCGACTGCTGCCTGAAATGCCGGAGAAGATCAAGAAAGGTCAGCCACCGGCTACTGCGGCAAGCCCCCTGCGACTGCCGCAAGAATGATCAAGGGTTCCCTTCCGCTCGCTACTTCTTCGGCCAGCGGCCGGTCGACGGGATCGTGAGACACGTCCTGGCCGCATGCAAAAAAGCGCAGGAAAGGTCGACGCTCCTGTGCCTGGTAGTCACGAATGGTTCCGCGAAGCATGGGGTACAGCTCTTCCAGGCTGTCCAGTGCAGAGCGGATCGTTGGCGTCGTGCCTGCATCGATCCATAGATCGCTATCGATTCTAGCCAGTGTTCGCAGGTGCGCTGGAAGAACGAGTTGAATCACGGCAGCGTCTGCACCTCTACGGAGAGGACCGCGGGCAGATCACGTGCGATGGGCTTCCAGTTGTCGCCGGCGTCAGGTGACATGTAGACCTGGCCGCCGGTTGTGCCGAAGTAGATGCCACAGTCGTCGAGGGTATCGGTCGACATTGCGTCACGCAAAACGTTTACGTAGCAGTCTTTGGGTGGAAGACCGTTGCCGAGGGCTTCCCACTCTTCTCCGCCGGTGCGGCTGCGATAGACGCGCAGTTTTCCGTCTACGGGATAGTGCTCACTATCGCTCTTGATGGGGACCACATAGATCGTCTCCGGATCGTGAGCGTGTACATCGATGGCGAAACCGAAGTCGGTTGGTAGATTGCCGCTGATCTCACGCCAGGTTTCGCCGCTGTCGTCACTGCGCATCACATCCCAGTGCTTCTGCATGAACAAGACACTTGGCCGGGAGCGGTGGCGCGCAATGTGATGGACGCAATGGCCAACTTCTGCGGTGGGCACAGGCAGATGTTCGGAGCGCAGACCTTGATTGATGGGCCGCCAGCTTTCACCCGCATCGTCGGTGCGGAATGCACCAGCCGCGGAGATGGCGACGATCATGCGCTGTGCATCCGAGGGGTCGAGCACGATGGTATGCAGACACATGCCGCCGGCGCCGGGCTGCCAGTGAGGGCCTGAGCCATGCCCGCGCAGTCCGGACAGCTCGGTCCAGGTCTGACCTCGATCGGCAGAACGAAAGAGTGCAGCGTCTTCTACGCCGGCATAGACGGTGTCCGCTTCGAAGAGCGAAGGCTCGAGATGCCATACACGCTTGAACTCCCATGGGTGCGGCGTACCGTCATACCACTGGTGGGTTCCTGGAATGCCGTCGTACAGGAACTTGTTGCCGACAGGCTCCCAGGTCTTTCCGCCATCTTCCGAGCGCTGCAGTATCTGGCCGAACCAGCCACTGGACTGCGATGCATAGATGCATTCCGGGTCCAGCGGAGAAGCCTTCACGTGGTACATCTCCCATCCACCGAAGAGCGGTCCGTCGATCTTCCAGTCTTCGCGCTTCCCATCCGCGGTAAGGATGAAGGCACCCTTCTTTGTTCCCACAAGTACGCGCACAACGGCCATGGCGCAGTACCTCCCAAACGATTCTCGATAAGCGAAAATACTCTGCCTGTCGGCGGATGGCTAGGGAAGAGTTTTGGAATTCCCAGGACCACCCGTTGGGAAGAGCCTGGGCAGGCGGTCTTCGACAGCGGGCAAGGTTGGAAAGGGTGAATGCGGCTCAATCTGGTACCAGTATGCGACCGAGAAGAAATTGTCTGACCGCGCGTTCGCGTGGCCGTGCTCAATGGTCGCTTTGATGGATTGAGTAAAGGGGATGGGCGAGTCGAGATGGAAGCGGTAGAGAGAGGATCGTCCACCCGCCAATTCGTCTCCAGTCACCGGGGCGCCGTAGCTTGCATACGAGAAGGGATGGGTGCCGAAATCCCACGCTCCCAGGAAGTAGTCCTCCGTACCGGTGCCATTGATCGACGGCGCGGCCTCGCCGTCGATGAAAAACATGTCATCCCCTTCTCCAAACCAGCCATCCTGATTTTGCAGGACCGACATAGTGACGCCGACGAAGTGTCCGCGACCTTTTGCTTCCATCCAGACGTAGTTTCCTTCCCCGGTCAGGTTCTTTTTGTTGTTGATCCCGGGGTCGCCGTTGGAGGTCCAATCGCTGGTCCAGCCTTTGTTGGGTGTGGCCTGACGATACTGGGCATGGAAATAGAGTGTCTCTTTCGCGAGGGGCGCAGGATAGGCGCGATAGTCGATGTTGAAATAAAAGGCACCAACCTTGTCCTTCCCATCGTTAGTGATCGTGATCCGGGCCTTCTTCGCAAATGGCATCCGAAAGAAGCTATTCAAGGCTTTGTCCGAAGCTACTGAGAGTGGTGCTGACTCGTATTTGAAATACTGACCTAGCCCGAGACCGAAGAAGTCGCCGACCGGGGCTTCAACGCTTGGCGTTGCCTCACCATCCCAATACATGCGGAGCACCAGTTTTTTGAGGTGCATAGCCTCGGGCGAGGCAATAGTGAACCATATGTGCGTAATGATTCCCGGGCCGGCCTGATCCATAAGTGTGATGGTTACACCGGGATTGATTGTGACGGCGTCGGCATTCGCGCCGGACCGGTCCCAACTGGAGATGCGCCTCAACTGGTAATCCTGGGGGGTGATCAGGCTATCGAGGCTCTGGATCTGCGCACCAGCCTGACCGATGAAAGCTAACACCAGGCACAGGATGACCATCCATTTCGCGGAACGCCATCCATGTTTCAGCTGAAGAACCGCGTTGCCGTGGATGCAGGTTTGTCTCAAGGCGGGTCGCGTCATCGTTTCACCTCATGTTTTGCCTTCGAAGAAGAGTCTCCGGCATGGCACATTGCACTCTAGCAGATGGTTGCGAAAAGCAGTCTGTTGGCAGCAGAAGTGCGGATCGAGCATCGCTCTTCGCGCGGAAGAAGAGTGGCTCCGCTATACTGCGATATCCATGATGAGGTCCGCGTGAAACAAACTGTAATGTCGATGCTGCTTGGCGCAGTGTGCTGCCAGGCTGCGGCTGTTTTGACGGTGACGGCTGCGATGGCACAGCCAAAACACTATCAACCTACGATTGAATCCTTGGATTCACACCCGCTTCCCGACTGGTACCAGGATGCGAAGCTCGGCATTTTCGTTCATTGGGGGCTGTACTCGGTGCCGGGATGGGCGCCGGTATCTCATCCGGATCACGACTTTGACTCGCAGCATTACATCACTGCCAATCCGTATGCAGAGTGGTACTACAACACCATGCGTATTCAGGGCTCGCCTACCTGGAACTACCATCGCGAACACTATGGGCCGGATTACGACTACTACAATTTCGCGCCTATCTTCGATCGTGAGAGCAGCAAACTGGATGCAGGTATGTGGGCGAAGACATTTGCCGATGCCGGGGCCAAATACGTTGTGCTGACTACCAAACATCATGAAGGCTTTACGCTGTGGCCGAGCGGCTTGAAGAATCCAAAGTTGCCGCAGGATCGACAGCATGCCACGAGAGACCTGGTCGGGGATGTCTCCACGGCAGTGCGGGCGCACGGGATGAAAATGGGACTGTATTATTCCGGCGGATACGACTGGACGTTCGTGCCTGGTCCAATTGAGAAAGCTGCCGATTACAAGTCGGTGCAACCGCAATCGGAAGCTTACGGAAAGTATGTCGATGCGCACTATCGTGAATTGATGGCCCGGTACCACCCGTCTATCCTGTGGAACGATATTGCCTATCCGCGGACTGGTCATCCGCTTGAGATAGAGTCGGAGTTTTATAACTCCACCCCGGATGGCGTTGTCGATGACCGCTTCAGTATCAAGCATGCTGATTTCGTTTCTCCGGAATATCAGACACTGCACGCGATCAGCCCGAAAAAATGGGAGGAGTGCCGGGGACTCGGCCAATCGTTCGGCTATAACCGTGCCGAAGGCGAAGCCGAGACGATTGCGCCGGACAAACTCATTTATCTGCTGGCGGACATCGTGAGCAAGAATGGAAATCTTTTGCTGGATGTCGGGCCAGAGGCGGACGGTACGATCCCCCCGGTCCAGATGGAGCGGCTACAGGCGCTGGGCGCGTGGCTGCATCAGAATGGCGCGGCGATTTATGGAACGCGTCCCTGGACCCGGGCGGAAGGCAAGACAGACCAAGGCATCGACATTCGCTTCACAACCAAAGGCCAGGATGTGTACGCGATCCTGCTGGGAAAGCCGAAGACTGGTTCGATCAATCTGGATGAATTACGCCTGAAGCCTGGATCGACGGTAACCCTGCTGGGAGTAAAGACACCACTTCACTGGCAACAACAGGGGAAGAGTGTAACAGTGTCGCTGCCCGGTACATTGCCTGGCAACTACGCGTACGTGCTGCGCGTGAATCCTGTCGGGAATTGATGGCTGCGTATGCATGAATTGAAGGGATATTCCCACGCCGAGCTGGTTGAGATCGCTGCTTCTCCGATCGTCCGGCCGAAGCAGCCGCTGCCCATCATCGTGATTGGAGCAGGCGGCATTGTGCGGGATGCTCATCTGCCCGCGTATCGAAAGGCCGGTTACCCGGTCGCTGCGATTGTCGATCGGGAACCGGGGAAGGCTGCGGCGCTGGCCAGGGAGTTCGGCATCCCTGTCGCTGCCGAGTCGCTTCAGTCTGCGTTGCAGAAGATGGATGCCTCGAGGCTGCATGTCTACGACCTCGCAGTGCCTGCGAATGCGCAGTTGCGGGTATTGCCGCAGATCCCGGACGGCTCGGCGGTCCTGATACAGAAGCCGATGGGTGAAACACTCGAAGAAGCGCGGGCCACAGTCGCGCTGTGCCACGAGAAAAATTTGAAGGCAGCCGTGAATCTGCAATTGCGATGGAGTCCGGCCATGCTGGCGGCGCGGGCGCTGCACGATGCGGGCGCAATCGGCCAGTTGCATGACATCGAGATAAGGGTGAGCACCTACATGCCATGGAAGCTGTGGGACTTTCTTCGCAGCGCGCCGCGGCTTGAGATTCTCTACCACAGTATTCATTACGTGGATCTGATTCGCTCGTGGCTCGGCAATCCTCTACAGGTGTATGCAAAGACTGTGCGCAATCCTATGACGGCAGAGTTGGCGGCGACGAAGAGTGTCATCATCCTGGATTATGGCGACTGGACCCGCGCGGTGATCTCGACCAATCATGACCAGAGGGTGAGAGACGAACAGCAAAGCTACGTGCAATGGGAAGGAACGCGCGGGCTATTGAAGGCGCAGATGGGTGTAAATCTCGACTATCCGACGGGGCGGCCGGATTATCTTATGTATGCAGCCAAAGATGCGACCCGGATGCAGGAGATTCCTATCAGCGGCAACTGGTTTCCGGACGCTTTCCTTGGATCGATGGGATCATTGCAAAGATTTGTTGCAGGCGAGACGAAGGAGATGCCAACCAGTGTTGAGAGCACACTGGATACGATGCGTACTGTGGAGGCCGCTTATCTTTCGTCCGAGAGAGGCGGTACTTCGCTGCCGGAATGAGCAGGGGCTGGAGGTTTGCCCGAGGCCTATGCGGCAGAGCCGGATTTTATCAGCTGCGCCAGGCGTCACTGCTGAGGAAGCAGATGGTCCAGGCGATGCACATCGCACTGGTTGTCATGACGATTGTCCAGAGATGCGGCAAGATGTTCCTCCGTTGGTCGTTCACTGGCATGATCGGCAGAAGCTGGAGAAACGTGAGAAACGCGGCAGCTTTGTGCGGGGCTAGAAGCCTCCGGAGAGGCCGCGCATGATCTTCAGAG
>CAZZVA010000160.1:0-7468 GCA_964657345.1 uncultured Acetobacteraceae bacterium | reverse complement strand
GAACCAGCGACAGGAGCAGTGAGGCGATAGCAGCACAGAAAGATTTCATGGACCTACCTTGGAATAAACCGGGCACAGAGAGGAACGGCGACGTGTTCTTGCCATCGCATCCGTCAGGCTTCAGCACGGTCGAGCAGGATTCCGGGCAGGGGGGAGAAGCAGACAGAGTATAGGACCTTGAAACTGTCGCTGCGAAGCCAATAATTCAGATTGGCTGCCCAGTGATGGAATGATCCGAGAAAAGCTGAAGAAACCAGCATCATTTCCCTTACTGTCAGAGCGGAGTAGTACCTTCCACTGGTAACCAATCGGCTGTGCGGAGAGAATAGGGCCGACCAGGGTTGATGAGCATCCGCGCAGGGTGTTTCTGCCAGGCAGCATATTGCTGTCAGTTGTGGCTCTCATGAAAAGTGGATTGCTGGCAGATGCATGGAGCATTCGATAATCGGGGAATGGCCTCCTCCGCGACTGTTGTGTCGTCGACTGCTTCCATCGAAGCGCATATCGCTCCATTGCGTGCGCGGCTCGCTTCCCATCCCCTTTACCGCAGTATCCGCACCGAGGCGCACCTGCGTATTTTTATGCAGGCGCATGTCTTTGCAGTGTGGGATTTTATGTCGCTGCTGAAAGCCTTGCAGGCAGGGCTTACCTGCGTGTCTATCCCGTGGATGCCGACACCTATGCCGGAGAGCCGCCGCTTTATCAACGAGATTGTTCTTGGCGAAGAATCAGATTACTTCCAGGGTCGCGCTATCAGTCACTGTGAGCTTTACCTGGAAGCGATGGAGCAGAGCGGGGCAGACACGAAGCAGTTCTACTCCTTTCTTTCCGAGTTGTCCTCGCACTCCCTGGCGGGGACGATCGCAAAGCTGCCCACAGGACCCCGCGCGTTTGTGCGCCACACCTTCGATACGATTGAATCAGGGAGCCTGCACCGGATGGCGGCTGCCTTCACCTTCGGCCGGGAGGATCTGATCCCGGATATTTTTCGATCCCTCGTCGACGAACTCAGTACTCAGAACGCGGGACGCTTTGATACATTCGCGTGGTATCTCCAGCGTCATATCGAGATTGACGGGGAGGATCATGGTCCGTTGTCGCTGCGCATGGTGGCGGATCTGTGCGGCTCCGATGAGCAGTTGTGGCAAGAGGCAACCGCTGCCGCGCAGGCTGCGCTTGAGGCACGGCTGTCGCTTTGGGATGCCATTCTGCACGAGCTCCTCATGTGCCAGGATCGCGCAAAGGGAAGCTCGTCGAACTGATAGTGTCGAAGGATCCATCAACCCTGATGCGGGTCGCACTATTCTGTAGCTGGATCGCGTACGCTCATGGCTCAACGAACGCAGCAGAGAGACAAGTCGAACACCGGACAAGCTGTCGCGCTGCTGCAGATTGATGAACTCCGCAGGCTCTGGAAGAACATAGCGCCTGATCCCCCAGTCGAGCAGGTACACAAGCTAAGGACTACGACGCGCCGCGTGGAAGCAGTGTTTACCGCGCTGCGACTGGAGAAGGAAGAGCCTGTCCGTCGTCTGCTCCGCCTTCTTAAAATGGTGCGCAAAGGCGCCGGGGATGTGCGCGATCTCGACGTTTTTTCGGCTATCGCAATCCATCTGCCCGAGAATCTGCGCGGCGACGCACTTACGAAGCTGGCCGAGCATATTCAGTCAAAGCGCTTCCGCAAGGCCAGGTTGCTCGTGCGCCTGGTTGAGAAGCATCGACGGGTGGCTCGCCGCGGTCTGAAAAGACAGCAGAAGCGCATGGATGATTCATTGCGACATCTCTCTGCCCGGGAAACAATGCGGCGCGACACCGATATGCAGGCCAGTGTGCTTTGGACGATGAAGCGCCTCGGGTCCATGCCAAACCTTGACGCCACGCTTCTGCATGCCTTTCGCATCGAGATAAAGAAGGTGCGGTACCGGCTGCAATTGCTGCCTGGACGGGACGGTAAGTTACTCGCGGCGCTTGGCACGGTAAAGGATGCTATCGGCGACTGGCACGACTATCTTGAACTTATGAAGATGGCCAGACGCTTCCAGTCCACTCAGGGCAGCGATTGTTTGTTGTCATATCTCGAGTCAATGGAGAAGAAAAAATTGCACCATGCGCTTGCGATAGCCAACAACTTTCGCCAGAACTACCTGGAGGCTGTAGCGAGGAAAGGCCAGCACGGGCAACGCGAACGACGTTTTGAAGCGCGGCGAAGCACCAGATGAAAACGATAACGGCACGCAAAGGTCGAAGTGAACACTCGCGCAGATAACAACGGTTTCGCTGGCGGCTCGACGTGGCAACCCTGCCAATTCGTCATTGGTCAAAAAAGGTAATTCAATGATCCGGGCCATCCTGGTCGGAAGGGTCAGATGGTGTGCTGGGCACCGTGTTCAATTGGCGCGATTGAACAAGCGTCAAATGGAATCGATCGTGCCGTCATTTTTCAGGATTGCAAACACGCGATTAGCCGCAAACCATCGCAGGTCTTTGCTGGTGAAATCCCCGATCTGCACGCGGTAGATGAGTTCGCCTGTCCCGCTTACCGCGTCGCCCCTGAGGATGCCGCGTGAGAACGATAGTCTATGTTCTGCGTTCTTCACGATCACCAGCGAGCCGACCTGCAAAGCGGATTCTGGAAGCTGACCATCTAAATCAAATGTAACCGCTTCTGGATACCAATGTATCTCTTCCATCCCGACTACTGCGACCTGGTAGAGAACTTCGCGCTTATCGTTCCTGGCTGCTGCATGGACTTTGCCCTGTTCATAATCTATGTCAGACAAGGCAACGATTACGTCGGCACCGCTCTTGAGTTCACTCATCCGATTGTTGTCCTCCCGACACGGTTGCAACACCGCTTTTTTGATGTTCTTTGTCAACCTAGTGCGACAGTCGCGGAGTGAGACCTCTAAGCTGTTCAGTTGATGGTGGGCGCTGCAGGATTCGAACCTGCGACTTCCACCGTGTGAAGGTGGCACTCTACCGCTGAGTTAAGCGCCCGCAGGCAGCCTCTACTTTAACATTGCCGCCTGCGGCTGCCAAAGCTGTCTCAATCTCCGAAAAGTTTCGGCAGGTCTTGAGGCAAAGCAGAGGATACCGCGTTGACAGTCTGCAGGCACCCTGATTACGATGGCGCATTTCGATATTGAAATCGTTTACCAGCCGCAATCACCTATTCAGGCTTCAGTTTTTGGCTCGTCGCCGCACGGAATTTCCAGGAGTTTCGCTCATGCCCCCAGCCTTCAGATCCAGGCTTGTTGCCATCGTCGCCGCCACAGTCTTACTGCCCGCGCCGGGCATGGTATTCAGCCAGTCTTCGAGTGCAGGGATTTCGCTCGAATCGGGATTTGCGCATCCGCCCGAAGCCGCGAAGCCGCGAGTGTGGTGGCACTGGATGAGCGGCAATGTGACGCAGGAGGGCATTACGGCGGATCTTGAGTGGATGCACCGCGTGGGCATCGGGGGCATGCAGATGTTCGATGGCGATCTCGGGGTCGCTCACTACATGAAGCCGGTCATTTTTATGACGCCCGAATGGCAGGCCGCGATGAAGCATGCTGCCGCGGAAGCAGATCGGCTGCATCTGGAAATGACGATGGCCGCATCGGGTGGATGGAGCGAGACTGCCGGTCCGTGGGTGAAGCCCGCAGAAGCGATGAAGAAAGCAGTATGGAGCGAGACAGTTGTCGATGGGCCGCGCGATTTCAAGAGTCAGCTTGCGGCTCCTCCAAAAGTCAACGGTCCGTACCAGGGCCTGGAGATGAAGGAAGTACCGATGGCGCCCGATCTTGGAGGAGCACCGGCGACGTACACGCCGCCGCCCAAGCCTGCACCCGGGCCCGATGAGACTTTCTATGCTGACTCCAAGGTCATTGCCTACAGGGTTCCTGATAACGAAGCCTCCGAGAAACAACAGACGCCAAAAATCACAGCGAGTGACAGTTCCTTCGATCCTGCTGCGATGGAGGATGGCGATTATTCCACCATTGCAAACCTGGCCAGCACCTCGGAGGGGACTGATTCGTGGATCCAGTGGGAGTACCCAAAGAAGTTGAACGCGCGTGCTTTCACACTTTGCATGGGCATTCCTGTGCTGCGAGGATCGCCACTGTTTCCGAATGGAAACTTCTCTTACAGCGATGACGGCAAGCATTGGAATGAGTTAGTCGTGCTTCCGGGTTCTCCGCAATGGGGCCGGACATTTTCTGTGCGGACCTTTTCATTCGCACCGGTCCAAGCGAGATACTTCCGTGTCACCATGCAGCTACCGAAGTTTAGCGAAGATCAGATGCGTCGGGGCATGCGTGTTCCGAAGTACTACGGTATTGCGGAAGCGGCTGTCTTTCACTCACCGCGGATCAGCTTCTTTGAAGATAAAGCAAGCTTCGGAACTTACATCGCGACGAAGGAAACGACTACGCCGAGCATCAACAGCGATGAGGCAGTGGATGCCAGCAATGTCATCGACCTGACTTCCAAGATGAAGCCGGACGGCAAGCTCGACTGGCAGGTGCCGGAGGGTAAATGGGTCATCCTGCGCATGGGCTACTCGCTTACAGGTAAAAAGAATCACCCGGCTACGCCGGAAGCTACCGGCTATGAAGTGGATAAGCTGAGTCACGAGCATGTTGCAAGTTATGTGAAGCAATATACCGGCATGATCGGCGGTTCGGTGTCGCCTTATTACGGTAAGAGCTTTCGCTACTTTCTTATGGATAGCTGGGAAGCCGGACAGGAAAACTGGACGGAGAATATTCTCGAAGAGTTTCGCAAGCGTCGCGGCTACGATCCGGTTCCATACCTGCCGGCACTTACTGGACGTATAGTCGGCAGTTCGGAAGCGAGCGATTCTTTCCTGTGGGATTACCGCCTGACTCTTTCGGATCTGCTGGCTGAGAACCATTACAAACTCGCGACGCAGATGCTTGCGAAGCAAGGGATCGGCCTCTACGCAGAAGCGATGGGCATCGGGATGCCGACCACTGGCGATGGGCTATTGAACAAGGGGCAGGTGAGTGTTCCCATGGGCGAGTTCTGGACGCCGCTGCCCAATGATGTCGATACGCCTACGCGTGAGGCGGATGTGCGGGAAGCGAGTTCCGCAGCCCATATCTACGGCAAGCCGATTGCGGCTACCGAATCTTTTACTTCGATTCCTACCATTCCTGGGTGGGGGCAGACTCCCTTCTACCTCAAGCAGCTTGCTGATCAGAATTTCGCGCGCGGCATCAACCGCATTGTTTTTCATACTGCAGATCATCAGCCATTTGTGGATAACAAGCACAAGCCGGGCATCACGCTCGGCTACTATGGCCAGCATTACTCCCGCAACATTACCTGGGCAGAGCAGGCGGTTGCCTGGAATAGCTATCTCGCCCGCTGCTCCTTCCTGCTGCAGCAAGGGATGCCGGTCGAAGATATTGCCTACTTCTACGGAGAAGGTGCGCCGGTCACCGTACCGTACTGGAAGAAGTTCTCGCCGGCAGTACCGGCCACTTCCTCCTTCGACTATATAAATTCGGATGTTTTGCTGAACCAGTCGGCTATCGCAGGAAAATTACTGGCATTGAAGACAGGAATGAAGTATCGAGTCCTCGTCGTTCCAGACGAGATGACTTCGCTATCACTGCCGATGGTGAAGAAGATCGCTGCGCTGGTAAAGGCCGGCGGCATTGTCGTCGCGCCCCGGGTTACAGCATCGCCGAGTCTTACGGATCATGTCTCGCAGGATGCACTTAGCAAACTTGTTGCGGAGGTCTGGGGTCCCGCGGGAGGCTTGACTGGCTCGCATAGCTATGGGACAGGGAAGATCTATTGGGGTTCCACGATCCAGGATGTGTTTACGGACCAGGGTTGGCAGCCGGACTTTACCTACGAAGATCCACAGGTGACCTCGACATATGACTATCCGGTGCCGAAGGCGGATGCGGATATTGTCTGGGCTCATCGCGAGACGTCCACAGCCGATATCTATTTCGTTGCGAATCAAAAGGTCCGAACCGAGGATGTGCAGACGACGTATCGCGTATCCGGCCGCATTCCCGAGATATGGCATCCAGATACTGGAATCTATGAGGAGGCAGACTACAAGGTAGAGCGCGGCCGCACAATGGTGAAGCTGCACCTTACACCGGAAGACTCAGTCTTTGTGGTGTTCCGCCCAAAGGCACAGCCACACGCCCAGCCCGCGACGACCAGCACCAAGTTAGCTACTTTGGATCAAGCCTGGAAGCTCACCTTTCCGCCGGATCTCGGCGCACCTGCTCAAATTGACCAACCTGCGCTGCAGTCGTGGACAGAGTCGACGGAGACGGGCGTAAAGTATTTCTCCGGCACGGCTACGTATGCGCAGGACTTCGATGTGGATCCGCAGTGGCTTGCTGCGAATCCACAAATCGAACTCGATCTAGGCCGCGTGCGTGAGATTGCCGAAGTGTCTGTGAATGGAAAATCTGTCGGCGGCATACTCTGGAAGCCACCGTTTACCGCCGACATCAAGCCGGCTCTCAGGCCAGGGAAAAATCACCTGGAAATCAAGGTCACAAACCTGTGGCCTAACCGGATCATTGGAGATCTGCAGCCGGACGCGGCTCAAAAATACACCTTTGTGGTTTACAAACCTTACAAGGCGGACTCGCCATTGACTGAGTCAGGGCTGATGGGTCCTGTCGAGTTATCAGGCGTCAAGCCAAGAGCCTCTGCGAATCCGAATTAGCTAAACATTTTGATTGGGTCGACGCGGCTTCCATCGATAGGCAAGCCGAGAATTACGAGAAAAATACTTCCGGCTTGCGGCAGTTCCTTTGCTTTGAAGATATGTCCGGACCACGGCGAAGGTATCGGCATAGCCGGCGACGTGATCGCTATTCGGCCAATCGCTGCCGAAGAGAACGCGGTCGGGTCCGAACAGCTCCCACAGGGGATCCAGCCGGCGCGCGTAAATGACTGCGTCTTTGTCTGGCTTGCCGTCCGTAGCAGTCACTATTTCAGAGAGCTTGATATACACCCTGGAGTGATGTCCCAGCTCTGCGAGATTTGCGTGGTATGTCTTGAGCATGGCGCTGTCCGTGGGCTCGACTGCATGCGGGAGGTGGTCGATGACAATTGTGAGTTCCGGCACCTCGGCGGCTACCTGGCGCGCGGCTTCGATAAGATCCGCATCCGGATTGGCTATCTCGAGTACCAGCTTCGCTTGCGCCAGTGCTTTCAGGCCGTCCATAAATCCAGTCTTCTTCTTATCCTCCAGCAGGTCTCGCTTCCACAGATTGCCGTAGCGAATTCCCAGGAACAACGGATTCTTCTGCAGCCGGTCCAGTTCGCGCCCGTATGCTGCGGATCCCGGAACCAGGTCGCCGATCATTCCTACCATCACTGGGTTCTGCTCAACTATATTCAGCAGCCAGTCATTGTCGCTTGCCAGCGGGCTGGCCTCGATGGCGATCGCTCCCACCACGCCGAACGGGGCAGCCAT
>CAZZVA010000159.1:3705-7514 GCA_964657345.1 uncultured Acetobacteraceae bacterium | reverse complement strand
CCGACTTCATACGGCGCCTCCGCCTTCAACACCGGCTCCGCCGCATGCGTAAAGTGCAGCCCATCCGCACTCTCCGCATACCCGATCCGCGACACTCCCTGCTTGTCCTGGTCACGCGTCAGCAGGATCGTCTTACTGCCGACCTTCACCGCAGCCGGATTGAAAATCCCCGCACTCGCATTCCCTGGCGAAGGCGAAAGCAGCGGCTGATCCGACAAGCGCGTTGCGGTCACGGTCACCTGCTGCGCCTGCAGGACAGCGCCGAAAAGCACGAACGACAATCGTAAGAATTTCATAGCACCTCCAAGAAAAAGAGGCAGCCGTCATGGCTGCCTCTTTCCACCTCAAACAAGAAGCCGCCTATTTTGCCGCCTCCATGTTCGCCATCGCTGCCGGATGATACTCGATCCGCACTGTCTGGATCTCGAACGGCTTGATCGGCACCGTATAGCTGCTATCGCCAGCAGACTGCAACGAAGTCCCGGAAGCCACTTCCTGCATATCCGCGACGCTCGCGCCCGTCGCACCCTTCGGCACTGTCAACGTCACATCGCCGCTCTTGCCAGCCCATTCGTAGAACCGCACAATCAGGCCATCGCCGTCTTCAGTCTTCTTCACAGCAGTCAGCACGACGTTGTCGCCCTTGATCGAAACGAATGAGTGTTCCAGGCCGCCCGCACCCGGATGCACCGGCACCTGCATTGCCTGCAGTCCATAGTTATATTCGTAACCGTGTCGGACGCTCATCGCTTCCTTCCAGTCACCTGCATGCGGATACAGCGCATACGTGAAGTGCTGGTGGCCGCGATCAGCCTCAGGGTCGGGCGCAGCCGGCGAACGCAGCAGCGTCATCCGCAGCACGTTGTCCTTCGCGTCATACCCATACTTCGAATTATTGATCAGCGAAAAGCCATGCTTGCCATCGCCAAGGTCCGCCCAGCGCATCGCCGGCACTTCGAACTTCGCCTTCTCAAAGCTGTTGTCCCGCGTCGTTGGCCGCTCGATCGTGCCGTACGGAATTTCATACGTTGCCATCTTGCTTGACGCCGCCAGCGGGAATGCCGCCTTCAGCAGGACATGCGTTTCATGCCAGTCGACATCGGTCGACACATCCACCTTGTCCGACCCGGCATACAACGTAATCTCCTGCACGAACTTCGACATCTGCCAGTTGCGCGTGATCCGCACCGTGGCCCGCATCGGTCCCTTTTCTACCAACTCCACCGAATCCGCCTTGGTCAACAGCGTCGGCGGAACATCGTAAGTCCCGGGATCAATATTCCACGCGTCATACTCCTTCGGCGTGTCCTTGTAGGCCTGCAACTCATTGCCGCACGCCCCTGCCGCCAGCGATTCAAAGCCGGCCTTCTTGTCATACAGGCTGGTAATGCAGCCCGTCGACGGATCTACCTTCACTCGCAGCGCTGCGTTCTCAAGCGTCGTGCCATCAGCCTTCAGATCGCTCTGAAACGCCTTCCTGCCCGGCACCACGTGCACAACTTCGTAGCCCATCGATGGCACGCTCTTCGCATCCACCAGCAGGTGTACGGTGTTCGTCGCCTTGTCCGTCGACACCACCTGCGAAGGCAGCACGCGGTCATGCGCATCCAGTACCGTCGCGCCGTCACCGGCCTCGACCGGCAGCTGCGCATCCACCGTCACCAGCCCGGACCGCTCCCACGCCAGCGGATTCATGATCATCACTGGCACCGCACCCGCCGCGCCCTTCACCGCGGACGCCGTATTTACCTCGCCCTGCAGCGTCGTCAGCGCCTTCGCAGACGCCTCATCGGTCGCCCACTTTACTTCCTGGTATTCCTTGCGTGCGTCCTTGTAGATGATGCCGATCCCCGAGCCCGCCGCAAGATCATGGAACTGGTTGAACAGCACCTTCTTCCACGCGTCATTCAACTCGGTCTGCGGATACGGCCGTCCATCCAGCCAGGCCAGCGACGAATACTTTTCGGCATTCAGCACTTCTTCTTCGCTGTCCCGCATGTTCTTTTTGTGATTTGCCTGGGTCGTGAAGACGCCGCGGTGGTACTCGAAATACAGCTCATCCTTCCAGGTCGGAATGGTGATCTGCCCCGCCGTCGGCTGCTCCAGGTGCGGACCATTCGCCGCCAGCGTCTGGTAGTTCCATGTCGGCGATTCCGCACTCACCTGCGAACGTGTCTTCTCAAACCACGGCATCGTGATCCCGTAGCTCGATTTTGGCACGATCTTGTCCGGCTGCATCCAGTGCAGTCCATCATCGAGAATCGAACGCGTGGGACCGCCGCCGTGATCGCCCACTCCATACAAGTCCATGATCGAAGTCATGCCCGGCGCATACTTGCGCGCCGTCGCCAGGTCGGACGACAACCGCACCGGGTTCAGCGACGTATTGGCGTAATCATGCGGGAAATACGCCATCACCTTGCTGCCATCCGGCGACTCCCACCAGAATACCTTCAGCGGCAGCTGGTTCGTATCATTCCACGCCATCTTCTGCGTCACGAAATAATCCACGCCGCTCTTCTTGTATATCTGCGGCAGCTGCCATGTGTAACCGAAACTGTCCGGATTCCACCCGATCTTCACATCCACGCCATACAGCTGCTTGTACGTCCGCTTGCCGATCAGCAGCTGCCGCACCAGCGACTCGCCATCCGGCATGTTCAGGTCGGGCTCGATCCACATGCCGCCCACAATCTCCCAGCGGCCTTCCGCAATTCTCTGCTTGATCTGGTTGTTGATGTCGGGATACTTCTCCGACATCCACACGTTGTATTGCGCCGCCGACTGCGTATACGTGTACGTGGGATATTCATTCATCAACTGCACGGCCGTGCCGAACGTCCGCCGCACTGCCTCTACGGTCTCGGTCCATGGCCACAGCCATGCGGCGTCGATATGCGAATTGCCGCTCAGATGAAAATCACCCATCTGCAGCATCGGCTTCAAGGCCTCCAGCGTCGCAGCAGACGCCTTCAGCGAAGCATCGAAATCAGCCTGGCTCTTCTTGCCGCCATCCCCATCCAGCGCCTTCAAATCGATCTGGCCTGCAGCCTTCTCGAGGGTTGCCTTGTCGCCGGCCGGGTCCTTCGACAGCGAAGGAATCAGCACCGCAGCCGCCATGATCTCCTGTCGCAGGTCATTCGGATTCGGCCGCCCCTGGGCAAAATCCACCTTCATCTGCACCCCGTCGAAGCGCTTCTTCTCGACCGTATGCAGCAGCTTCACCGCCACCAGCACCTTGTCGCCTGGCTTCGCACTGTCAAACAACACGATCGGCTCCAGGTCGTCGCCCATCGCGACCCTGCGGCCATTGAAGTAAATAATCTGCGGCATGGGACCGTTCTCCCATGCTTCAAACTTGAACGAGATCCTGGCGCCCGTCAGGTCGTAGCCATGCAGCGACTTCGGCACTTCGATCTCCCGCCGGTACCAGACTGCATCCACCGGCGCCTCCGTTTTGGGCTGCACCTTCTCCCAGCCCGAATCATCCAGTCCCACGGTCTCGCCATGCGCCACATCGCCAGCATGGAAGCGCCACTCGCCAGCCGGCAGGGAATCGAGCGTGCTCAACTTCTCGACCACCGATTGCTCGCTACTGGTCAGATTCTCCTGGACGCCAGCCGGCACATCCTTGAAAAACTGTGCGTGCAGCGGTTGAACACAGAATGCAGAAGCAGCCAGAACCGCAGCCGCGATCGGACGTGTATGTGACGACAAAACCGGGTAGTGCCTGACCCTCATGCGCGTATGCCCTCGATAGATGCCAACGTTGGCATCTTAGCGTGTCGGCAGGGTATATGCCCAATCAC
>CAZZVA010000159.1:0-3605 GCA_964657345.1 uncultured Acetobacteraceae bacterium | reverse complement strand
CTAAAACTCTCCATGAATCTTCACGCTCAGGATATTCACCGGACCCCGATCGGTATTGAATCCGGGGTTCGTAATCCGCTGATAATCCCCTGCCAGCCACAGTCCCTGGTGGAAATTGAAGCTGTAGAAGGCATCCAGCGCCCGTTCCGACGATGCGCGAATCGTTCCATCTCCCACAAACCCGTCGATGCCGCCCATCTTCAGATACTCGGCATGCGTCGATGAGATCCAGCCGAGGTTATACCCGCCGCCCGCTACATCGCCGGGCCGGGACCACGTCGACCCCTTGGCCAGCACGCCGAGCGTCAGAGAACGGTCCGTGGATGTATACGCATCCACTTCTGTCTTCCCATCCGCATACATCCCGCGCGCAAACACGCCGATGTCCCGAACAAGATACTGTTCACCGAAAGCACCGATACCCGCCTTCACATTCGGCTTGCGCACCCAGCACAGGTCCGGCGCCGTCGCATTATTCGAACCGTAGTTGAAAGCAGTACAGGCCGCCGCGTTTTTACCGGGGTCCGAGCGGTAAGCCGCAATCGCATCGCTGAAGCGGCCGATATTCTCGTTATTCCGGAATGCCAGCAGCCGCACCGTGCCGCCGCCATGCGCCTCGTGCTTGTGCTCCAGCTCCACCTGGTCGCCGTAGTACTTGAACAGCCTGTAGTCGGTCTGCAGCTGGTTCGGCTGCAGCGGCGGCGTGATCCGGCCATACCGCAGCGCCCACTTGTCCCAATACCCCTCCGCCACGCCGCCATAGGAATAGCCGCGCGCATTCGAAGCAAAGTCATACGCCGCATAGGTCAGAAAGGACAGGTTGAAAATGCCCTGCCGCGGATCGATATCGAAAGCATTCTTGTCGAAAAAATCCAGGATGCTGAAGTTGCCGACTACAAACACCAGCCGCCGGCTGTCTTCCGTCTTGCCCAACTGTGTCGGCCCCGACTCCTCCTTCACCGCCTGTCCACCGAGCCCGACGGTCTGCTTCACGTACACGCGCGACACATAGAGCGTCGGCGTCTCCGCCCCACCTTTCTGCAGCTCGAAATCCTGGACCGCCCCGCCCAGCCCTTTCAAATTCGACAACGGCTTTTCCGAGATCACTTCCGGTACGAAATAAAACTCCGCACCCTTCCACGCCCGCGCACCCAGGTATGCCGTAGCCGATCCCGTAAAACTCTGCTCCGGAGTGGGCAGCAGCGAATTGATACTGCCATTCAGATTTGTGTACTGCGCGTCGAACGCCTGCTTCCAGCCGTAGATGTACGTGAACTGCCCATACGCATTCCAGCGCTCGTTCGCAAGGTCGTGCCTGCCTTCGTCCGAAAGCCTCTTCATGAATGTCGGCTGCTCGTCAGACACTGGTGCAGGCGCGGCATTCTGTGCCGATGCACCACACACCCCTGCCAATCCCACTGCCAGCAGCAGGCAAAAATGCTTCCAGGTTCCTTGCGTCATGTTCCTTCCGATATCCCTTGATTCAGCGGCTGTCTGCCATCTCTCCGGCTGCCGTCTGCCCGTCCACTCGTCTCTTGCCAAGGCCGGGATCCAGCCCGGCGGCCAATGCTGCTGAAGGCAGCCTTCCCCACAACCACTCTGAACCCCACCGTCGAGCGCAGGCTCCAGAACAGCTCACTCCCAGTGAAACTCACATTCAACGCATATTCATGAAGAGCGGGTAAAAGTTCCACGCAAAATGTCTTGCACAACAATACTTACGTATCATACCCCCTCATGGTATAAGATTTTTTATGGACACACGCCCTTGACGCAACCTGACAAGGAAAAACAGAAGCTCGTCGCCCGCATCCGCCGCATCCGAGGCCAATGCGACGCCATTGAGCGCTCACTCAGTAGTGACGATGACTGCGCCAATGTCCTCATGCTGCTTGCGAACGTGCGCGGCGGTATTAACAGCCTTATGGCGGAGGTCCTCGAGGATCACATCCGCCTTCATCTCCTGCCATCCTCCAAACCCGCGACCTCCCCCGGCGAACTGGCGGAAGACATGATCGACCTGGTCCGTGCCTACCTGAAATAAAGAGAGCCGGGTGTCGTTTGACGGCTGTTTCCGCACTTCCCGTTACGGCCTGCTGGCGCAACTCGATCCCGAAATGGAACCATCCAGCAAGGACGCTGCATAATCCTGAGCGCGCCATCCCTCTTCGCTTTTATCCTTTTCTTCGAAGCACAGGAGAAATTGCCGCCATGCCCCCATCCCGTACACAGAACGGTCCGACCGAAAATATCAATGGAGTCATGGACCGCTTCCAGGCCTGGACTGCGAACCAGCCAGCCGGGCCAGGGACGCACTCTCCTGCCGAGGGCGTGCGCGAAGTCACCTACCAGGAGGCTTTGGCGGCACAACGCTTGCGTCGCCCCGGAAAACCGGGCCTGGCCCAGCGCATCGCACAGGATTTCAGCATCGATGGCACCCATGACCTCGCCACTCTCCTCTCTCCCCAGAAACCTTCTGCGCCCCTGGTTTTAGACACGGCAGCCCAGCTTCCCAGCCGTTCCGCTTTGTCTGCAAGCGCCGTCATCGCTTTGCCACCTCTCACAGCACCAGCAGGAAGTACCGCCAGCCGGAGTAAGGAGGTTGTGCAGAAGGCCGCTGGTAGCAAAGAGGCTGCCACCGGGCAGAAGGTCGCTGCTGCGGCCGCCCCGGTTCGATCGGCCAGCTCCAAGATCAAAAAGGCTGCACCACGGAATACATCTGTGAAGCTGGACGCACGTCCCGCAGCAGCCAGAACCGCACAGCCAGCACAGAAGACTGCTCGCCGTCCCGCAGCCGGCCGCGCGGCAGCCACCGCCGTTACACGAAAAACAGCCGAGCCTGACTTCAAAACTGAATTCATGCGGAGCCTGAGAAAGGCAGCACCTGCCTCCGAAACCAGCAAACGCCTCTTCGAGAAACGTCCGATTCAGGAGTCAAAAGCAACTTCCGGCAGGGCTTCCTCTACCATGAAGCCTGGACGAGATTTGGCAGTCGCATCGAAACTGCAACCGGCAAGGTCAGTGGCAGCAGGGGAGGCGCGCCACAAGCCAGGAGCCATCCTGCGATCCATCTCAATCAATCTGCGGCTGTCGCTTACGGAGCATTCGCAGCTCCGAAGCCTGGCTGCCGACGCCCATCAGCCTATGGCGGTCTACGTTCGCGAATGCGCACTGCGTCCCGTCATGGCTGCGAACGAACCCGTCCCCACCAGTCGCACCGTCCCCCAACACATCCCTCCGGCGCTGGCTCGGGCAACGGAAGCAACACCCACCCTGCCAGCGCGCAGTCTGAGCGAACTGACCATCGATCTATTCATCCGCATGCGGACCTTCTGGTTGGGAAGGCGAATCGAGGTCGTTGCCTGAGCTGCAGCAAGCAGGCGAATGCAACCTACTTGCCCTTCGGCTCCAGGTACCAGGGAATGTTGATCACTACGATTCGCTGATTGCCCTTCAACAACAGGTAAATTTTCAACGCCTGCGCCCGATGGTTATGCAGCAGATTCTGGTACCAGTGGCTCACCACCAGCTCCGGCACCAGTACTGCGATCTGCCGGTGCGTATTCCTGCATTCAATATCCAGGATGTACTCCACGATCGGGAGA
>CAZZVA010000158.1:0-7528 GCA_964657345.1 uncultured Acetobacteraceae bacterium | reverse complement strand
CTCGAACCGGGACTGGCTCTGCACTCTCGCGCGAAAACGACAGCGTTTGCTTGCTGATCTGCACGATGCGCGCGAGTTCCCGCTCCGCCGTGCGCAAATATTCGCAGGCACTGCCCGGCATACCAGGTTCGCGCATCGCCAGGTACAGCAGGTTACCCACCGACTCCAGCGGGTTGTTGATCTCATGCGCAATCTCGGCAGTCAGCTTGCCGATTGCCGCCAGTCTCTGGCTTTCACGCATGGCTCGTGTTGCCATTTGTGAGGTTTCATTCTCCTCTGCAGGCGCGTCAGCACGCTCCTGAAGGGCATCAGCGGCCATCTGTTGCGCGGTAGCTGCAATTTGCGAGTTCAGCACTGCACGACGCAGGACCCGGGGCAGCTCTGATAATCCGGGTAGCCTTCCCTGGTCCCCATCCTTGCTGGCCACAACGACTGCAGGCGTACCTCCCATCGGGATGGGCAGCACAGGCGGCCTCATCGCATCGGCACCTGTCGCTTCTGGTGCTTCTTCCTGGATCAGCACCAACGCATCAGCATCCACATCACCGGCAGGCTGCTCCACCTTCAACGGAACGATAGCGAAGGACTGATCGAGTTGAATTGCCCGCTCTACCTGGTCTCGTTCGGTCGTTGAGCCGCCGGCAACCAGCACTCGAATTGGAAGGGACTTCTTCATGGTGACTATTTACCTGCCGTCTACCTGGCAGAGGGATAAAATACCGGGTCCTATTTACGATGTCCGGCAGCAACTACCTGTTGCTTATCGAGAAACCCTCCCGGGGAGCCCTGCGCCCTCCATCGCAAGACCCTCGATCACAATGGTTTAGCCGCGATCCGGGCCTTACGGAAGCCCTTAGCATCGAAGTTTGTGGAAACTATATTCACGCGATAACCCGAAATCTGGACCAATTCCGGCCGCACAACGGTCCTGTTGTCGTCGGTCCCGCAGGCCAGGAAGAAAAAGCAACCCGGTAGAGAGACAATGATCTAACCAATTGCTGCGTGATTCCGTTTGAGGATCTTCCGCGCGCCAGGAGCCTCATTCATTGATATGGCAGGAGAAACAGTGACCCGACGCAATGGCTGCATGATGGAAAGTACCCGGCTGCTTGCGGCCGCTTCCCTGCTCGCCCTCAGCGTTGTATGCGTTGCCAGCGTCAGTGCGCAATCGTCAACTGCCGTCGCTTCCTCCGGATCATCTCAGACCAGCAGTCCAACCGCCCAGGCATCAGACACTACCAGCGGATCCTCGGCGACCGCCAATTCGGCAGGCAGTACGTCCGCGAATAACCCGACCACAGGCACGCAGACCCAGTCCGGCAATGGCAGCGTCGATCTGCAGGCAGCAGCTAACGCCGAGCAGGACCCCTACGCCGGCAGTATCGTCGACGGCAAAGCCACCGACGAAGTGCTGCAGCTCTCACTCGATGACGCAGTGGCCCGTGGTATCAAGACGAATTACGCACTGACCCAGGCCCGTATCCAGCAGCGCCAGGCAGAAGCCCAGACCCTGGAGTCCCTCGACCCCCTGCTGCCCGCCATCAAGGCAAATGCCACCACTGGCGTTTACCAGTTCAACCTGGTGCAGTTCGGATTCACTCCTGCAGTGCTGCCGCAATTCGCAAGTCTCATTCCGGCAGGCGGGGCCGGCTTCAACAGCATCGTTCGCGTCGATGTCACACAGGCTCAGGCGACCTACAACGAGACCCTCTTCGATCTCGGGGCTTACACGAAGTACAAAGCTGCCAAAGTGCTCGCGAAAGCCGCCTACTACAACACCCAGTCTTCGCGGGGACTGGTCGTGCTCAATGTCGGCAATGCCTATCTGCAGTGCCTGGCGTATGCCTCGCAGATCGACAATCAGACGGCACTCCTCAAGGCAGACCAGGTTCTGTTGAACCAGGCCGTCGCCGAGCACGAGGCCGGGGTCGTAGCGCGCATCGATGAACTGCGCGCCCGCGTCCAGTACCAGGCTCAGCAGCAATTGGTCATCGCCGCCCAGAATCAGTACGACAAATCACTGATCGCGCTCAAGCGTCGCATCGGTCTCCCCATCGACCAGAAAATTCAGCTCACTGACACCGCTCCCTTCGCCGATCTTGAAGCCATTACCCCGGAAGCCGCAAAGCGCCAGGCCTACCAGAGCCGGCAGGACTACCAGGGACTGCAGCAACAGATCCAGGCAGCAACGCTCAACAGCAAAGCCGCCCGGTATGAGCGCCTGCCAACCATCGATTTCAATGGCAACTATGGCGTCACCGGCCTCACCCACGGTCTCTATCACGGCACCTTCATTGCCATGGGCACGCTCAGCATTCCCATCTTCAAGGAAGCCCAGTTCCGCGGCGATGCCCGTGTCGCCGATGCCAGCTTGCACCAGCTTGGCTTTCAGTTCGACAACCTCAAGGAACAGATCGACCAGCAGCTGCGGGACAGCCTTCTCGATGTCCAGACCGCGACCGAATTGGTTCGGGTGGCCCGCAGCAATGTAGATCTCACTACGAAAGAAGTTGAACAGGCCAACGACAGATTCGTCGCCGGAGTCTCCGATAACCTGCCCGTTGTGCAGGCAGAATCGACGCTGGCCTCGGCACAAACGCAGCTGGTCAACAGCACCCTGCAGTTCAATGAAGCCAAGCTCGGCCTGGCGCGCAACCTGGGCATCATCGATACCAATTACAAAGCCTACCTGCAGGGCAAGTGAGCCGGCCCGCCTACCATTCCCTTACTGCAACCAGTATTGTTATAGATTGCACGATCGCCACCAGTGCCACGCACGCCGGCCATGCCCCCAGCTTCCACGCATAACTGGGAATCACCCCGCCCATCGTCCCGCCGATGTAGTAGCAACACACATATAACCCGATAGCCGCGGCTCGCCCGCCCGCTGGCGTAGCCTCGCGCAGGTAGCTGGTAGCGCAGGCCTGCGAAATAAAGACCCCGGTACACATCAGGCCAAGTCCGAAGATCACCACAGGCAGTGAGGGCACCAGCGTCAACGCCGCCCCGCTGAAAGACAGCAGGTTGGCCCCCACCATCCCCGTCTTCAGCCCGATGCGCGGCAGCAGCGTCCCCGCCGCCGGCGTAGCGATCAGGCCGACCAGGTACACCACGAACAGATAACTGACCGCGCTGATCGACAGACGAAACGGCGGCGCCACCAGGTAGAAGGTCACGTACGTGAAGATCGCCACCAGCGAGAACAACACATTGAAGCCCGCCAGGCACGTCGCCAGCACCTTGCGGTTTCCCAGGTGACTCAGCATGGGTGCCAGCCGGCTTGCCGAACTTCCCGCCGCGTCTGCCATGGCTACCGGCTTCCGTTCCTGCGGCAGCCAGTAGGCCACGGCAAGCGCACCCGCAAATGTCAGGCTGCCGAGGATCACAAACGAGGCCTGCCAGCGTAAATGTTCCGCCGCGAGACCAGTGACCACGCGCCCCAGAAATCCTCCCAGCGCCGTGCCACTGACGTAAAGACTCATCACCAGTGCCACCGAGTCCGCGCCCCACTGCTCCGTGATGTAGGTGATGGTCATCGCGAAGATGCCGGGCACCAGGATTCCCTGCAGAAAACGCCAGAAAATCAGCATGCCCAGGCTGTGCGAAGTGGATGCCAGTACCGTCGGCACCACCAGCGCGAACAGCGACGTCAGGATGACGCGGCGACGACTGAGACCCTCCGCAAAAATGCCCAGCAGCGGTGCCGAAATCGCCACACCCAGCGTCGAAGCACTGATCGTCAGCCCTACCTGCGCCTTCGAAGCGTGATAGATGTGCGCAAGCAAAGGCAGCAGCGGCTGCGTCGCATACAGGTCAAGAAAAGCAAACAGTCCGCACAGGAAAACAGCAGCCACCGGTCCGATGCTTCCCAGCGTCGGAAAACGCGCCGACCGCGAGAAACGCGTTGCCGGCAGTGGTGCCGTGTCGATGCCGGCCAGCTCCGAAGATTCCACCGACGCAGACGAATTAGGCGCGCGATGCGACAAGCCTCATCGTAACAAGAGCCGGGCCCCGCCCCGCCGCATCCACTCCAGCAACCTCAACGCTACACTTCGCCTCGGCGGTTTACCCTTATCCAGGCTGTATACCCTCAGCTGGCGGTATACCCTTAAGAGACATGAGCGACGGCTCCTCTCAACCTGCATGTCCTCCTGCCAGCACCGGAGCCGTCGCCTTTACCTATCGGGATTTCCGCTTCTACCAGATGGCCCGCGCCCTGGTGATCACCGGCGCTGAAGCCCAATCGGTCGCCGTGGCCTGGCAGGTGTATCAGATCACTCACCGCGCACTCGACCTCGGCTACACCGGCCTCGCCCTCTTTCTCCCGGGACTCCTCTTCCTGCTCCCCAGCGGCCAGGTCGCCGATCGTTTCGACCGCCGCCACGTCGTCATGGTCTGCTACACCATGCAGATCCTCTGCTCCTCCGCGCTCTTCTGGTTCGCCTACAGCGGCATGCATCGCCTCGCGCCCATTTACACCGTCCTCTTCCTCATCGGCAGCGGACGAGCCTTCAGCGGCCCCGCCTCCACCGCACTGGTGCCGCACCTCGTCCCACAACAGCATTTCGTCAATGCCGTCACCTGGGGCGCCACCGTCTTCCAGTTCGCCAACATCATCGGCCCCGCCGTCGGCGGCCTGCTCTTCACCCTTCCCCTCGCAGCCATGGGCATACCGCGTCTCGCCGGATCGCCAGTCGTCTTCCTCTTCACCATCGTCACCCTGATCGGCTTCCTGCTATTGCTCGGTCAATTATCCGTGCGCCCCGGCCGCATGGAGCCCAAGGCCACCTCGCTCAGCACCGTTTTCGCAGGCGTCCGCTACGTCTGGAACGCCAAACTCCTGCTCGGCTCCATCTCGCTGGACCTCTTCGTCGTACTCCTCGGAGGCGCCGTCGCCCTCATGCCCATCTTCGCCGACACCGTCCTCCACACCGGCGCTCGCGGACTCGGACTCCTCCGCGCCGCACCCGCCTTCGGAGCCTTGACCGTATCGGTCTGGCTCTCCTTCCATCCCATTCGCCGCAAAGCCGGTATGCGCATGTTCCTCTGCGTCGGCGCATTCGGCGCCGCTACCGTCGCCTTCGGCCTGTCGCGCCACATCGCCCTCACGCTCGCCGCTCTCGTCGTCATCGGCGCCTCCGACATGGTCAGCGTAGTTATTCGTAGTTCTCTCCTCCAGCTCGCCACACCCCCGCAGATGCGCGGTCGGGTCAGTGCCGTCAACTCCCTCTTCCTCGGAGCCTCCAACGAGTTCGGTGAATTCGAGAGCGGCGTCACCGCCCAGTGGCTCGGCCCCGTCGTCGCCGTCGTCGCAGGCGGCATCGGCTCCCTCATCGTCACCGGCTTATGGGCAACCTTCTTTCCAGACCTCCGCAAAGCCGATCGCCTCAGCGCCGACTCACTCATGCCCGCCG
The DNA here is from genome assembly GCA_964657345.1 of uncultured Acetobacteraceae bacterium. Lineage (GTDB taxonomy): Bacteria > Acidobacteriota > Terriglobia > Terriglobales > Acidobacteriaceae. The sequence continues at coordinate 2,114 of CAZZVA010000158.1, read as the reverse complement.
AGCTGCTGCAGGCCACGCAGGAACCCATCGACTGATCCTCATCGTCAGATCTGCATCCCAACTCTGACAGCATCACCGAGGAGCCCCACGCATGAAGCCATGGCAGATCGTTGGACTGATGACCCTGCCCGTCATCCTGTTCGCCGCCTTCTGGATCTATCACACCGAGAAGGAGCGCAACGCACCCGTCAACGTCCACCCGGCCTACGAGAAAAAGGCGCTGACCGCGGACGAGACCGTAGTCCCGCGCAAGCTCTTCATCGACAGCGTGCCCTCCGCCAAGGCTCTCATGGGCAAACCCGTCTGGCTGCAGTCCGGCTACCAGCTCAACTACTTCCCCTACAAAGCCGGCCACATCGACTTCGCACACGAGATCGGCTTTCTGCCCGCCGCGCAGGAACTCGACGTCAAGGGCATTGAGAAAGTTGCCACCCCCGCCAGCTTCAAGACCCGGCTCGGTCGCGGCAACGAAAACATCTTCATGATCTTTGCGTTCCCGGAAAGTGGACCGGGCACGAAGCCCGACGCCAAGGGCGAATACGCCGCCCCCTTCGGCACCGTAGGCGGCGAAGGCCTGCAGCCACGCGAGTCCCGCTACTACTTCGACGACCTGCTCTACTACGACGATCCCCACAAGCTGTACAGCTTCTGGCCCGCGGATGTCTGGAAGACCATCGACGCCCACGAAGCCAAAGCCGGCATGAGCGAAATGCAAACCACCATGTCGCTGGGACAAATCCAGGAGTCAGGATCGAAAGAACTCGGCAACCGCACCGTCGAATACACCTACGGCGACCACGCCGACAAGAAAGCCAGCGTCACCTTCGTGAACGACAAAGCAACCACGGTAAAGGCGGAGTGACGCTTTACGAGCGACTCTGCGCACCGTGATAGATGTGCAGGATCTCTACCGCATCGTTGCGGATGCGGTACACCGCCACATAGGGCAGTGGATGGAACGTCAGTTCTCGGGTACCCTCGCGCAGCCCATACCGGCCTCGATAAGGATGGATCTTAAGAGACCTGATGTCTTCGTAAATGCTTAGGACGGTTGAACGAGTCAGCTGAGGCTTGTGTGAGTCCAGATAGTCCCGGATGTGTTCCAGGTCTTCAACAGCCGAAACAGTCCAGCGCAGCCGCATCAAGGCCGCAGCATCTGTTCCACTCGCGCATCCATCTCGGCTTCTTCCAGAAAACGGCCACCATCTGCGTCCGCAACACCCTTGTCCACAGCAGCCAGGAACGCATCACTCCTGCTCACCATCAGAATGGCTGCATCCGCGAGTAATTCCTCAACCGGCTTTCCCGCATGATTCGCAATCGTTGCCAGGCGGATTTCCTGCTCGGGCGTTAAGTGAAGTTCCATGCTCGAAGTCTAGGCAGCGGCTTATAGCAAGTCAACGAAGACAACCCACTACAACTCCGCCAGCACCATCTTCCCGATCGTCGCCAGCTGCATATTCGAAGTCCCCTCGTAAATCTTGCCGATCTTCGCATCGCGATACAGCTTCTCCACCGGATAATCCTTCACAAACCCGTACCCGCCAAAGATCTCCACCGCGTGGCTCGCCGTCCGCTCCGCCACCTGCGACGAAAAATACTTCGCCATCGCCGCTTCCTTCACGTAGTCCATCTTCGCGTCCTTCAGCCGGGCACTGTTGTACACCATCAGCCGCGTCGCCTCGATCTCCGTCGCCATCTCCGCCAGCCGGAACTGCACCCCCTGGAACTCCGCAATCGGCTTCCCGAACTGCTTCCGCTCCAGCGCATACTTCGCCGCATGCGTCCACGCACCCTGCGCCAGCCCCAGCATCTGCGCCGCAATCCCGATGCGCCCCTCATTCAGCGTCTCGATCGCAATCTTGTACCCCTTGCCAACCTCGCCCATCACATTCGCCGCCGGCACCACCACATCCTCAAAAATCAGCTCGCACGTCGACGAAGCCCGAATCCCCAGCTTGTCTTCCTTCTTCCCCAGCTTGAATCCGGGCATCCCCTTCTCCACCAGGAACGCCGTAATCCCCTTGTACCCGGCACTGCGATCCACCGTCGCGAAGACGATAAACAGGCCGGCCTCATGCGCATTCGTGATCCACAGCTTGTGGCCATTCAGC
>CAZZVA010000157.1:0-7599 GCA_964657345.1 uncultured Acetobacteraceae bacterium | reverse complement strand
CTGCCGAAGGTGCATTTAGAGAACAGGAATCTTTAATTCCTGCCCTACTTTGATCTTGTCAGGATCATCCAGTCCATTGGCTTCAGCAATTTTCTGGTAGTGGTTTGCCGATCCATAGAACAGCTTGCTGATTTTCGAAAGATTGTCTCCTCCGGCCACGGTATAGGCCTGTTCGGCGCCGCCTGTGGTGGTGATCTCATGAGCCAGGTCGGCATAGCTGGGATCAACGGACTTGATCGAATCCCACACGCGATTCGCTACAACCTGCGAAGGCACGGACGCTTTCAGGTGCAGCTTCTCACCATCCAGGCTCTGGTCTTCTACCTGGGCTCCAAGGGAACTGAACTCTTCAATCGTCGAAACTACGGGTGCATATTTCTGCTTTAACGCGTCAAGATCTGCCATGTGTTTCTCCTATTTCTACGTAGATGCTTCCGGACGTAAAGGCTGCCGGGCATGAAGCCTCTCGATTGTCGCATTGCTTGGGCGCCTTCCCGGGGTGCCGCCCCTTTCTTCACGCGCTTTTTAACGACTCTCAGCTTCGTGCGCGGGAAATAGCGCGGACGACGGCCTGGGCCTTGTTGATGGACTCTTCATACTCTTTTTCAGGAATGGAGTCGGCCACGATTCCGGCGCCGGCCTGGATGTACCCTGTCCCGTTCTGTACGAGCATGGTGCGGATGGCGATGCAGGAATCGAGGTTGCCATTGAAGTCGGCATAAAGGATGCTGCCGCCGTAGAGTCCCCGCCGGGTAGGCTCAAGCTCTTCGATAATTTCCATGGCCCGGATTTTGGGAGCGCCGGAAAGAGTGCCGGCGGGGAAGCAGCTGCGGAAAGCATCGACTGCTGAAAGGCCGGCGCGCAGTCGGCCTTCAATCGCGCTGACCAGGTGCATCACGTGAGAATAGCGCTCAATGAACATGAAGTCTTTGACCTTGACCGAGCCGTATTCCGAGACGCGCCCGACGTCGTTGCGCCCCAGGTCTACCAGCATGACGTGCTCGGCACGTTCTTTTTCATCGGCGAGCAGGTCTTCGCCGATGCGCCGATCTTCTTCTTCGTCGGCAGAGCGGGGGCGGGTGCCGGCGATGGGACGGTACTCGACTTTGCCGCCCTTGCCGGCGACTGCGCCGCTGACGCGTACCAGCAATTCCGGGGAGGAGCCGAGGATCTCAAAGGCGGCCTTGGCCGCGGTGTTGGTCCGGGGCTTATGGCCGGGCTTGCGGGCTGCCTTGTCTTCGGCGCCGCAGCGAAGGAAGTACATATATGGCGATGGATTGACGATGCGGAGGGCACGATAGATGGAGAAGGAGTCGGCTCCCGGCTGGACTTCGAAGCGCTGCGAGAGCACTGCCTGGAAGACGTCGCCTTCTGCAATGTATTGCTTGGTCCGGCGGACGGCTTCGAGGAACCTTTTCTTCGATGTCCGGTAGGTAATGGCCAGTCGGGTTGCAGCGGGACGGTTCTTCCTGACCTTCGGCAGGGCGCGGGAGAGCCGACGCTCCAGGGTGCGCAATCGCTTCTCGCCCAGGGCGTAAGCCTCTATTCCGGAGGGTTGCGCCGTGTTGACCGTGGAGATAAGCAGGATCTCCTTCTTGACGTGATCGAAGGCGAGTACATCATCGAAGAACATGAGGCAGGCCTGCGGCAGGTGCAGGTCGTCTTCGGCCAGTTCGGGCAGCTTTTCGATCAGCCGCACGACGTCGTACGAGAAAAAGCCGACGGCGCCGGCGGTAAAGGGGGGAAGTCCGGCGAAACGGGCGGATTTGTGCCCGGCAAGAGCTTTCTTCAGATATTCAAAGATATCGCCCTGTTGAGTGGTCTTCCGCTTGCCTTCATAAATCTCCAGGGTGCCTGCGCGCGCAACCACGCGGCGGTAGGGCCGCACCCCGATGAAGGTGTAGCGGCCCACTTTCTCTCCGCCCTCGACCGATTCGAGCAGGAAGCACTCTGGCGCGTCAGCGGCGAGACGCAGGAAGGCCGATACTGGAGTTTCCAGGTCCGCAGTAAGCCGTCGCACCATGGGAACGAGGGTATGGGTGCGAGCCAGACGCAGAAACTCGGCACGGGTGGGCTGGATGGCTGTCGCAGGCGCTTGAAAGGATGCTTGAAACGTTGAGGACATGCCGGTCCATGGTATCGCCGGAGTGAGCTTGTCAGGTAGCTGCCGGCTTGTGGCGCTGTAAACAGGGGATACCTGCTCTCCGTTGGCAGGCGAGGTTCCTGACATCTCAGTAGGGGCTGCTTACATCGATAGTGGCAGTTCCGAGGGTTGCCGACGCTATACCCAGCGCCTATACTCGACAGGTTTGGTTGAATCCCATTTTGGCTTACTGGATGCCTCCCGACATGCACGCTTGCAGTCTTCGCCGCACCCTGTCCGTGCGGTCATTCCGGGTCACCTTGCCGTGCCCGGTCCAATACTTGTCACGCTGTAACGGAGAAAATTTGTATGCAGACACTCACCCTTGAGCAGGAGATCAATCCCTGGGAAGCCCAGGCTGCTCGTTTTGACTTTGCCGCACAGAAGCTGAACCTCGACGAAGGTATCTGGAAGGTCCTTCGCTATCCCACGCGCGAAATCATCGTGCACATCCCGGTAAGCATGGATGATGGCCGGATCGAGGTATTCACTGGTTTCCGCGTTCAGCATTCCATGGCGCGCGGGCCTGGCAAGGGTGGGATTCGCTATGCGCCGGACGTGACGCTCGACGAAGTGCGTGCGCTGGCCAGCTGGATGACGTGGAAATGCGCGGTGGTCAATATCCCGTTTGGCGGAGCCAAGGGCGGCGTGATCTGCGATCCCAAAAAGATGTCGCTGGGCGAGCTGGAACGCATGACGCGCCGCTACACCTCGGACATCATCGAATTTATTGGACCGGAGAAAGATGTTCCCGCCCCGGACATGAACACCAATGAACAGGTGATGGCCTGGATCATGGATACCTACTCCATGCACATGCGCCAGACCGTGACCAGCGTAGTGACCGGCAAGCCGCTGAATATCGGTGGATCGCGCGGTCGCCGCGAAGCTACCGGTCGCGGCATCGGCGTGGTGTGCGACGAGGCACTGAAGTATCTCAACATGCAGCGCGAAGGCTGCCGCGTGATCGTGCAGGGCTTTGGCAACGTGGGATCCAACGCTGCCAAGTTGATGATGGAGAAGGGCTACAAGATTATCGGCATCGCCGAGTACGATGGCGGTCTGTATAACTCCAATGGCATCGATATCCACCTGCTGCTGGAATACCGCCAGCGAAACGGCACCATCCTCGGCTTCAAAGGCGCAGAAGCAGCCAATTCGGATGAACTGATTACCACCGACTGCGAGATTCTTATTCCGGCTGCGACCGAGAATGTGATTACCAGTCGCAATGCAGATCGCATTCGCGCGAAGATCGTCTGCGAAGGTGCGAACGGTCCCACAACAGCTGTGGCCGACGAGATCTTGGCTGACAAGAAGGTGTTCATCATTCCGGATATTCTTGCCAATGCCGGTGGCGTCACTGCTTCCTATTTCGAGTGGGTACAGGATCGCCAGGGATACTTCTGGAAGGAATCTGTCGTCAACGAGCAGCTGGAAAGCATCCTGGCCGAGAGCTTCGACGACGTGGTTCGCTATGCTGAAGCGCATGGCGTAAACAACCGCATCGCGGCTTACATGCTGGCAATCGATCGCGTTGCATTCACTATCAAACAGCGCGGTATCTACGCTTAAAACCTGCGAAAAAAGATAGGCTGCGGGAGTCTTCCTGCAGCCCTTTTTCGTGATATCCACCACTCTATTTTCCCAGCGAGTAAGTGACATTCACAATGGTCTGTACCGCGACTGGATCGCCATTCACCATGTAGGGCTTGTAGATCCACTGCCGGACTGCTTCGACAGATGGTGGTCCGAGTTCTGCGGGTCCGGACTTTATTGTCAATTGTTCAACACGTCCTTCCTTGTTGATAACTGCAGAGAGAACGACCTTGCCCTGTATCTTCTTTTTCTTTGCATCTTCCGGGTAGGTGGGGTTTACGCCCGTCAGCTTGTTTCCAGCCATAATGCCGGATGCAATCTTGACTGGCTGCTCCAAGGTCGCTGCCTTGCTTTGATCTACAGAGGCTGACACCGGGTCTACATGGATCCGCAGGGCGATTGCGGACCCGCACGTGAACAGGCCCAGAGCAAAGCAGGCCGATGTGATCGTCCTGCGCTTCCAATTCTGAATTGAGTTAGCCTCTCTTGTTAAATGCATAATTCTCCTTTCGAATATCCGGGCATCGAAAATGCCGATAGCCGGAGTAGTTGGGGTGGAAGTTCTTTGCAGCAGCAGCCCGGCCAGATGCAGCAGCGATCCTGCATAGTCCGTTCGTCCTGTAAGGTTGGCGGCAAGTTCGTCGCACACGATCTCGCGAGTTTCCATCACTCGGCGCCGCGCAGCCCGGCAGAAGGGGTGATAACTCACCGGCAGCGCAAGTAACTCGTATAGAAAATTCTTCAGAAAATCGTACCGATATATATGCGCGCATTCATGAGCGAGGATGGTACGAAGATCAGCGTTTGTGAAACTGCCGCTCATGGCCGTCGGAAGCAGCACAAGCCTGCGCAGGAAGCCGAACGAAACCGGACTGAAGACTTCCGATGACTCCGATACTGAAACATCCTGAAGTCGAAACCACTGCAGGCATAGCCGTAATGAGGATTGGGTTTCTGGATTCAGCAAGACGGGTCTCGCACGATGGCGCATGCCGATGAGGCGCATGGCACGCCACGCCAGACGAGCAGTGAAATAGAGAATGACGGCACTGTAGATCACTGCAAGCGACATCATCAGGCGGGGCGGCAGGTGGATAGCGCCTGCGACTTCGCTCGTTCCCATCGAGACTGAAACACTGCCGGGGTTCAAATCAGCGTGCCTGTGCCACGGGAACCAATCGAGAGGAATGAGCGGGCATGCTGGGATCAGGCTTTGCAGCAGGCAGGTGATGACCCACACGCGATGCTCGGCGGCAACAGCCAGCGGCCTGACCATGCGAGCAGCGAGCCATCCGCATGCGTAGAGTAACGGCACCTGCCACAGCGAGTTAACGAGATAAGGTAAAAGCCACCCGGCGATAGTTCTCATTCTTTCCCTGCTTCCGCGTTGGATCTGCCGGCTTCCTCGTGGAAGCGTTTCGTGAGGTCAGCCAGTGTTTCCGCATCGATCTGGCGGCTCTTCAGCAGGCTCATCACGAGCTCCTCACTAGACCCGCCAAACATGCGGTCAATCAGGTCGCGGAGTCCCTGCCCGGTCGCTTTTGCTTCCGTGACGGCTGCTGTGTAGAGGTAGGCGCGGCCGCTGAGCTCACGTTTCAATTTTCCCTTGCGCTCCAGGATATTCAGCATGGTCTGGACCGTGGTGTAGGCCAGGGGAGGCTTAAGTTGTTCCTGCACGGCGCCGACGGTACTGCTGCCACAGCGCCAGATGACCTGCATGATCTTCAACTCCAGGCGGGTAAGATCCTGTTTTTTCGCTTTGCCCACTGGCTCTTTCTCCTAATGAATTAGGACAATATGCGACTGCTGCGTATCGTGTCAACTAAAGATTTAGGACTGCATTGCGAGGGAGTCTGCACCGGCTGACTCCGAAGTGCGACTTTCCTCGTCGAAGGGCTGCATCAGATTGAAGTCACACAGCAGCGCCGCTGCAATCGTCATGCCATCAACATGACCTGCCTCCGCTTGCCGAAGGGAAGCTTTTGCCGCTTACTCTATTGGTTGAAGAATGGAGTCCTGTGACTATGCAAAATCGCAAACTTGGCAGTAGTGGTGTGGATGTTTTCCCGATTGCTCTTGGCTGCATGGGCATGTCCGGTATGTACGGGCTGAGCGACGACGTTGAGAGCATTGCCACGATCCAGGAAGCGATCGATCACGGCGTGAACCTTCTTGATACTGGCGATTTTTATGGCATGGGCCATAACGAAATGCTGATTGGCCGCGCACTCGAGGGGCGGCGTGACAAGGTGCTGCTATCCGTGAAGTTCGGCGCGATGCGCGATCCGCGCGGCGGTTGGAGCGGCTATGATGCGCGGCCGGCGGCGGTCAAGAATTTTGTGGCCTACAGTCTGCAGCGGCTGGGTGTCAGCTACATCGATGTGTACCGGCCAGCGCGGCTTGATCCGAAAGTGCCGATCGAAGATACCATCGGGGCGATCGCGGACCTGGTCAAGCAGGGATACGTCAAGCATATCGGCCTGTCGGAGGTAGGTGCGGAAACGATTCGTCGCGCCCATGCGGTGCATCCGATCGTCGATCTGCAGATGGAATATGCGCTGGTGACGCGGAGTGCGGACCGGCAGATTCTTCCAACGACGCGTGAACTGGGGATGAGCATTACCGCGTATGGCGTTCTATCGCGCGGCTTGCTGGCCGGAACAGTCCCGGGCCGGGGGGACTTCCGCGCCTTTCTGCCGCGCTTTAAAGGAGCCAACCTCGAGCAGAACAACAAACTGGTCGCCTCACTCGCAGCCATGGCGAAGGAGATCGGAACGACGCAGACAGAACTGGCCATTGCCTGGGTGCTGGCACAAGGAGCGGACCTGATTCCTACGATTGGCGCGCGCACCCGGCAGCAGCTGCGGGAAGCAATCCATGCAACCCAGCTACAGCTCTCCCCGGATCAATTGCAGAGGCTGGAAGCAATTGCGAGCGAACTGCCGGTTGCGGGGTCGCGTTACGACGAAGGCCAGATGAAAGCGCTCGATAGCGAACGCCAGGGTTAGGCCTGGTCAAGCGCCGGGGTGGACCTGTCGCAGGTCGCGCGCGGGCTTGTGGCGCTAGGGAAATATTTTTTGTTTCAAGTTATGAACAACGGATTTTGCCGATGGAAGCTATGAATTACCTATTGAATTAGTTTCAGTTTTCTGTTGGAAACAAGCTTTCGAATTCCCCTAGCTTTTCACGAGAAAATCGAGAAAGTAAACGCTTCCGTCCCAGTTACATTGCGGAGATCCCGCCACTCCACCTTTTGGTTGATTTCGGGCTTAGTGTTACTGACGCGGTCACCCACGCTTGACAGCCATCTTCGCGGTGATGCCCAATAGCCATCGTCCCGGCTAACGAAGTTCCTGCGTTAGATACCCTGGACAACTTCAGGGATGGCCACCTAGCTGTGAAAGAGATAAACCAAATGATTCACGAGAAGTCTGCAGCACCCCTCTATCTAATTGCCTCTTCTTCAAGAAAACGTGTAGCGAGTCTTTTGCGTGGTTCCGCATTTGTATTTGCAAGTTTGCTTGCCGGAAGCTACCAGTCTTCAGCCCAATTAACTACCGCCGATATTCTGGGTACAGTCACGGACGCCAGTGGTGCCGTGGTGCCGAATGCGACCGTAGTGATCAAGAATCTTGGTACCAATGAAGAGCGCACGATCCAGACCAACGGTTCCGGTGACTACACCGTTTCGCTTCTTCCTGTGGGCCACTACTCGGTGAGCGTGAAAGCGGCTGGCTTTTCTGCCTCCGTGACCAAAGATCTAGCCATTGAAGCAGGAGACCGCGCCCGCAACGACGTTCACCTGGTGACCGGAGCGGACACGACGACGGTTGAAGTTCAGGCCTCGACGCCGCTGC
>CAZZVA010000156.1:6861-7745 GCA_964657345.1 uncultured Acetobacteraceae bacterium | reverse complement strand
CACAGCTCCCAACCGCCGCTCCTTCCTGCGCAACGTAGGAGGCGCCACTGCAGCAGTCGCCGCACTCGGCATGACTCCTGCGAACCTCTTCGCCGCATCGACTGCCGTTACTGCCGCCGTCGATACGCCTGCCGAAATCTTCACCGCCGCGCTCGTTGCTGAAGATCTCGCCACCACCTTCTATTACAACGTCCTCATCGGTGAAGTGATCCAGGATGTGAACCTCGCCGGCGCCGGCGGCACGGCCACCAACGTGAAGCCGAATGGCTCGGTATCCAATGTCGGCTACATCCGCGCTGCTTTGACCGAAGAGTATCTGCACGGATCGCTCTTCCGCTCGCTCCTTAACATCTCCAGCGCAGCTAAGGATCCCTACCAGACTTTCTATTTCAAGCCTTCGGTCTTTGAAACTCTCAATGCCTTCATCTATCAGCTGGAAGCGCTGGAGACCGCGTTCATCGGCGCCTATATGGCAGCGATTCAGCAGTTCGCCCTGCTGGCCGGTGCCGGCAAGTCGCTCACGTTTGCCGGTGTCACCTACAAGCCGTCAGACTTCGCCTACTTCGCCAAGATTGCTGCTTCCATCCTCGGCGTCGAGTCGGAGCACCGCGCCCTCGGTCGCGCCATCAGCCCCACCCTCATCCCGGCCAACCAGCTGGCCTATGAGAGCACGGCTGGTCTCACCTCGGTCTACAACGGTTCCGGCTCGGCCGTTGCTGCACTCACACCCTTCCTCTCGCGCGGCAGCGGCACAGACGGCTACAGCCTGATGACCGCCATCAACAATCGCACCAAGGTCAACCTGGTTGTGGGCGGCACAGCCATCCCGACCGAATAATCAGCTGCATTGCAAGCATAAAAAAAGCGGAGACCTCAAGGTCTCC
>CAZZVA010000156.1:0-6851 GCA_964657345.1 uncultured Acetobacteraceae bacterium | reverse complement strand
CCGCTTTTGCATTCCTGCGACTTCATGACCTAAGCAGACACCGCACTCGCCCGCTTTTCCGAGTTGTTCCTCTTGGCCGTGCCTGAACGCAACGGCCGCATCCATCCGTCTTTTGACAGCTCGAAGACCTCGCCCCGCCACAGCACCCGGTTGCTGGTATAACTCGCAGCCCAGAAGCCAAAGCCCATCAGGTCGCGCAGCGGATACAACACTACCGTCCGCCATAAATGCCTTTCACCCACGACCGCCGCACCCACCAGCCCCGCCAGCATCATGCGATCCACGATGGCCCAACCCAGTGCCGCCGCCGCAAACCACGGATGCCCCATCAGCGCCAGCATCCCTCCGGCCAATATTCCAAACGGCATACTGAATGTCAGTGCGGTCCCGGCGTGCCCCTTCGGCCGCGAAAAGCGCGTCGACTTCATCCAGCGCGCCTGGTGCTTCATCGAAGCAGTAAAGCCGGCATTCAGAATCACATGATCGATCACGTGATCTGATAGCACCACTTCGTAGCCCCGGTCCGCAATCCTGTTGCCCAGCAGAAAGTCATCCGCGCAGTACTCACCCAGCGAAGAAAACCCGCCAATCTCCTCCACGCATTCACGTCGCATCGCCATCGTCGGACCCAGTAGAAACTGCATGCCCTCGACCACGTTCGCAACCAGCACACCCGATGTCATCTCAATCGACATCCCGACGCCTTCCAGCTGCGCCCAGAGCTGCGATCCATGCGAGTCCGTGTTCGGAACAGTTCCGCGGTACAGGCACGTCACTGCGCCCACCAGCGGATCGGCAAACGGCTGGATCACTTCGCGGAGGTAATGCGGTTCCACCCGCACATCGCTGTCACTGATCACCAGCAGGTTGTGCGCAGCAGCCTTGCCCATTACTGCGAGCGAGGCAATTTTGGCATTGGCATACGGCGGCTCGCCGCTGGTCAGAAACTTGACCGGCACCTTCGGATAGCGATTGGCCACCTTCCGTGCAATCGCCAGGCCCGCGTCCTCGGCTGAGCGCGCACAGAACAGCACTTCGAAGTTCGGGTAGTCCTGCAGAAAGAAACTCTCAATATGCGCTTCCAGCCCCGGCTCCGCCCCATGCAGAGGCTTCAACACACTGGCGCCCTGAAGCAGGCTGCAAGTCCCTCCCGGTGCTCCATCGGCCGCCGGACGCGAAGCCGTGCAGCCGCAGAGCGATCCCTGGCGAAACCGGCGCACGCCGGCCACCACCAGGCCGCTGTACACCGTGGAGGTCAACAGCCCGAAAAGTCCCAGGCCAAGAAACACGTCTTGGGGTATGTTCATGTACAAAACTGCCCACTCCAGCTTACTACCCGGGACGTCCACGACGGGCATTTTGCTATCTGCCTCGATCCAGTAACCAGTTACCCTTTGCGCGCCATCCTGGACGCCTTCTCATGCACCAGCACTGCTTTTCTCAGCGGCACCATCGCAGATTCACTGCCCGGCATTCCGGAAAATCCCTGCTGCATCCTCGATACCATTTCCGTCCGGACGTAGTCGACGAAACTCTGCATCTGGTGATTCATCTCTTCCATCCGCTCCCGCATCTGCAGGATGATCGCGATGCCGGCCATGTTTACACCCAGATCGCGGGCGAGGTTCAGGATAAACTCCAGCCGTTCCAGGTCCTCGTCCGTATACATACGTGTGTTGCCTTCTGTCCGCGAGGGCTTCAGCAGTCCTTCGCGCTCATAGAGACGCAGCGTCTGCGGATGGATTTCGTACATCTCCGCTACGGCCGAGATCATGTAAGCACCCTTCGATTTGCGCTTGGTCACCATCGGTCAGCTCCGCCCGCTAATTTGCGTCTGCGCTTCCGCGATCTGGTTGAAAATCACCCGATCACTCTCCTGGGCAATCATCGTGCGGAACATCACCTGCGGCTTCTTCCGCAAACGGCTCATCATGCCCCTTCGCACTTTGTACGGAATCAGGAGGTCCACGCAATACCCACCTTGGTGCTCCACGTGAACAGAGACTGCATTCGACGCCTCATCCCCATCTTTGCTCCGCCAGATTCGCACATCCACAGCCAGCGCCGTCGCCCGCGCAGAATTCGAAGCAACTTCCCGCTGCAGCACCTCCCGCAGCCACGCCACACTCTGCTGCGTTGACTCCCCGGCAAGCCCCGCCTTCCGGTCCGCCACTCGCTGCACAGTTCCGTCCTGCGCCACCACTGCCGCCAGGGGCACAAACCCCTCGCGCCCTTCCAGCCCCTCTTTCACCACCGGCATGATCGCCTGCAACAACGCCTGGGCGTCCTGTTCCCCCGGCAATGTCGCGTTTAGACGCTGGCCCACATCGCCTCGCGAGGATCGTCCGGATTCAACTTCGCCAGTTCCCGAAGAATCTCCTTGGAGCGCTCATCCTTCAATTGCGGCACCACGATCTCGACGGTCACGATTTCGTCACCGCGTACACCCTCCTTCGAAGCAGAGGTCACACCCTTCTCGCGCATACGCAGCTTCTGCCCGCTCTGCGTTCCCGGCGGAATCCGCAATTGCGCCCGGCCGTCGATCGTCGGCACTTCAATCTTCGAACCCAGTGCCGCTTCTGCCACGGTCACTGGTACATTGATCTGGATATCGTCGCCAACCCTGGTAAAGACGGGGTGCTGCCCGGTCTTCACAATCAGGTATAAGTCGCCGGCCGCCCCCCCGCCCGTTCCTGCATTGCCTTTGCCCGCCAGCCGGATGCGCTGACCGTCACGGGTCCCGGCCTTGAGGCGCACCTCCACCGTCTCCGGCTTTGTCAGGGTGCCTTCGCCGTGACAGGTCGGGCATACATCCTGCACCTTGCCGGCTCCCCCGCAGCGCGGGCACTGGATATTGAATTTCATCCGGCCGCCCATCTGCGTCACCTGGCCCGAACCATGACACTCCGTACAGGCCATCGCCCCGCCCGAGAACGCGCGGCCCCGGCAGGTAGGACACATCTCCTGGTGCGTAATCTGCAGCCGCGTCGTGCCGCCATGGATCGCCGCCCAGAAGTCGACTGCCACCTGGTATTCCAGGTCTGTTCCCGGCTGCGATCCCTGCTGCGCCTTGCCGCCCTGCGAAAACATCCCGGAAAAGATATCCCGGAATCCACCCCATCCCGGCGACCCTGGTCCGGAACCGGCGGCGCCGCCTCGTTTCTGCTGCTCGGCAAAATCCGAAAAGTCGAAGCCGCCAAAATCGAACGGCACACCCTGGCCGCCTGCCGCGTTGCCGCCTCCGGGCGCATAGCGATATCCACCACGCGCTGCCGCCTCCGCCTGCGCCGGATCGATCTGGTCGGAATAAAATCCGAACTGGTCGAAGATCTTCCGCTTCTTCTCGTCGCTCAGCACGTCATTCGCCTCGGAGATCGTCTTGAACTTCTCCTCGGCCTTCTTATCGTTCGGGTTAACGTCAGGATGATACTTGCGCGCAAGTTTGCGGAACGCCTTGCGAATCTCGTCCTGCGTCGCCGTCTTCTTGACGCCCAGTATCCCGTAATAATCTTTTGTCTGTGTTGCCATGCTCACTCAGCGTCCCGGCAGTCAAAACTCTGCCTGTATTCTAGGGTCTGTCTCCAACCATCTGCGCCGGAACATCAGCAGGTTTGCTGCTTGGCTCGACAAGGTGTCCATCGGCGGTAACGCCCGCAGCATCTCCTGCTAAGTGTTCAGCCCTCCATCGCATTTTGCTCACAACTGGCATTTCGGACACCAATACGCCGTCCTTCCCGCCATTTCTCCGCGCTCGATCTTCATGCCGCATACCCAGCACGGCTTACCTGTGCGGTGATACACATAGTGAACCTCAGCCCGCTCCGCAGGGCCTCGCGGATGGGGCCTGTCCTTGGGCCGCGTCGTCACAATCCTGCGATCCACCATGCCATCCGGCATCAGCTTCACGGCCTCATTCCAGATACCCTGCAGCGTCTTCAACTCCACCAGGTTTCCCGGCCGATGCGGACTGATCCGTGCCCGATATAACAACTCGGCCCGATAGATATTCCCAATCCCGGCAATCACCGCCTGGTCCATCAACAACGCCCCGATCGGTGTCTTGCGTTTGCTGATCACATCGAATGCCGGCTGCGGATCACTCTCCTTCCGCAAAGGATCCGGACCCAGACGCGCCAGCAACGCCGCCCATTTCTCATCGGAATACACCGAACAATCCGTCGCGCCCCGCAATTCCAGCCAGTCTTTGGCCGTCCAGATCCGCAGCCGCAAAGCCCCTTTGACTGGTCGCAGCGGCGGCTTGCCCTCCGTGAAGTCTCCAAACCGCCCGAGATGCACATGCAGCGTCAGGTCCTTGCCGAAGACATATCCAAGATGCTTGCCATAGGCCTCGACGGCCTTCAGCTTCCGGCCATCGAGCATCTCGGCATCCGGAAACTGCCCGGTCGGCGAATCCACACGGACCTGCTTCCCGGCAAATGCCCTGGCATGCAACTCGGCATACCGATGAACCTCATTCCCTTCCGGCAATCCAGACCCTCCACCTCGAACAACAAGCCAGCGATCTCAAACTTTCAAAGCAATCGATCATCTAAGTGGAACCATGCGACCAACGGAAGCATAAGCGCCAAAGGCGCCTACGCCCGTACGGCCAAGACCCAGTACCTAGTTCCAGACTAGTTTTACCGGGATCGCTTCGATCTTCCAGAAGATGTCCGGCTCGAGCGATCCCATCTTGCGCGCAAACTGCTCTGCTTCTTCTTTCGAGTCAAAGGTGATCTTGTTCAATACCTGCCCTGCCCGAAACTGCTCCGCCATCCACACTGTCTCCTGCATGACGCCCTCCTCCATCCCTCTACCACTTAGACCCTGATTCCGCACCTTTGACTCCGGTCCTTCGAAACCCCTGTTAGCCAGATACACGAAGGGCGCCCAACTTTTCGGGCGCCCCTCGCGATAAGACAGACCCGGCTTACTTCTTCTCGTCTACATCGACGTACTCGGCATCGATCACGCCTTCGTCCGCCTTGCCATTGCCAGATGTTCCTGCCGCAGCTTCCGGACCATCCGTCGGCGGGACACCTGCCGCACCCTGCGCTGCTCCAGCCTTATACATTGCCTCGGCCAGCTTGTGCGAAGCCGCTGTCAGCTTGTCGCGCGAAGCATTCATCGCTTCGGCAGTCGGCGTCCCTTCCAGCGTCTTTTTGGCGTCAGCCAGTGCAGCCTCAACATCGCTCTTGTCACTGCCGGAGACCTTGTCGCCATTCTCCTTCAGCATCTTGTCGACGTTGTACACCATGTTGTCGAGACCATTCCGCGCCTCGATCTCGTCCCGCTTGGCCTTGTCTTCCGAAGCATGCGCATCGGCTTCCTTCGCCATGCGGTCCACTTCTTCCTTGCTCAGGCCGGACGAACTGGTAATCGTGATCTTCTGGTCCTTGTTCGTTGCCGTATCCTTCGCGGTTACATTCAGGATGCCGTTCGCATCGATGTCGAATGTCACCTCGATCTGCGGCACACCACGCGGAGCCATCGGAATGCCGCTCAGCTTGAACTTGCCCAGCGTCCGGTTCTGCGACGCCATCGGCCGTTCGCCCTGCAGCACGTGCACCTCAACTTCGGTCTGCGAATCGGCCGCCGTCGAGAAGGTCTCCGACTTCTTCGTCGGAATCGTCGTGTTGCGCGGAATCATCGGTGTCGCCACTCCGCCCAGTGTCTCGATCGCCAGTGTCAGCGGCGTCACATCCAGCAGCAGCAGGTCCTTCACCTCGCCGGCAAGTACGCCAGCCTGAACCGCAGCACCGATCGCAACTACCTCATCCGGATTCACACCCCGATGCGGCTCCTTGCCGAACAACTGCTTCACGATCTCCTGGATCTTCGGCATACGCGTCTGACCGCCGACCAGGACCACCTCGTCGATCTTGCTCGCATCGATCCCGGCATCTGCCAGCGCCTTCTTGCAGGGTTCAATGGAACGCTGCAGAAGATCACCAACCAGCTGCTCGAGCTTCGAGCGGGTCAGCTTCTTCACCAGGTGCTTCGGACCCGTTGCATCAGCTGTAATAAACGGCAGGTTGATCTCGGTCTCGACCGTGGTCGACAGCTCGATCTTGGCCTTTTCCGCCGCATCCTTCAAACGCTGCAGTGCCATCTCGTTGCCCTTGGCACGCAGGTCCAGGGACTCATCCTTCTTGAACTCGTCGATGAGCCAGTCCACAATGCGCTGGTCGAGGTTGTCGCCGCCCAGGTGCGTATCGCCATTGGTCGACTTCACTTCGATTACGCCTTCGCCGACTTCCAGGATCGACACGTCAAACGTGCCGCCGCCGAAGTCATAGACCGCGATGGTCTCGTCCTTCTTCTTGTCCAGGCCGTACGCCAGCGCTGCCGCTGTCGGCTCGTTTACGATGCGCTTGACGTCCAGACCAGCAATCTTGCCGGCATCCTTGGTCGCCTGCCGCTGTGCATCATTAAAGTATGCCGGAACCGTGATGACTGCCTCGGAGATCGTCTGGCCAAGATAATCCTCCGCAGCTTTCTTCAATTTCTGCAGAATCATGGCCGAAACTTCGGGAGGCGTGTAGTCCTTGCCCTGGGCCTCGACGACGATATGGTCGCCCTGCGGCTTCACCTTGTAGGGCACCATCTTCATCTCGTCATTCACTTCGTTGGACCGCCGGCCCATGAAGCGCTTGATCGAGTACACCGTATTTTCCGGGTTCGTGATCGCCTGCCGTTTGGCCACCTGGCCTACCAGCCGCTCACCACTCTTGGTAAACGCAACGATCGAGGGGGTAGTCCGGCCGCCTTCTTCGTTGGCGATCACCTTCGCCTCGCCACCCTCCATCACTGCCACGACCGAATTGGTCGTTCCAAGGTCAATTCCAATT
>CAZZVA010000155.1:7186-7932 GCA_964657345.1 uncultured Acetobacteraceae bacterium | reverse complement strand
GCAGCCTGATGATTGCGGGAAGCCTCAGCCTGCCCACCATAGCGGCCTTTGCTTTTCCGAAAGATGCCGGGGCAGAGGCTTCCGCCAACGACGACCTGCACTCGTGGACTTTGCGGAATGATCGGATGGTTCGCACCATCGCTTTCTCGCCGTCCCTTGGCCTTTACACGACGGCTTTGCGCGACGTGGCAACGGGCGCGGACTATATCGATCCGCTCCGCTTTCGCAAAGAACGCGCTACCGAGTTTGCCTTCGACTGCAATGGCCAGGGTGTCCGCGGAACGGGATCCGATTTTGCTCTTCTCCGTGCCGACCAGACGCGCTTCCCGGGTGGCGAGGCGCTCACTGTACATCTGCGTCATCAGCAGCCCGAGCTTGAGATCACGATCGTGTACCGCATTTACGATGGACATCCTGCTACGCGCAAGCACCTGCAGCTGCGTAACAGCGGCGCCACTCCGCTTCGTATCACCCATCTCAATATCGAAAGTCTCGGCCTTGGGATCGGTCCTGAAGACGAGACGATCCTCAACGCGCAGTACGGCACCACCCCACGCGAAATCTTCTACACCGGGCGCTCGGAGGATGCGGCCCTGCTTCTCTCCAACAGCCGCACCGGGGTGGGGGCGGCCATCCTGAGTGAAGTGCCGGGCTACATGAAGCGCACGGAGATCGAAGGCTGGGATGATCAGGAACAGATGTTCATCCGCGCACTCTACGACACGGACCTGATGCCATTCGAGCGC
>CAZZVA010000155.1:0-7176 GCA_964657345.1 uncultured Acetobacteraceae bacterium | reverse complement strand
CACCCTTGCGGCCGGCGAGGTGTTCACCACGGCATGCATCTCGCTGGTGACCTTCCAGCGTGGTCGCGGCTTTCAGGATCCCCAGTGGGTGCTGCCGAACTATACCGCGAAGACCCTGGTGCGGAGAGTGGACCGGAGTGGACCACCATGGATTTACAACACCTGGGAGCCCTTCCAGCGCGGAATCAACCGGGCCATCACCATGGACCTCATCGATGCAGCGGCGATCATGGGCATCGATGTTTTTACTATCGATGATGGATGGCAGCAGGAATACGGCGAGAACACAGTCAATCTCAATTCGTTTCCGGGAGGGCTGGTTCCCATCCTGGAAGCAGTCGAGTCAAAAGGCATGCGGCTGGGACTGTGGATGCCCATGGCTGCGATCGGCATGAACACGGCGGATCATCGCAGTCATCCCGAATGGGTTTCGCGCGACCTCGAGGGCCATGTCAAGACCACGGGGACGATGGGCGGAACGAAAGCCGTGATGTGCCTTGCCAGTCCTTACCGCAATGCAGCCGCAGCGCGGATCAATGACGCGATCGAGCGCTTCCACCTCGCCTACGTCAAGCTCGATATCACGACCATCTTCAATGCTTATGGCGAAGCTCCAGGTTGCTGGGCCAGGAATCATTTTCATGGCAGCTGGGCTGAGTCACTCAACATGATTTACGAAGGGATCGCGGATATCACCAGCAAGGTCTACACCAAGCATCCGGACGTTCTGCTGGACCTTACGTTCGAGCTGTGGGGACAGAAACACATTATCGATGCCGGACTTTTAGCTGCGGGGGATCTGGACTGGATGAGCAATGTGGACGACACGCAGCCCGATTCGGCAGGGCCTCGCCAGGCGCGGCAGCTGCTTTATCAGCGCGCCGCCTCCATGCCCGTGGAATGCATGTTGATCGGCAACCTGCATGCGGAGTTGCCGACGATTCAGGAGAGCTTCGCGACTGCCATCGCTTCGGCTCCATTGCTACTGGGCGACCTGCGTAAACTGAGCGCCACGGATCGTACCTGGTATCACGAGAAGCTGGCGTGGTTCAAGGCACTGCGCAGACGGGTGCGCATCAGCGAGAGTTTCTTTCCCCTGGGAAGCTGGCAGCAGACATCGGCGGCGCAATGGGACGGCTATGCACGCCTGGCGCACAGCGGCGATGGCATCCTGGTGCTGTTTCGCAACAAATCGGGCGTGCACAAAGTAGAGGTCTCCCTGCCCCTGATGCCCCCGGGCAGCTACACGCTTCGCTCCATCATGAGCAATCGCGAGCTGGGTGTGTTCTCGCAGCAGCAGTGGAGTCAAGGCGTATCCGTCCCGTTCACGGAGGCGTGTCCCGCAGAGGTTTTCGAGTTGAGCGCAACCCGGTCCTGATGCCTGGAGACCATCCATTTCCTCACCATGGAGTGGCGCAGGTGCGGGAGCATTGCCACCTGTAGACATAACTGCAATACTTTTGGAGTTGCCTTTGCGCGGTGTAAGTGGCGAAGGCTTTTGAGCGGGAGTAGTTCAGTGGCAGAACGTCAGCTTCCCAAGCTGAATGTCGCCGGTTCGATCCCGGTCTCCCGCTCCATGCTGCTGCACATGCCGAGATCCGATTTATCAGATGATGTGCAGAAGAAGCAGAACGATAACGATCGCGACTATAGCGCCGATGCCGCCGGAGGGGACGTAACCCCAGTTCCGGCTATACGGCCAGACGGGGAAGACACCCACGATCAGTAAAACAAGTACAAATACGAGGATGTCTACTTTCATGCCCTGCTTCCACATCAGTGGATGCGATGGTACGAACAGGAAGATGTACCGTCCAGGTCGGGTCAATTAATAGGCAAGGTGCAGGTACTGCGCATTGGTATCAGGTGCATGCTCATTGGGGGCCAGTTCTAACGGGAAGTCGAAAGCAAATCCCGGGCGCGGCTGAAGATGGCAAGGAACATGGCCCTGGTGAGCCTGCCCGTATTGGTGTTCTGCAGAGAAGGATGGTAGCTGCCGAGCAGAGTGCGTCCATCCGCAAGCCGGTATTCAGCGCCATGCGCGAAGGCCACCTTCTCTGCGCTACCTGTTGTGCGTCGCAGGTGAGCCCGATAGCCATCCCAGGCGATTCTGCCCAGGCAGACCGCTACCTGCAATCGGGGCAACAGAGCGATTTCTTCATCGATCCAAGGCGCGCAGTTGCGCTGTTCCCCGGGCGTCGGCTTGTTGTCGGGCGGAGCACACCGGACTACGGAGGTGATCCAAGCATCGTGCAGCATGAGGCCATCACCGCGGGAAATTGACACTGGCTGCGAGGCAAATCCGGCATCGTAGAGCACCGGGTACAGAAAGTTGCCTGAACCATCGCCGGTGAAGGGGCGGCCGGTGCGATTGGAGCCATGGGCGCCGGGTGCGAGTCCCAGGATCAGTAAGCGTGCTTCGGGATCGCCGAAGGACGGGACCGGACGACCCCAGTATTCTTCCTGCAGATAGGCGCGGCGACGACGTTCGGCAATGGCAGCGCAATACGCACGCAGGCGGGGACAGCGTTCACACGCGATCAGCCGCCTGGAATGATCTTCGAGCGCGGCGCTGGAGCCGGACGCGCGGATCTCACTCTGATCGGATGGCACTTCGCGCGACGCATTCACCGGTTCAGTTTAATCGTCGGCGGCAGGCGACGGCATGCCGATGCGGATTGCGTCTAGAATGAGTTGGCTCGAAGGGCGTGTTGCCGGATGGCAATGCCGGGGCACACATTTGGCATGCAGACTTTTCAAAAGGAACAGGACGGATTGAAGATGGTGATATCAGTTGGTAAACGGATCCCGCACATACTGGGTTATGCGGCGATGGGGGCGACACTCGCAATGTCCACGGTGGTAACGACTGGCTGCAAACCGGCACCGACTCCGGAAAGTTCTTCTACTGCGTCACAGCCCGCAGCCGCGGCTCCGCAGGTGGGCGGCAAGGACGTGGTGGTGCTGAAGCGCAAGGCGACCAGCAATGGGGCGAAGCCGGAGTTCCTGTCAGCGACGATTCTTCCCGGACGCGGTATGAACCTTTTCCAGATCACGGCAAACCTTCCGGGGAAAGGCGAGACCAACCTTTTCTTCGCGCCATCGCTGAGCGAAGCCGCGGCCAAAATGAACGGCGATGCCAGCGACTACAACGGAAGCAACAGTACTTCGATGGGCGGAGCGTTTCTGCTTCCCTATCCAAACCGCATCCGCGGCAAGGTTTCCGATGACGGCAAGACGCTCACGACAACGTGGCAGGGTCACACGCTGACGCTGCCGGCCAACTGGTCGGGCAAGAAGCCCGGCGCAGAGAAGCATGCTATTCACGGCCTGATCCTGGCGGCCCAGGTGCAGGATGTGAAGGTTGCCGATTCCGCCGATGGCCAGACGGTGACAGGTGTGATCCACGGCGGCAACTTCGGCGGCCACTGGCTCTCCGCAACGGACGTCGATTTCAGGATCGCACTGAAGGGCGATGCTGTGGACGTCACGATCACGGCAAAGAATGTGGGCAATGAGGCCGAGCCCATGGCGATTGGGTGGCATCCTTACTTCGCCATCCCCAGCGGCGATCGGACGCAGGCGCGGCTGGAGATTCCGGGTGACAAGCTTGCCGAGGTGAACAACTATGACGATGTCTTCCCAACCGGCAAGCTGAAGCCGGTGAAGGGCACGGTGTACGACTACACCAAGGCCGATGGAGTCCCACTGGACAATCACTTCCTTGACGACAACTTCTCGGATTTGAAGCGCACCGACGGCAAGGTGGATGTGAAGATCACCGACCCGAAGGCGAACTACGGCATCAGCATTCAAGGCCTGTCACCAGAGATCAAGACCGTGCAGGTGTACGCGCCGCCAACCAAGCAGTTTGTCGCTGTGGAGGAGCAGTACAATTTCGGCGATCCCTTCAGCAAGGTATGGCACGGGATGGACACCGGCATGGTCACGCTGAAGCCGGGCCAGTCGACAGCCTGGCATGTGCGACTGGAGATGTTCACTCCGGGCAAATAGCGGTGAGTGCGCGCAGCATTCCAGGAAGCCACGCCGCCTGGGATGCTGCCGCGATGGATGCAAGCAGCAGCGCAGAATGAGACTGCAACTTTGGTTCTGAGACTGCGTCTTTAGAGTTATGCCTGCCGACGAGCGAACACGTTGCCTCTGTTGTGGATTCCACACGCTGGACCAACCCGAGGCGCAGGGACTTTGCCCGGTCTGCTGGTGGCAGGACGACGGCCAGGATGATGACGATGCTGACGTGGTGCGCGGCACCGTCAATGGCGGGTTGAGTTTATCGATGGCTCGTGAGAACTTCCGTACGATCGGCGCTGCGGACAAACGATTTCTGTCGCACGTGCGACGCCCGCTTGCTTCGGAACAATCAGTAGCCTGACTGCGTTCCCAAACCATCGGAATCGCGGACGCCGGTAGTTTGCCGGTCGTTTGACCCCCTCTCGAAAGCCCCTTACCATAAGGCAGAGCCGGTTTCGCGTGCGATACGGCTTGTTCGCAGTTGAAGGTCCTGGGGCGCTGCCCTGCACTCGTTCCCGCCGCACGGCCGCCGCATCCCCTTTCACAACGCGAGACGATCGCGCAGGCGACACACTTTTTCTGGAAGGCAATACGTTGAGCACTGAGACCATCGATACCACCGCAGAGAACGCCGCAGCCGAAAGCACTGCCCTCGAAACGACCGGGCATGACCACTCCCATGAAGGACACGATCACACGCACGAAGGCCATAGTCACGGGCCGGCCATGAATCCCGAATGCACCCGGGACGTGGAAGTCACGATCGATGCCGACGTAGTGTCGAAAGCATTCAAGAAGGTCACCAAACGCTATCAGCAGCAGGCACGTATCCCCGGATTCCGCGCCGGCAAAGTGCCGGAATCGCTGATCCGTTCCCGCTTCGGTGAGTCCTTGCGCCAGGATGTACTGGAGCAGGTGATGCCCGTCCCTTTCCGCGAAGCAATCGAGGCCAAAGGATTCAAGCCGGTCTCGCAGCCGCAGGTAGTGGACATGCGGATGGAAGATGGCCAGCCGCTGTATTTCAAGGCTGTGTTTGAAGTATTGCCTGAGATTTCGATCGACGGCTACCAGGATGTGAAGGTCGAGAAGCTCGACACCAGCCTGAAGGATGAAGAGTTCGACGCTGAACTGGAGCGTGCACGCGACTCCCGCTCAACCATGGAGACGATTGAAGAGGATCGTCCGCTGGTCGATGGCGATTGGGCACAGATCAGCTTCAAAGGGCAGATGAAACCTGCAGAAGGTGAGACCGAGGCCCCGGTGCTGGATGAGCCGCTGGAAGCAGAAGACGTCGCTCTCGAAGTGGGCGGCAAGAATACGCTGGAGGCCTTCAGCAATGTGCTGCGCGGCGCCAAGGTAGGACAGCCGCTGACATTCGAGGTGACCTATCCTGCAGACTTCGGGGAGGCGCGCCTTGCCGGCAAGACCGTCGGGTATGACGTAGACATCAAGGGCATCAAGAAGCGAAACCAGCCCGAATGGAACGATGATCTCGCGAAGGAACTCGGCGACTACGAGAGTCTGGATGACTTCAAGGCGAAGCTGCGTGAGCACCTGACGAACCAGAAACAGCAGCAGGGTGAGAATGCCACGCGGGAGAGCCTGATGGAGGCGCTGACGGCGAAGTATCAGTTCCCTGTCCCCGAAACACTGGTGCAGCAGCAGATTGATGTTCGCCTGGACCGCGGGCTGCGTGCTCTGGCAGCGCAGGGCATGAACCCCGACGATATGCGCAAGCTGGACTTCCAGAGACTGCGCGCGGCTCAGCACGATGCAGCTGCTTCCGAAGTGAAGGGCATGCTGTTGCTGGACAAGATTGCGGATGCCGAGAACATCGATGTCAGCGAAGAGGAAGTGAATCGCGAATTGCAGATACTGGCAGTGCAGATGCGTGAGCCGGCGGAAGACCTTCGCGCACGTTTGACGAAGGATGGGAGCATCGCTAGAATCCGGGAACAACTACGGAGAGATAAAACTGGAACGGTGCTGTACGAGCGCTTGTAAGCTACGACGGTTAGACTGATGAGCAGGGCCTCCGGAATTTTTCGCAGGCCGATTGTTTTACGAAGCAGAACCGCGAGACCATTGAACGCAACCAGTGGCTCCGCACACGTGAGATAAGGAAGAGCATGGCACTGGTACCCATGGTTATCGAGCAGACGAGTCGTGGCGAGCGCGCCTACGATATTTACTCCCGTCTGCTGCGCGACAATATTATTTTTCTGGGCACGCCGATCGATGACATGATCGCGAATCTTGTGATCGCACAGATGCTGTTTCTTTCCGGCGACGATCCGGAGAAGGACATTCAGCTTTACATCAATTCACCCGGAGGCTCGATCACAGCCGGGCTGGCGATCTACGACACCATGCAGTTCATCAAGAACGATGTTGTGACCTATTGCATCGGCCAGGCGGCCAGTATGGGAGCCTTCCTGCTGATGAGCGGTACGGCCGGCAAGCGGTTCGCTCTGCCGAACTCGCGTATCCTCATCCACCAGCCTTCCATGGGCGGATTGTCGGGACAGGCGACGGATATTGATATTCATGCTCGCGAGATCCTCCGGATCCGCGAGATCACGAACAAATTGATGTCGAAACACACTGGACAATCGCTCGAGCGGATCGAGCGGGACGTGGAACGCGACTTCATCATGAACGCGAACCAGGCTAAGGAATACGGGATCATTGACGAGATCATCGACCGCCCTCGTACCTGAGGGTGGGAGTGACAGAACTGCTTCTTGCTGGCAGGATGGCAGGAAGGTTGTTCTAAGGGGAGTAGCCGCATGAAAACGCGCACGGGATCCGACGAAACGCTTCGCTGTTCGTTCTGCCACAAATCGCAGGATGCGGTCGCCAAGCTCATCTCCTCACCCAGTGACTATCCTCGGGCCTACATCTGTGATGAATGTGTAGCTGTCTGCAATTCCATTCTGGAAGACGACCGGGGTGAGACGCAGACAGGTGCGGCACCGGCACACCTGCCCAAGCCGCAGGAAGTGAAAGCGTTCCTGGATGAGTACGTGATCGGGCAGGATACGACCAAGAAGAAGCTGGCCGTCGCTGTCTATAACCACTACAAGCGCATCCAGATGAACCGGACACGCGGCAGCGATGTCGAGCTGTCGAAGTCGAACATCC
>CAZZVA010000154.1:0-7965 GCA_964657345.1 uncultured Acetobacteraceae bacterium | reverse complement strand
GCAGGCGATGACCTCGTGATCGTCGCACTTCTTGGTCTCCTTGCAGCTCTCGCGTATCGACCGATCTGCAAGGGACTTCTCACCCATGGTGAAGCTACGAATGCAGATTCTCCGTTGGACATCGTAAGAGAACGGTATGCCCGCGGCGAAATCGATCAGGATGAGTATGAGCGTATGAAGCAACACCTTCAATGAGTCCCCGACAGTGATTCACCAAGAGTGATGGGCAGACGTTGGCAAGGCCAAGTCAAAGCGGAACGAATGCACTGCGCCTTCGTCGCGGGAGGCGCACGCTTCAATGGAACCAAATGGCTTCTGCGCTATTGCATCGACTGGCTTCGCCGATAACACACCAGTAGCGCATACGCAGTCGGCTCGATCCGACCATGGAGACCATCAATGATCCAGAAATATGCAGACGTACACACAAACGGGAATGCTGATGTGTCAAACCGACTTGCCTTGAACCGGTTAGGACCACAGAAGGCGTCAGCAGTACTGCCGGGAAAGAAGGTTACGTCAGCCATTGGGTACGGGGAGGATCTCGGTCAGAATCGCCTGAGCGCGAAGAAATTGGCAGAGGATAAAGCACGTGCACGGACAGTAGCTCGTTCGCAGGCAGTTGCGGAGAAGCTTTCCGCCGCGACGGATCAGGTGGCAAGTGCCATCGCTGAGGCAACCGGGGCGGTAGAAGAAATGGAAAAGACGATGCACACGATCGCAGCCGGTGCGGACCAGTCGTCCGCTGCCGCGGAGGAATCGCGAGCTGCGATCAACCAGATAGAGAAAGCCTCGGATCTGGCGAATGCCCGTGCCGAAGGATCGCTGCGAAGAGTGAATGAGTCGCAGGCGCTTGTAAAGTCCACCAGCGTTGACATCGAATCCCTCATACGCGGCGTCAGCGAAGCAGCGGAAGCAAATATCGAATCGGCGAAGAAAATCAGCGAGCTTGAGCGTCAGTCCGAAGAGATCAGCAAGATTGTGCATGCCGTCACGCGCATTGCGGATCAGACCAACCTGCTGGCGCTGAATGCGGCTATCGAAGCAGCCCGGGCCGGCGAGCATGGCAAAGGATTCGCAGTGGTGGCGGATGAAGTACGCAACCTGGCAGAGATCAGCGAGAAGAGTGCGCGGGGGATCCAGGAAGTCGTCAATGAGATTCAAAGCCAGGTCAAAGTGGTCGCCGGAGATACGGAATCTGCCGGCAGGAACGGACGGGACGAAGTAGAAAAAGCAAAGGTAATTACGCAGGATCTGTCCGGAATTGCGGCTGATTTTGCAGAAATCCAGGCCAACTGTGCAGCGATCAAGACGGACGCAACCCAGGCTCTTGAAGGCGCAAAGAACTATCTGAAAGGGGCCGAGGAGATTGCTGCTGCCGCCGAGCAGACGACCTCTGCATGCGAGGAAGCTCAAAAATCAACGCAGGAGCAGTCCAAGGCATATTCGGAAATGAGCGATGCCGCGCGGTCACTTGCGGAAACAGCTGAGTCGCTGAAGACTTCCACGAATGCACAAAAATCTGCAGAGGAACTCGCCGCGACTGCAGAACAACTCTCAACGAACGCAGAGGAGTTAAAGGCATCCTCACAGCAAATTTCGACGGCGATCGAGCAGATCAACAAGGCCGCCACTGACCAGGCCAAGGCCGCAGAAGCTTCCAGCGCACTGGGCGAGCAGATGCTCCATGCAGCGAAAAATATGGGAGAGCGTGCCGAGCTCAGCGTCGTAAAAGCGATCACCACCCAGAAGCTGCTCACAGGCAACAAAACCAATGTGGACGCCATGATCGTCAACATCGGGAAGAGTGCCGATGCCTGCACGGAGTCAGTCAAGAACATCCTCGAACTGGAAGAGCGGACCCGGCGAATCGACAAGATTGTCGATGCGATCGTCATGGTCACGGTGCAAACGAAGATGCTGGCGGTCAGCGGCAATGTGGAAGCTGCCCGTTCCGGTGAGTACGGTCGAGGCTTTTCCGTGGTCGCCGGTGACATTCGCTCCCTCGCCAATGAAAGCAGTGAGAACGCGGATCGTATCAAGGACCTGGTGAAAAATGTGCAGGCGCAGATTGCCAAGGTTGCAGCCGATATAGAAATGGCTGGCAGCAAGGGCCGCGCGGAAGTTGACCGGGCAAAGGCATCCACTGCCAACCTTGAAAAGATCACGCGCGACTCCGACGTGGTGGTCAGTGACATACGCGAGATCGGCAAGGCGGCGGTCGAAGCAGCCGCGGGTCTGGCACAGGCGGGAACGGCGAGCCAGCAGATCGCAACTGCCGCTGAGGAAACTTCCCGTGCGTCCACCGAAGCCGCCGGTGCCGCAGAACAGGCACTGAAGGCAGCCCAGGAAATCGCGCAGGCTATCGAGGATATCGCCTCCCAGGCAGACGAACTGCAGAACGGGTAAGTACTCAGCTTGAAACCAGGAGAAAGCGTTATGCAAAGAGAAAAAGCGCAATCATCTGCCGACCTGAACGAGGAATGCCAGCTGGTCACGTTCCTCTTGAATGAAGAAGAGTTTGCTTTCGACATCATGCTGGTTCAGGAGATCATTCGTCTTCCCAGGATGGTGAAGGTACCCCGCACTCCTGCTTACGTGGATGGCATTGCCAATCTTCGCGGGGTCGTTCTGCCCGTTATCGACGTGCGGACCAGGTTCGGTATGGAGCGCAGGCAGGAAACCGACCGCACCCGGGTGCTGGTGGTAGATATCGATGGCATCAAGACCGGCATGCGGGTGGATCGGGTCATGCAGGTTGTGCGCGTTCAGCGGAGCGAAATCGAACCGCCTCCGGTCGCCGTTCGTGGAACCAGCTCAGCCTACCTGGCTGGCGTGGTGAAGCTGGACGGAGGGCAGCGGATCGTGATGTCCCTGAATGCTGCTCAAGTCTGCGAAATCCATATCGCCCGTCCTGAGAGTACTGCTGCCATGGACGGCGTTTCTTCCGGCGCTGGATCTGCTCCAGCTCAGGGCACGGCTGTCGCAGCTGCGGTGAGAAAGCTTGTCACGTTTCGCATTGCTAAAGAAGAATATGGTCTGCATCTCGATCATGTTCGCGAGATTCTCAGAGTACAGACTCCCAAGCAGGTTCCTGATGTCCCGGCGTATGTGCTCGGCGTGCTGACCGTGCGTGGACAGATCCTGCCCATCGTCGACCTGCGGACACTGCTGCAACAGCCTTCCCGGGCAGCAGAGTTCTCTGCTGGCTGCCGGGTTCTTCGCAACGAATACGAGCGTTGGCTGGAGCAGGCCGACAAGACGATCGCCGGCAGGGAAGCCCTGTCTGTGAGTCTCTCGGCTCCGGAGCGATTGAGGGTCTGGTTGGCGGGAACAAATTGTTCGAGCCAGCTGCTTATGGAGACATTGTCCACTGCACGTGCACTGAATGAGAAGCTTTCGAAACTGCTCCAGACACAAAACCTCCATACGATCCGCCACGAGCTGCAGAATGCCCGGCTCTGCGGCGAAACCATCCTTGGCTGCTGTCAGCAGATCGTCTCCGCACTCATGTTATTCGAACAGCAGATCGCGGCCAATATCCAGGAAGACCAGCGCATCATCGTGGTCGATGCGGGCGGCACGGTCCTGGGCCTGGTGGTGGATCACGTCCACGAAGTGCTGAATGTTCCTGAGAACCTGGTCGAACCTGTTCCCATGTTCGCCGCGGTCGGCGGCTTGGAATTGTCAGGGGTAGCCAAACTTGAGGACGGCTCACGCTTGATCCTGTTGCTAGAGGTGGCCAGCTTGATGAAAGAGCAAAACTTGCAGAAGATCGACTCATCCCTACCTGCGACGGATTCGCTGCAGCGAGTCTTGGCCAACGGCGACTCATCAGACGGACAGCCTCACCAGGAGGAACTGCAGCTCGTCACATTTATGCTCGGTGAAGAGGAATTCGGCGTTCCGATCGCGCAGATACAGGAGATTGACCGGCTTGGAAAAATTACTAGGGTTCCCCGGACTGCAAAATTCATCGAAGGCGTGACCAATCTCCGGGGCGAGGTGATCCCGGTGCTGGATACGCGCAAACGTTTTGCCCTCGCAGTCAAGCCGGCCGATGATCGCACGCGGGTCATCATCCTCAATCTGAGCGGTGTCAGGACGGGCCTGATTGTAGATTCCGTCCGCCAGGTACTGAACCTCGCAGCCAAAGACGTGGCACCGCCGCCGGAGGCAATCTCGTCCGGAATCGATCAGCAGTTCATTTCGGGCATCGGCAAGGTCGACAACGGCAAACGCATGATTGTGCTGCTCGATGTCGTCAAGATTCTTTCTCCGCAGGAGCATGCGGATCTAGCCCGGATGCATGCAGACAGTCACGAAGAAGCCACTGCTGTCCATGGCGTCCCGCTCGATGTCTAGGATCCGTGTCCTGGTCGCCGACGACTCTGCCCTGATGCGCCAGACGCTGCGGCGCATCCTCTGCGATGCGCCCGGTCTTGAACTCGTCGGTATGGCACGCGACGGCGAAGATGCCGTTGTGAAGGCGCGGGAACTGCGGCCTGACGTGATTTCGATGGACATCAACATGCCGAGGATGGACGGCATCACCGCACTGCAGTTGATCCTGGAAGAAAAAATCTGCCCTGTCGTCATGGTTTCATCGCTCACCCAGAAAGGAGCAGCGACTACGTTCGAGTGTCTCGAACTGGGGGCCTTCGACTTTGTTGCGAAACCGGATGGCACTGTCTCCTCGAACATGGGAGCAGCAGCAGGCGAGCTGGTCACCAAGCTCCAGGCAGCTGCCGCGAGAGGCATTGTCAACCGGAGGCCGAGGAGCGGCGAGCGTCAGCCACCCGTCCTGAAACCACGCACAGTCGCCCTCGCAGGCATCCGCGGCACCCGGCAGAAAGCAGTAGTCCTGGGCATTTCAACCGGGGGGCCTGCAACCCTGCAGGAGGTCCTTCCCCAGATCCCGGTAGATATACCTGCAAGTCTCTTCCTGGTACAACACATGCCTCCTTCGTTTATCGCTTCGTTTGCAAAGAGGCTGGACGAGCATTGTCCGCTGCGTATCGTTGAAGCACGGTCGGGCATGACAGTTGAAAACAGCGTCTGTTACGTAGCGCCGGGCGCGATGCATCTCTGCCTGCATCGAAAGATGACAGGAGAAATCGTGATCCGCACTCCCCGAGTGCCGGCCACTCTTTTTGTTCCCTCTGTGGGTGTCATGATGGAGTCCGTACTGAGCATCTATGGGCGGGATACGATCGGAGTCCTGATGACAGGGATCGGTGACGATGGAGCCGACCAGATGGTTGCCATCCGCAGGGCAGGGGGCTTTACGATCGCCGAGAGCGAACAGACAGCGGTGGTTTACGGAATGCCGAGAGAAGCATTCGAGCGTGGCGGCGCGTGTGTTGTCGCGCCCAGTCACCAGGTGGCAGCACATATCGTCAAAGCAGTTCGGGAGACCCATTGAACAACCCCGATACGATAGCGCCGCAGCGGATCGATCCGATGTGGCAGCTGAACGATCCGGACGAGGCGAGCCGCTGCTGGGCGGCCGAAGAACTCGGATACCTCAACATCGCAGAGAGTGTGCCGATGCTTGCGGAACACATCGGGCGCGAGCCTTCGCGACGGGTCCGCGACGCAATTTTCCAGGCTCTCCTGCGTATCGAAGCCGATGCCGTTATCGTCTCCGCTATCCAGTTGCTGAAACATGAAGATCCATCCGTCCGGAATCAGGCGGTCGAACTACTGCGACATAAAGGAGCCTGTGCTATTCCTCTTTTGACTGAGGTCATGAAGCAGGGGGACCAGCATGTACGCAAACTTGTTCTGGATGTTCTGGGCGGAAGATCGAGCGAGGATGCAGACGCCATCTACTCGATTGCGCTCTCTGACCAGGACAAGAATGTAGTGATTACTGCGGTCCACACTCTCGGCAGTGCAAGAAACTACACCTTCAAAGCTGAAATAGAGAGTCTGCTTGCATGCTCGGTACATCCGATGTTGAGTATAGCCTGCCTGGAAGCATTGACTATCCTGGGTGACATTCGAAGCCTAGCCGCGATTCGCCGCGCTCTCCCGCAACCGTGGAGCCTGCCCGCCTTTTTTCTTCCTTCCTATCTACGGGCCCTGGGTGCGCTTGGAGCAAGGCTTCCGCTGAACGAACTCTGTGATTTTCTCAGACGGGAATCCAGCTCCGGAGAGGGACAGATTTCTGCCATTCTGGAGTCCATTCTGCTCACTCTTGCCAGCTGCTCAACTGCAGCTGCCTGCGATGAAGTCCTGGAGGTGTTGTTTCCGGTCCTGCGGTCCATCATCGACACTGAAAAGCCATCCCGGATCTGCCAGCTGGCGATGCAGGTTCTGGGTCACTGGAGTTCCAACGCGCCAGTCCAGGCCATGCTCATGTCGGGTCTCGCCAGCAGCCAGCGGTATGTGCGGCTGGGAGCAGTGGAGGTGCTGTGCCGTTTCGACGGGGCTGAAGTCCGCACGCTGCTGATCGCTCATGCCTGCACCGAAAGCGACCCTGAAATCCTTGCGCTGCTTAACGATGCCGGACTCCTGAAAGTGCATACAGGAGGAGTTCGATGAATGCGCCGCCCGGGACCATTTCTGCGGATCACATCCAGAAGCTGTGTCTTCAGATCTACCAGAAGCTGGGTCTGCACTTTGATGAGAAAAAGGTGTACTTCCTCCGGACGCGGGTTGCGAAACGAATGGCCGCGCTGGGGGTAGAGAATCCCGCGGATTACATTTTCATGGTCACCTATGCCGATCCCGACGGTACGGAAATGCAGGCTCTGGCGAACCTGGTGACGACCAACGAGACCTACATGTTTCGTGAATACGACCAGTTGCAGGCCTTCGCCAACGAGTGTCTCCCGGAGGTCCTGTCCGCCAAGCAGGCGCGTAGTGACCGGAGCCTCCGCATCTGGTCGGCCGGATGTTCTTCCGGAGAAGAACCGTACACTCTGGCGATGATTCTGCAGGAGGTGTTTCCACAGGCCCAGTACTGGGATTGCAAGATAGTGGCCAGCGATATCGACCAAAACATGCTGCAGAAAGTGGCGGCTGCGCGCTACGGCGAGAGGTCCGTTCACGATGTGCCAGACCAGTACCGGGAGAAGTATCTGACCTGCATCGGCGATGATTACGTGGTCCGAAAGAGGACAGCAGACCTCGTCGCCCCGGTTCACCTCAACCTCATCGACCGACTGGCAATGAGGTCCATGCGAAACTTCGATTTTATCTTCTGCCGGAATGTCCTGATCTACTTTGACGATCTATCACGAAAGACCGTGGTCGATCATTTCTACAATGCGCTGAATCCCGGGGGCTATATCTTTCTCGGGCACTCGGAGTCCATTGGACGGGTGACGACAGCATTCAAGTTGAAGCGTCTCGGAAACCATCTGGTCTACATCAAGGAACAGGAATGACAACGAATGTGGTCATGCGAAAGAAAGTTCTCATCGTCGACGACTCGGAATTTGTAAGAAGCTATCACAGCTACATACTTGAGCAGGCACAGTTTGATGTCGTCACTGCTATCGATGGCAGCGAGGGACTGGAGAAGCTCTATGCCTGCGAGTTCGACCTGGTTCTGAGCGACATCAACATGAGCAACATGGATGGCTATGAATTCATCCGGCGTGTCCGTACTGACGCCCGGTATGACTCGCTGCCGATCATCATCGTGTCGACCGAGAGCGAAAGCCGCGAAAAGAGCAGGGGATTTGAAGCCGGCGCCACGCTGTACCTGGTGAAACCGTGCACGCCGGAGATGATGGTCGAAAACATCCGGATGGTCCTGAGGCCGGACTGATTCGTAGCCGAATGGATTCATGGCCGAACGGATCGCTAGCCGGACAGATCAGCCGGGGAAGAAGACACGTACCACGGGAGGCGCAGGATGCCCTACTCTGTCCACACGCTCGATGGCAGGCAGAAAGTAACACTGGAAGCCCGGATCACGATCCGGCATGCAGAGGACTTTGCGGAGGCGAT
>CAZZVA010000153.1:0-7980 GCA_964657345.1 uncultured Acetobacteraceae bacterium | reverse complement strand
TGAAAAGAACCGCCCGGAGACTTGGAGCGCCCGGTTCACGATCCTGTCGGCGACAGGATCACCGGAGGGCGAACAGCAGATAGCCTTTGCGGCAGATTCCGGCTCAGGGCTCGTGGCTTCTGCGGCGTGGCAGCTTACTCAGCCCGTAATGACGACAGGAAGCCACACCGTGCGCGTAGAGATTGCCGGGCCGGGGATAAAAAAGCCGCTCTCCCAGGCAGAGGCGTTTTCGATCGAACCCTGAGAGGAAGCAGCGGCCGTTGAGCTGGCTCGCCCCAGTCGAAAGTAGATCAGTCGCTCATGACGCAGCACGGCTGATGTTCGCCGCTGAAATCGAAGATACGGTGAGGAACCGATCGAACGCTGCTACATCTAAGTCCGTATGAAGACATTCGATCCCGCAGTTCTCACGCCGCAGGAGAATTACAAACTACTTGCTGGTACGATTTTGCCGCGACCGATCGCATTCGTTTCCACGGTCAGCCAGGACGGGATCCGGAATCTGGCGCCCTACAGCTTCTGTACCGTTGCGAGCGCCAATCCACCGGTCGTGGTGTTCTGTCCGATGGTGCGGCCGCCAAATCCGAACCAGCTTTCCAGTGTGAAAGACACTCTAGGCAACATCGCGGCGACCAAGGAATTTGTCCTGAATGTTGTGTCGGAGGACTTCGTGAACAAGATGAATCAGACTGCGGCAGAAGTTTTGCCGGAAGTGGACGAGTGGGAGCTTTCAGGGCTGACGCCCCTGGCGAGCGAACTGATTCGACCGGCGCGGGTCGGCGAATCACGCATGCAGATGGAATGCCGGCTGATGCGACTTGTCGTCGCCAGCGACAAGCCGCTTGGGGGCACACTGGTGCTGGGTGAAGTGCTGCGTTTTCACGTAGCCGAAGACATCATCAACGAGAGCCTCAGTATTGATCCGGATAAGCTGAACGCAGTCGGCCGCATGGCCGGCGCCGCCTATACCCGGACGCGCGATCGGTTTGATCTCGAGCGTCCGAAGTAAAAAGGAGGAGGGTTACAGTTGCGCCCGCTCCAGCTGCACGCGAAGGTTCCCCGCCAGTTCGACCACCATTTTGAGCTTGGAGGCGACGTTGCCGGAGAGCGCCGGTTCGGCGAGGGCCAACTGCGACTGCAGCAACAGTCCTGTCACTGTCGACTTCAACTGGCATTCGATGGTCGTCGCTGCTGCGCGCATGGCAAGAGCCTGCTCCTGTTCGCGACGGCTGAGCGCTGCCCGAATGTCCCGGGCGAGGCGCGCGGTACCGGAGAGAGCGAAGTTCACCTGCATCGGAACGGCCAGGCTGGTGAATCGCCAGAGCAGCTCTGCGCCGCGGGCATCCGCTTCCACAATCGACTCATCCACCACGACGACTGAGTAGGGACGCCGCTTCAGAGCGGCGATGCCCTCCCTGCGGTCCGGCGCGCTGTCCACGGGAATGCTGAGCTGGTTGGATAGGTTGAGAGCACAGTTCTCTAGGCCGGTGATTGCGGAGATCAATAAAATCGAGTGGTTCATCCTGGACTCCCTTTACCGTGGTGAGCTGTCGTGATTGGAGTGCTGCACTAGTCGCCGGCGGCGAGTATCAGGCCGTCGTCGAGCCCGTACTCTTTCAACTTGCGATAAAGGGTGGTCTTGCCGATGCCCAGCAGTCTTGCTGCTCTCAGCTTGTCTCCTTTCAGTCTTTCCAGGGTGGAGAGTATCGTTTCCCGTTCGAGAGAGGCGAGTGATTGCACTTCCTTGTCGACACCGGGCAGCGCTGCATCAGAAGTCTTCGCAAGTGGACGGTGGGTCTGCAGCATGTGTGACTGTAACTGCGTCGGCATGTCCCCGGGATGCAGCACGGGACCTGTAGACATGGAGAAACAGTGCTCGATCGCATTCTCGAGTTCCCGGACATTGCCCGGCCATGGATAATCCACCATCGTTCGCAGTGCTTCGTCGGACAAGGTGTTGGCCGTGCCGCGCGCCCTGTTCATTTTGTCCATGAAATGCGCGGCGAGAATGGGAATATCCGGTTTGCGGTCGCGCAGGTTGGGCAATCGCAGGTTGACGACGCTGAGGCGATAGTACAGGTCCTTGCGGAATGAACCTTTTTCGACCATGGCGGAAAGATCGCGATTGGTCGCAGCCAGAACCCGTGCATTGATGGCGACGCGATGGGTTGCGCCGACGGGACGAATCTCCTTTTCCTGAAGAGCTCGCAGCAGTTTGGCCTGCAGATCCAGCGGCAGCTCTCCCACTTCGTCGAGAAAGACGGTTCCGCCGTCGGCAGTGGCCAGCAGACCGTCCTTGTTGCGATGCGCGCCAGTGAAGGCACCCTTGACATAGCCGAACAGCTCGCTCTCGATCAGAGTGGGTACAAGGGAGCCGCAATCGACTGGAATGAACGGCTTGCCGGCATTGGGACCATTGTTGTGAATGGATCGAGCCACCAACTCCTTGCCGGTTCCGCTTTCCCCAAGGATGAGAACCGGATGTGTGCTCTGCGCAACCTTGGCCAGGATGCGGTAGAGCTTCTCCATCTCCGGGCTGCGGCCGATGATATGGCCGGAGCCCTGGTGCAGGCGAAGACGCTCGCGCAAGGTTCTGCTGGCGCCGGATGCGTTCAGACGTTCCGCGATGCGATCGAGCACTGCAGCCAGTTCTTCAATAGCGAAGGGCTTGGTGAGATAGTCAGCGGCACCCATGCGCATCGCCTCAACGGCAGATTGCACCGAGGCGGACGCGTGCATGATGAGTACAGCCGTATCCGGTTGCAGGAGTTTGATTTCACCCAGCAGGGTAAGACCTTCCCCGGCTGGTACTTTCAGTTCAAGCAGGATGACGTCAAAAGCGTGCCCGTGCAGAAGTCTGCGTGCTTCCGCAGCAGTCTCCACCTGCTGCGGAAGAAACCCCATTTCGAGGGAGATTTCCGAGCAGGCAGCGCGAGTGGCCGAATCCTCATCGATGATGAGGAGATGCAGCTTGCCAGTGCGAGGCATTGGCGAAGTAAAGTGTGCCATAGTTGATTTGTAACCGTATGTGATTTTTCTGGATTGTACGTCATTGCCTTTCCTGTTGTGGGAATGTTTTTATGCGTTGACGATCGTATTCGTAACCACCGGAAGTACAATCTCGAAGCGCGAGCCTCTTTCCGGCAGTCTTAATGCCTTTACGGTTCCATGGCCGGCTTCTACAAACTCGCGGACGATGCGCAGTCCGAGTCCCCTGGGGCGGAACGACATGCGGGGACGAAGCGACTCATTCGGCGTGGCGCGCACCTGCGTCTCGAAAATGCGTTCCAGCAGGCTCAAGGGAATGCCCGGACCGTTATCTTCGATGGAGAGCAGAATGCACGGAACGCCTTCGCGTGAGATCGGGGTGCCTGCTATGCGTATCCGGCCACCGGCAGACATCGCCTCGGTTGCGTTCCGCACCAGGTTGATCAAGGTACGGGTGAAGTCGACTGCCGGCATATACAGACCGCAGGCGGGACAGGCGTCCAGTTCCAGGGTGACGACTACCCTGGGACCGGCAAGGGCAGCCAGCATCGGCAGCATTCCCTGCAATTCCGCCACCAGGTTGATGACTGGTTTCGCACTGCCCGCATGTGCGGTCGCAAGGGTGGTGTTCGTCTCACGATAGATGTTCGCTCGATTGCCCGGTCCTGAGGCAGAGTCGCTGTTTCTTCCCCGGTGCGCGACGGTCAGCGGACGCAAGTTTGCCTCCGGTTCGCTCGCGCCACCGATCGAAAGAGTGCGCAGCGCCTCTACGAGCAGACGGTCGAGCAACTGGCCGCTGCTATCTCGTAACAATCGAAGTTCGCTTAAGAAATGTTGATGTTCCGGCTGCAGGACACCGGGTGCGCTGAGCAGCTCGCAATAAATGTCCATGGCGGCGAGCATATTGCGGGCATCATGAGCCAGACCGGCAGAGTATTGCGCAATCGAGGGGGGCGCCGATTGGGCGGGATTGACGCTATTGAGGAAGGAGTTTTCGAGCAGGCTGGATGGAAGGGTAATGGTGGCAGGTATGTGTCGCATGGGGCGCCCCTTGTTCGATTTCTGGTCCTGTCGCGGCCTGAAGAGCCAGGACATGTGGGCTTGCTAAGTACACGTTGCGGGCCAAATGGATGGGGAGGGTGAAGGTGTTGATTCAATGCGGTTTGAGAGGTTGACAGCAGCCCGCAAGGTTTATGGCTGAATTCCTGGAACGGAACTTGAACGACTGTTCGATGGGCGCTAACTCTTTCACAACAAAAGCATCTTGTCAGGGTGAAAGCTTCGTTTCCTGAATCAGAACCAGTACGAAAACGGAACTGCCGTTCGTCTGCTTACGGCTGCGGCAAGGCAGTAGGAGTGCATCATCTAGACTGGGAAGAATGACTCTTACTGAATTGACATCTTCCCCAGCCAGCCACCCTTCGTTCCGGTCGGATCATCGCGCGCCCAACGCCATGCGGCCAGTGCTGATGACAAAAGATTTTGTGCGGGTTGCCGAGGGATCGGTGCTGATCGAGGTCGGCCATACGCGCGTGTTGTGTAATGCAACGATTGAGCAGGGGGTGCCCGGATGGCTGCGAAACAGTGGGCGCGGGTGGGTGACAGCCGAGTATGGCATGCTGCCGCGGGCGACGCTGACGCGTTCCCCGCGCGAGAGCGAAAGAGGAAAGATCGGCGGTCGTACGCATGAAATCCAGCGGCTGATCGGGCGGTCGCTGCGTTCGGTGATCGACATGCAGGCACTTGGTGAGCGGACGGTGGTGCTGGATTGCGATGTGCTCCAGGCGGATGGCGGGACGCGAACGGCGGCAATCACCGGAGCCTGTGCGGCACTGGCCCTGGCGCTCAATCGGATGACTAAAGCCGGCGCGATGAAGAGTTCACCGCTGAAGCAGCTGGTGGCGGCCACCTCGGTCGGCATTGTGGATGGGCAGGTGTTGCTGGACCTTGCTTACGAAGAGGATTCGCAGGCGGATGTGGACATGAATGTCGTGATGAACGAGGCGGGCGGGCTGGTCGAGGTGCAGGCTACGGCGGAAAAGGAGTCGTTTCCCCGCAGTGCCATGCTGGCGATGATGGATTATGCCGAAGCCGGAATTGCGACGCTGATTGCGGCGCAACAGGAGTTGCTGAAAAGCGCCTGAAGCCAGGAGGACCGGTTTTCCTGGAGCGAGCGCCGGCCCTGCTGCTGTTCGCTCAGGCGGTGGTGTGATGATCCGCCCAGGCGTGCTGCAGTTCGCTCGCCAGCTGTACGACGGGCATAGGGGATAGCGCTGCCTTGCCCAGGCGTTTGCCGGCTTGCAGCGGAGTGTCGCCGCTCTTCCTGAAAATCAGCCAGGCTACGTAGGCAGTTCCAGCGGTTGCCACAGTCCAGATCAATGTCCGCATCAGTGTCTCTCCTTGTTTGCTCTGCAGTGTTAGAAGCATCTGCCCGGTCAAGGCTGCCTTTCGGGCTGTGATTTGGCTTGACGAGTACATTTTCGATTGAAGAGGTCGCGGCAGTACCAGTGGGATGAGCGTGAGAGAATACAGTGCTGGCCCTGTCCTCTCGGCCTGTACAGCTTTGTTTCCTCATGACTCTTCGACTTTTTAATACCCTCTCAGGCCAGGTGGAACAGCTTGTTCCCGAAACTTCGATTCCAGCCGGCTCGCCCTTTGGGATGTATGCTTGCGGCCCGACTGTTTATGACTACGGGCATATTGGCAACTTTCGCACCTTCCTTCATGTGGACCTGCTGCGGCGTTTCCTGAAGCAGCAGGGCGTGGCGGTTCGCCATGTCATGAACATTACTGATGTGGACGACAAGATCATCCGCAATGCGATGGCGGCCGGGGTATCGATCGGCGAGTACACACCCAAGTACGAGAAGGCCTTTTTTGAAGACATGGACGCCCTCGGGTGTGAGCGTCCGGAGATCATTGCGCGGGCCACGGAAAACATCCCGGAGATGACAGCACTGATCGAGCAGCTGGCTGCGAAGGGTTTTGCGTACAAGACCGAAGACGGTTCCTGGTATTTCCGGATTGCCGGTGATCCGGAGTACGGCAAGCTGTCGAAGAAAGACTTTGGCGGCATCCAGGACGGTGCGCGGGTCGACGTCGATGATTACGACAAGGATGCGGCGCGTGACTTTGCGCTATGGAAGTCGGCCAGGCTGAATGAGCACCAATGGGACACGCCGATCGGCTGCGGCCGACCCGGCTGGCATATTGAATGCTCGGCCATGGCGATGAAGTACCTGGGCATGAATTTCAGCCTGCATGCCGGCGGGGAAGACCTGATGTTCCCGCACCATGAGAATGAGATTGCGCAGTCCGAATCGGCTACCGGTGAGGTGTTTGCGAGGCACTGGATGCATGTGCGCTTCCTGCTGGTGGAAGGCCGGAAGATGTCGAAGTCCGAAGGCAACTTCTATACGCTGCGCGATTTGCTGTTGAAGGGTTACAAGGCTTCGGCGATTCGATTTCTGTTGCTGTCAGTGCCGTATCGGCACCAGTTGAACTTCACGTTTGAGGGACTGATCGAGTCGACTTCGGCGGTGGAGCGATTGCGCACATTTCACAAGCGTGTTGTGGATGGGCAGGCTGCCGGTAAGTGGCCTGCGGGCGTGAATGGCGAGCTGCAGAGACAGGCGAGTGCTTCGGCAGAGGCGTTTACGGCGGCGCTTGCAGATGATCTGAATACAGCCGAAGCGCGCGCGGCGATTTTTGACCTGGTGCGGGTAGGCAATGCTGCGGCAGATAGTGGCACTCTGCATCGGGAGGATGTGCCGGGAATCCTGGCAGCGCTGGACCGCTTTGATGGCATCTTTGCGGTGCTAGTCAACCGCGACGACTCGATTACGCGTGCGGCGTTGAAGTGGGCCGAGGAGGAAGGACGCCTGGAAGACGCGACGCCGGAGTTGCGGGCGAGCCTGGCGCTGACGGATGCGCAGATCGATGCCCTGGTGGAGGAGCGGAACCAGGCGCGGCGGATGCGGAATTTCGCGCGGGGCGATGAAATTCGCAAGCAGCTTGCCGAGATGGGGATCACGCTCGAGGACAATAAAGAGGGCGTGCGCTGGAAGCGGAAGTGATGGCGTGCTGATGATGCGGTCGATGGGTCCCCCACGACTGTACGCATCCCAAGTGTGATGGAAGCGCTCTAACCGGGAATGCCTGCTTCTGCCGATGCACCTTTGGCGCCGCATCTTTCGCTGTCCACTCCGCCGCGAGGTGAGCCTGCACCACCGCTCGCACCTGAGTTCGCGCACCAGGGCAAGTTGTGGAAGCCGCGTCGGGTGTTCATCACGCCGGATGCGTATGCGCTGCCCTATGGGCGCACCATGTTGGAGCGTGCTTCGGCTTACGGTGCAGAGGTCAAGCGGCTGGGTGCAAATCGTCTGCCGACACTGATGGCGGAGACGGAGCAGAAGCGGTATGCGCTGGCCAAGACGACGTTCGCGATCGTGGTTTCGCCGCCGGGTCAACGCAAACTGCAGCCGATTCCGCCTTCGGCAGACTGGCAGTTTCATCTTGCGCAAGGCTGCCCGGCGCATTGTCAGTATTGCTATCTTGCAGGGTCGCTGAGTGGACCTCCGGTAACCCGAGCGTATGCGAATGTGCCTGAGATATTGGAGGGGTTGCGCAGTTACGCGGGCCGCGGGGAGGTGACATCGCGCTCGCGCAGTCGCGCGCAGGAGGGTACGACATTTGAGGCGTCCTGCTATACCGATCCGCTGGGGATTGAGCATCTGACGGGGGCGCTGGAGGCGTCGATCCGCTTCTTCGGCGAATGGGATGCACCGGTGCAGTTGCGGTGGACGACCAAGTTCGATGCGGTCTCGCACCTGCTGCCGCTGCAGCTGCTGTTGCATCATCATCATGGGGTTTCCACCACCAGCCATCGGCGGACGATTCATTCCTGCCATTGGTCCCGCGCCCGCCGTCGCAAAGTTGGCGAGGAATTGCGTCATCTGGTTCACCATCATCTCCTTCATGGGCGCGGGCATG
>CAZZVA010000152.1:0-8088 GCA_964657345.1 uncultured Acetobacteraceae bacterium | reverse complement strand
AACAAGTTCGAGTATGGCGATGATTTCGGTTCGCCGGATGAGACGTATATTTCGTCGCAGTTCGATCGGCCGGTGATGGTGCATCGTTATCCGGCGAATGTGAAGGCTTTTTACATGGAGCCCGATCCGAAGGATCCGAAATTTGCGTTGTGCGTCGATGTGCTGGCGCCCGAAGGTTATGGCGAAATCATCGGCGGGTCGCAGCGTATCTCTTCGTACGACTTGCTGAAGCAGCGGATTGAAGAGCACAAGCTGCCGCTGGAGGCCTTCGGCTGGTACCTGGATCTGCGCAAGTATGGGTCGGTGCCGCATGCCGGATTCGGGATGGGCATTGAGCGGGCAGTGGCGTGGATCTGCGGGCTGGAGCATGTGCGCGAGACGATCCCGTTTGCCCGGACCTTGAACCGAATGTACCCGTAGTTTCAATTTGCAGTTGTGCGCGAGCACCCCGTGTTTCCTTATGGATAATTTTGTAGAAGCAGCAGGGCTGCCTGCCCAGTCGCAGGCAGCCACAGTTTTACCCGGCCACAATCCTGGCCGGTTGAGCATGTCGAGCGGCGTGCAGTCGATGCCGACGCGTAACCTCCGCATCATCGGAGTACCACTGGACCTCGGGCAGCTTCGGCGCGGTGTCGACATGGGTCCGTCGGCAGTGCGCGTTGCCGGATTGCAGGCGAGACTCGAAACGCTTGGGCACTCGGTGGAAGATGCAGGCAACATATCTGTAGCCGTGGCTGAGACGAAATCAGTCGGCGAGGAGAATGCCCGCTATCTGCAGGAGATTCGCGACACCTGCTGCACGGCGGCAGACCTGGTCGTGAAAGCGCTCGAAGACGGCAAGACGCCGCTGGTGCTGGGCGGAGATCATTCAGTTGCCGCGGGTACGGTATCGGGTGTGTCCGAGTTCTACCGCAGGCAGCAGCAGAAGATCGGCGTGGTGTGGATTGATGCGCATTCCGACATCAATACTCCGCAGACTTCGCCAAGCGGCAATGTGCATGGTATGCCGTTGGCTGCTCTACTCGGATTGGAGCCGCAGCTGCTGGCCAATATCTATGGCTACTCGCCCAAGGTGGATCCGGCAAACACGATCCTGATTGGCATCCGCGATGTGGATCCTACGGAGAGCGAAAACATCCGGAAGGCGGGCGTGAAGCATGTGTACACCATGCGCGATATCGACGAGCGGGGTATGCGGACAGTGATGGAAGAGGCGCTGGCTGCAGCGAAGCTGGGGACAGCCGGCTATCATGTCTCACTGGACATGGACTGGATCGACCCGGAAGATGCGCCTGGTGTCGGCACGCCGGTGCGCGGCGGCGCGACGTATCGCGAGGCTCACCTGGCGATGGAGATCATTGCTGACCACGGTCATATGCTGAGCTTCGAAGTGGTGGAGGTGAACCCGGTGATCGATGAGAAGAACCGCACGGCGGATCTGGCAGTCGAGCTGATCTGCTCTGCGTTCGGCAAGAAGATTCTCTAGTAAAACGAAGTTGCCATGCAGTTTGCTCTCTGCAGCTACAATCGAGTCGTGCGCCGCTTCCTGATCCTGCTGCAGTTGCTGCTGCTGAACCTGCCGACCTTCGCGGCCGTGGCGGTGGTGCATGCGGATCGCACTGATGTGGTGCCGATATGCTGTCGCAGGAATGGTATTCACCATTGCGGCATCGCGTCGTCAGTTCCGATCGGCAGGATTGCGGTGAGTTCGATTCCGCAGCGCTGTCCTTACTGCCCGGCGGCTGTTCGATCGGTGCAGCATGCTTCCGCGGCCTTGCCGACGCAGGCTGCGATCTTTGCGCAGGTGGTGAGTCATCCATCCTGTGTGGCGCAGACACTGGCGCTGCAGCGCATCCACCGCGATCGTTCGCGACAGAAACGCGGACCACCCAGACTCTCCTAGATACACAGGCTGAACTGCTCGCGCATTGTTGTGCGATGAGAACTGTTTACCCGTGTGCGTCCGCGCGCATGAAATGCCACCATGTTTTTCGCGTGGCTGAGAGTGGTTGATCGTGATCCGCAAAGTTACTTTTTGTCTGTTGGTTTTGTGCATGATGCTGTGCGTCGTGAAGATGCACGCCACGGTTTTCGGTGAAGTACAGGGGATCGTGCATGATGCGCAGCATCGTCCGATTCGTGGGGCGCAGGTGAGGCTGAAGAGCATGAACTCTGCGCTGGTGAAGGTGATTGAAACGGACCAGGATGGCAGCTTTCGCCTGCTGGCGGTGCCGCTTGGCGACTACACCGTGACGGTCACGACGGCAGGCTTCGACACGATGAAGCAGCAGTTGACGCTGGCATCAAATACGTCGCCGATACTGCATTTTGAATTGATTGTCGGCACCGTGCAGCAGACAGTCGCGGTCACCGGTGCGCTGAACACCGCGAATGTCGACTCGGTGACACCGACGACCCTGGTAAGCCGCGAGACGATTGCGGAGACACCGGGTGCGGACCGCAGCAACTCCCTCGCGATGATAACGGACTATGTGCCGGGCGCTTACATGACGCATGACATGCTGCATATGCGCGGCGG
Organism: uncultured Acetobacteraceae bacterium; assembly: GCA_964657345.1. GTDB lineage: Bacteria > Acidobacteriota > Terriglobia > Terriglobales > Acidobacteriaceae. The sequence goes on along the minus strand of CAZZVA010000152.1, from coordinate 5,549 downwards.
TCACCAGGTGAGCTGGCTGATTGATGGCGTCGAGATTCCAAATACGAATATCGCCAGCAATATCGGGCCGCAGATTGATCCGAAGGACATTGACTATGTAGAGACGCAGCGCGGCAGCTACAACGCGGATGTGGGCGACCGCACGTATGGCGTGTTCAACGTGGTGCCGCGATCGGGCTTTGAGCGGAATCGCGAAGCGGATGTATCGGCTACGCTGGGCAGTTTTCTCCAGACGGATGAACAGGTAAGCCTGGGTGATCATTCGGAGAAGCGTGCGTATTACGTGAGCCTAAATGGCAATCGCAGTGATTTTGGATTGTCGCCGCCGACCAGCGTGGTGGTGCATGATGCAGCGAATGGCTATGGCGGATTTGCTTCGCTCACGGACAATCATTCGCCGAAGGACCAGCTACGGCTGGTGATGCAGTTGCGTTCGGATTACTTCCAGATTCCGTATGATCCGAATCCCGACAGTTATGGCAACCAGCTGTATCCCTCTGCGGGACTGCGCGATTCGCAGCAGGAGACGGACGGGCTGGCGGCCTTTACGTATGCGCATACGTTGAACAAAGACACGCTGGTGGAAGTGTCGCCGTTCTACCACTACAACCGTGCGAGCTACACACCGAGTCCCGCGGATATGCCTGTGGCGACGACTTCGGATCGCACTTCGAACTATGCGGGTGCGCAGGCGAACATCACGACGAATATTGCACGCAATACGATCCAGGCTGGCATCTACAGTTGGGGCCAGCATGACAGCTATGTGTTCGGCGCTGTATTCAACGATGGCAGCGGCACCAACTTCCGCACGCCGGACAGTGCGGCTGGCGGACTGGTGGAGGAGTATGTCTCGGACAACTTCAAGGCGACGACCTGGCTGACGCTGATAGGAGGATTAAGGCAATCGCATTTTCAATCGGATTTTTCGGAAGACTATACAGCGCCACGGATGGGTCTTGCGGTGGAAGTACCGAAGCTGCACTGGGTCTTTCGCGGCTTCTATGGACGCTTCTATCAGCCGCCTCCCCTGCTGACCGCGGCAGGTCCGATTGTGCAGTATGCGCAGGCCAACAACACAAGCTTTCAGCCCCTGCATGGCGAGCGGGATGAAGAGCACCAGTTCGGCGTGCAGATTCCTCTAGGAGGATGGCTGCTGGATGCCGATACCTTCAAGACGCGTATCAATAATTTTCTCGATCATTCGAATGTGGGGGAGTCGAGTATCTACTACCCCGTGAGCGTGGATGGCGCGCTGGTGCGGGCATGGGAGTTGACGGTGCGCTCGCCGCGTTTGTGGAACCGGGTGCAGGCGCACCTGGCTTATTCCAACCAGATCGCGGAGCAGCGAGGGGCGATTACTGGAGGATTGATCTGTGTGCCAGTGACGTCGCCGGAGTGCGATGTGGCGCCGGGCTACACGCCGGTCGATCACGACCAGCGCAACACGCTGAATGTGGGTGCGACGACAGAGCTGCCGTGGCGTGGTTATGCGTCGACGAATGTGTATTACGGATCAGGATTCACCAATGGCTACACGGCTGCGCCATCTCCGTATACCGGTGCGTACCTGCCACAGCACACGACCTTCGACCTGGCGGTGGGAAAGAAGTTTGGAGAGGCGACGAGCTTCTCCATCCAGGCGCTCAATGTGGCCAATCGCCGGGTGCTGCTGGATAACAGCCTGACGTTCGGCGGCTTCCATTACGATGACCCGCGCGTGATTTACGCGCAGGTCAAGTTTCGCTTCCACTACTGAACGCTAGTGAGCCATGACGGGCACGTAAACGTCGGTGGTCTCCCATTTCACGTGCAGCTCGGTGCTGTCGCCCCTGGTGTTTTCGAAGCTGATGCTCATGGTTTCCTGCGGGCTGGAGAGAGTCTTCTTCTGCATGTCGACGCGGGCGAGATCCTGTGACTGGTCATACTTGGTGCCCCATTGACCGGTCTGCTTGTTGATGATGAGCTTCCAGGTGCCCTCCGACGGCAACGTGTACAGGGTGTAGGAGCCGGCCGGGACCATGGCGGAGCCGATCATGAGGTTGGTGGCAGTCTTGAACGACGTGGCTGGGTTTGCGCCGGTGCGCCAGACCTTGCCATAAGGGACGACACCACCCATGATTTTGCGGCCGCGCATCTTTGGCGTGTTGTAGTGAATGGTGACGGCTTTGCCGTTCAGCGTGACCGACGCGTCGGCTGGCGGACTGGGCATGGTCTGCGGATTGGTGTCCATGCCGCTGCCGGCCTGGGGTGCTGCGAAGGTGATGGTGGGCGCGGCCATAACTGCCAGGCCAAGGATTGCTGTGAACACTGCGGCTTTGCTACGACACGAACCAATCTTCATGTTGAGTTCTCCCGGGCAGCGAGCTGCCCAGACAAGTGTCTGCATCCCAGCGGAGTCTGTCAAAGCGGCTTGTGGATGCGCCACGCGTGTTACTCAATGGTTTCCTGAGCACGCAGGCCTGCGCCGGGAAAGCTATAGTGGTCGCAGTGTTCCGGTAAGCGAAGAGACGATATGGCAAAGAAAAAACTGCGCATCGGTATTTTGTTTGGCGGTAGAAGCGGCGAGCACGAAGTGTCGCTGTTGTCGGCTGCTTCGGTTTTGAAGGCGATTGATAAGAAGAAGTACGAGGTGGTGCCGATTGGCATTACCAAGGACGGCCAGTGGGTGATGGCTGCGGATGCGGAGCGGCTGCTGGCGGGCGACACGACAAAGGAGAAGGTGCTGGAGCAGGTGATCGCGCAGGGTGCTGCTGTGCTGGTGCCGCCGGTGCCTTCGAGCGGGTTACTGCCGGATGGAGAGTCCGGAATAGGCAAACACCAGCAGGGTGCGGGCGTGACGGCTGTGGATGCGATCTTCCCGGTGATGCACGGCACGTTCGGCGAGGATGGCACGATCCAGGGGCTGCTGGAGCTGGCGGATATGGCGTATGTCGGTTCGGGTGTGCTGGGATCGGCTGCGGGCATGGACAAGGACGTGATGAAGCGGCTGTTTGCGTCTGCCGGATTGCCGATTGTGAAGCACCTGACGTTTCTGCGGAATGAGTGGAAGGCGAGTCCGCGAAAAACCGTGACGGCCATTGAGGCGACGTTGAAGTATCCGCTATTTGTGAAGCCGGCGAATCTGGGATCGTCGGTTGGCATTTCGAAGGTGCATGACCGCAAGGAGCTGGCACCGGCGATGGATCTGGCTGCCAGCTTCGACCGCAAGATCGTGGTGGAGCAGGGCGTGGGCGGCGGCAGGAAGACGACGGGCAAGGCCCGCGAGCTGGAGGTGGCGGTCCTGGGCAATGATGCGCCGGAGGCTTCCGTTGTCGGGGAAATAGTGCCGGGCAAGGAGTTTTACGACTACGAGGCGAAGTACCTCAGCGACGGGTCGGTTCCGATTATCCCCGCAAAGCTGACGAAGTCGCAGGCGAAGCAGGTGCGGGAGATGGCGATTGCGGCTTTCAAGTCATGCGATTGTGCCGGGCTGGCGCGAGTGGATTTTCTGCTGGAGCCGGACTCACCTTCGGGCAAGCCGGGCAAGCTGTATCTGAACGAGATCAATACCCTGCCGGGATTTACGAGTATCAGTATGTATCCCAAGTTGTGGGAGGCGTCGGGGTTGAAGTATACCGATCTGATTGATCGACTGATCACGCTGGCGATCGAGCGGCGGGTGGAGCGGGATGCGACGAGCTTCAGCCGGGTGTAGGGCTGTGGTGATGATCGGGGCGGTGAGATCTCTTCACTGCGCTTCGCTTCGGTCGAGATGACAAATCTGCTTTTTGTGCTTCGGTCGAGAGGACAAGTCGGCTTTCCGTTTTGGTCGTGAGGGCGAGTGAGCCTTGGCGGTCGGGGTGGCAAGTTTGTGTTCACGATTGGTTGGTTCGGAACCTGCAACCCTGTTCCGGTGTCTAAGCCAGGTAGAGACTGGCGCTCCATGCGGTAGACGTAGACACCGGGTTCGGCCAGCCGGTAGCATCCACTCATCATGACTCTGCTCGACGCACCTGTTTACAACGCGGCTCGCGCGAAGAAGCGCAACATTATCCTGATCGTCGCGGGCGTTCTTGTCGCGGTGATTGCCGGTCTTACCTGGTGGTTCTGGGACTGGCCGCAGGAGCGGAAGGTCGACCACTTTTTTGCCGCGGTGGAAGGCGGAGATTTTCCGAAGGCCTTCGGCTTGTGGAACAACGATCCGAAGTGGCAGGAGCATACGGATAAGTTCAAGACTTACCCTTACGGCAAGTTCCTGGTGGACTGGAGCCAGTCGAGCGATTATGGCGTGATCAAGAGCCACCAGATTGTGATTCACAAGAGCACGGGTTCCGGCGTGATTATCGGCGTGGACGTGAACGGCCGGAAGACGCCGATGTTTCTGTGGGTGGAGCGGAAGGCGGGCACCATCGGTTTCTCGCCCTTTGAGCTGACTTACGGGCAGTAGGTCCGGACGAAACTGAGGTCCGCCCCGATGGTAAACTTCTCGCAACGCTCAACGATAGTGGCCATTCCGAATCCGGCTGATCGCTGAGTTATCGTTGCATTCGGCAGGTTTCCGGTAGACGTGATCAAGAGAAAAGTCGTGGTAACTGGTGCGGCGGGCCTGGTTGGGCAAAACCTGGTTCCGCGACTGAAGGCCAAGGGCTTTTCAGAGATAGTCGCGATCGACAAGCATGCTGCGAACACGGCGATTCTGCGGCGCTACCATCCGGATGTGAAGGTGTTGCAACTGGACCTGGCCGAGCCGGGAAGCTGGCAGCAGGAACTGGCCGGCTGCGATGCTCTGGTAATCGGGCAGGCGCAGATCGGCGGCATGATGCAGGCGGAGTTTGTTCGCAACAACATCGACGCGACGGAGAGAATCCTGTCTGCGGCGGTGGCGAGCCGGGTGCCATACTTCGTCGGCATTTCTTCTTCGGTTGTGAATTCCATGGCAGTCGATAACTACACGGAGACGAAGAAGGCGCAGGAGAAGCTATTCGATGCCTGCCCGCTGAAGCACGTCGTGCTTCGTCCGACGCTGATGTTCGGCTGGTTCGATCGCAAGCATGTGGGCTGGCTGGCGCGTTTTATGCAGAAGACACCGGTGTTTCCGATCCCGGGTTCAGGGAAGTACCTGCGCCAGCCATTGTTCGCCTCTGATTTCTGCGACGTGGTTGCTTCGTCGATCGAGTATGAAATGACGGGCAGCTACGACATTACGGGGCAGGAGCGGATCGATTACATCGACCTGATCCGCGAGGTGAAGAAGGCGACTGGAGCCAGGACGCGTATTCAGACGATCCCTTATGGCCTGTTTCGCCTGCTGCTGCAGGTGAATGCGATGTTCGACAAGAATCCCGCGTTCACGGTGAAGCAATTGAAGGCACTGGTGACTCCGGATGTGTTCGATGTGATTGACTGGCCGGGAATTTTCAAGGTGCGGGCGACGCCACTAGCAGAGGCGCTGAATATTACTTTTCGGGATCCGGTTTACTCCCAGATTGCGCTGGACTTTTAGTGCGCCGGGCGAAAGAGGAGCGGTTATTTCCAAGGTAGTCGTCATCGGATCGGGAGCGATGGGG
>CAZZVA010000151.1:0-8106 GCA_964657345.1 uncultured Acetobacteraceae bacterium | reverse complement strand
ACTACACCGCCTACCGCGCCGGATACGTTCGAAGCAAGGAAGACTGGGCACCCCGCGACTTCGGCAAGCCCAACGTCGAAGCCTTCCATGCCGTCTCTAAAGACTGGCACCCGAAGCTCAATCGCTGCCTCCACGCTCACGATGCCGAAGAAGACCGCCTGCTGCTCGAACTCGCGTTCCCACTCGATCCAGCCTCCGCCGCCAACACTGCCTTCCCGCAGCAGCTCTTTCTCGATCTCCGCTTACCCACCGCCGAAGCCCGCATCGACATGCAATGCACAACGCTTGGAAAGCCGGTGAACCGCATGCCGGAAGCCCTCTGGCTCACCTTCCAGCCTGCCGCCAGTCAGACGGCCTGGACCCTCGACAAGGTCAATCAGCCCGTCTCTGCCACCGACACTCTCCCCGGCGGCGGTCGCGCCATGCATGCCATCAGCGACAGCATCGCCTGCACGGATCAGCAGCAGACTTTCCGCATCCGATCGCTCGATGCACCAGTGGTCGCGCTCGGCGAACGCTCGCCCCTCAACTTCACCAAAGCTCAGCCGGATCTAAGCAAAGGCGTACACTTCTCCCTCTTCAACAACGCCTGGGGCACCAACTACATCCAGTGGGCTGGCGGCGACTGGTCTTACCGCTTCAGCCTCTTCGCCTGAACGCTGCAACCTTCACCAGTCGCTCCTCTGCACCACGTGCGGCTGCTTGCCAACATGTCCACCCAACTCCCAGTCCAGCCGCGCGCGGATGTCCTTCTCACGCGCCTCGCCCTCGATCCGTCCGAGCACGCCACCCTCACGATCCAGGACAAGCGTGCCCGGCACCAGTGTGCCCAAACCAAGCTGCTGCAACGTCTCCGGCGTCGCCCCCATCCACACTGGCACCCGCAACCCGCTCTTCTGCAGCGCAACATCGATGCGGCCCTGGGTCGATGGCTCATCCAGCGAAATCGCTACAAACGAAACACCGCGTGATGCATAAGCCTCCGACAGCTTCTGCAGGCGCGGCATCTCTTCGCGGCACGGACCACACCACGTGGCCCAGAAGTTGACCACGGCCGCATGACCTCGCAGTTCGTCCAGCGAATGCAGAGTACCCGCCTTGTCTCTGAAGCGGCTGCGAAAGTTGCGCACGGATGCCGGGTCCGCATCCTTAAAAGCGCCTCCAACTGCCGGCAATGCAGACAGCAGGAGACAAAAGGTAACCGCACCAATGCTTTTCCTGAACTTCACGAGAACCTCAAAGACTGCGAACTCCACTATAGACGGCAGTGGCGTGCATGCTATCCACCGCAGGATGGAGCGCAGCACAGTTCCAACGAACGATTGTCCATCCCTTTGTGAAATGCCAAGATGGGCAGCCATGAAAAACCTTTTCATCACAGCGTCTGCGACGTTTTCCTGCCTTGTCTTTGCATCGTCGTTCCTGCTATCCACCCGTTCAGCAGCTGCCCAGGGTTGCCTCGCCGCCCACGTCAACAGCTCTATCCAGGGCTGCCTGAGTGAGCAAAATCCCACCGGCGGCAACCTGGTCCATGGTCATCCCATTACTCTCGAAGTGGATTGGCGTTCCTTCAGCTCCTTCCGCCACTTCTCCGGAGAAAAGGAAAACATCCAGCGCGCCATTCTCAACACGCAGATCAAGAACCACCAGAACATCTACAACATCAATCTGGATATGCAGCTCACGCCCCGCTGGTCCGTCAGTGCCTTCGTGCCCGTATTGCAGGGAACGCGCAACCAGAAATATCCACCCTACGGTGTCTTTGACATAGCCGGACTCGGGGACATGATCATCAGCGCGCAATCGTGGGTGCTGCGGCCGCCCGCCGAGAATGGAGGCAACATCGCCATCAGCAGCGGCCTCAAATTGCCTACCGGTCTGAATAACGGAATGGGCACCGGGCGCCTCGCGAATGGCACCGTGCAAAAAGTAGTGGCCGATCAGTCTCTGCAGCCAGGCGATGGCACATGGGGCTTCACTCTTGGAGCCCAGGCCTACAAGCAGACCTACTTCCACACCCTCGGCTACTTTCAGGGCTCCTGGCTCTTCAGTCCTCAGGACACAACCGGCGTACCTACCTTTCGCACACAAAAGGGAGAAGGCGTGATGTCGGCCACGGACCAGTACCTCTTCCGCGCCGGCCTGTCCCGCCACATTCCCCATCTGCGCGGCCTGAGCGGCAACTTCGGCGGACGCATGGAAGGCATCCCTGTTCGCGATGCCTTTGGTAAAAGCGATGGCTTCCGCCGGCCCGGCTACATCATCTCTGTCGATCCCGGCCTGCAATATCAGCATGGCCGCGAGATGTTTGCGCTCAACGCACCCTGGGCTGTCCAGCGAAATCGCCGCGCCAGCGTCACTGACCTTGCCAACGGCACTCACGGCGACGCAGCCTTCGCCGACTACGCGATCCTGCTGAGTGCTTCCCACACCTTCTGACCGATCACCCCCGTCCTGCTGAACCGGGGCATCGACTCCCGGGGGACTCGGTTCTCCAATTCACAGGAAGTAATGCATCGATCAATTTGGTCATGCGCATCATTGCCTGCTTGATGTCATCAGCATCAAGTACAGGCTCGCACGGCTGAACCATCCATCCTTCCGCATCACACTGGATAGTCGCGCACTGAATTATTCCGTGCGTCCATTTCGGCAATGTCCATTCCGCAATATCTTGTCCATAAAACTCACCAGTTTCAAACTGCTCATGCGCTCTGCAATGACAGAATGCCGTGCGGCAGGAACGAACCGCGCTGCCAAAGGCAGCCAGAAGGAAGATTCATGAAAGCACTCGTTTATCACGGACCCAGGAAGGTCTCCGTCGACACCGTTCCCGACGCAAAGATTGAAAAGTTGACCGACGTTGTCATCAAGCTCACCACCACCAACATCTGCGGCTCTGACCTGCACATGTATGAAGGCCGTACCGACGTCGAAAAAGGCAAGATCCTCGGCCACGAGAACCTGGGCGAAGTGGTCGAAGTAGGCAAGGCCGTCGACACCGTTAAGAAGGGCGACAAGGTCGTTCTGCCCTTCAACATCGGCTGCGGCTTCTGCGCCAATTGCGAACGCGGCCTCACCGGCTTCTGTCTCACCTGTTCTGACAAATCCGTAATGCCCGGTATGGCCGGTGCTGCCTACGGCTTCGCAGGCATGGGTCCCTACTCCGGCGGTCAGGCTGAATACCTTCGCGTTCCTTACGCCGACTTCAACTGCCTCCAGCTTCCGGAAGACGCGACCGCAAAAGAGAAGGACTATGTCATGCTCTCTGACATTTTCCCTACGGGCTGGCACTCCACCCGTCTCGCCGACCTCAAGCCCGGCGAGTCCATCGTCATTTACGGCGCAGGCCCAGTCGGCCTCATGGCAGCACTCTCCGCAAAGATTCAGGGCGCCAGCCAGATCTTTGTTGTCGATGGCAAGAAGGATCGTCTCGCCCTTGCCAAGGAAATCGGCTGCACCCCCATCGACACTCTCGACGGCGCCATCGGCGACCAGATCCGCGAACTCACCGGCGGCCTCGGTGCCGACTGCGGCTCGGAATGCATCGGCTACCAATGCCACAACAGCGCAGGTAAGGAAGTGCCGAACCTGGTCATGAATTCACTCGTCGACGCCGTCAAGGCAACCGGCACCATCGGCGTTGTCGGCGTCTTTATTCCCCAGGATCCCGGCGCGGATGACAAACTGGCGAAGCAGGGGCAGATTGCTTTCGACTTCGGCAAGTTCTGGTTCAAGGGCATGAAGCTCGGCACCGGCCAGTGCAGCGTGAAGGCCTACAATCGCCGCCTTCGCGACCTCATCCATCACGGCAAGGCCAACCCGTCGTTCATCGTCTCGCATGAATTACCGCTCGCCCAGGCACCCGATGCCTACAAGCATTTCGACAACCGCGACCAGGGCTGGACCAAGGTCATCCTTCACCCCCACGCTGCATAATGCACCACCAAGACAATGCCGCCTGGCAGTCATCCTTCCAGGCGGCGCTCTTGTCTTCAGACGACGAGAATTATTTCTCCGCACTCTTTAGCGAAGCCATGTCGATCACATACCGGAACCGCACTTCGCCCTGGATCACCTTCTTGTAAGCATGATTGATCTCGTCGATCGGAATCACCTGCACATCCGGACCGATTCCGTGCTCCGCACATAAATCCAGCACCTCCTGCGTCTCCGCGATGTTGCCGATCAGCGAGCCCGCTACTGACAACCGATGCCCCGCCACCACCATGTTGTTCACCGGCTTCAACGGCTCCAGCGCCCCTACCACTACCAGCGATCCATTCCTCTTCAACAGCGGCAGGTAGGGATTCACGTCGTGTGTCTGCGGCACCGTGCTGAGCATAAAGTCAAAGCTGCCCTTGTGCTGCATCATCGCTTCTTCATCGCTTTCGAGCACACCGGTAGCCTTCAGGCTGACGGCCTCCTGGAGCTTCTGATTTGTCCTCGTGAACAACACGACCTCCGCTCCCATCGCTTTCGCCAGCTTCGCAGCCATCGCTCCCAGCCCGCCGAATCCAACAATGCCCACCTTGTCGCCGGACTTCACGCCCCAGTGCCTCATGGGAGAATACGTCGTCACACCAGCACACAAAATCGGCGCCGCCACTGCAGGATCCATCCCGGCAGGAATCTTCAACACAAAATCCTCCGGCACCACCAGCGAAGTAGAGTAGCCGCCAAATGTATTATCCCGCCCGTAGGTATTTGTGCCGTCTGGCGCAGCCTTGGCTGGAATCATCGGACCGTTATAAGTCGCCAGCCAGCTGTTCGGGCCTTCACAATAATTCTGGTCGCCGGCCTTGCACGCTTCGCACTCACGACAGCTGTCGATCATGCAGCCCACGCCCACCAGGTCTCCCACCTGGTGTTTTGTCACGTCGACACCAATGCTGGTGACGCGACCCACCACCTCATGCCCCGGCATACAGGGATACACCGTGTTGTGCCACTCGTTCTTGACCTGGTGGATATCGGAGTGGCACACTCCGCAAAACAACACATTGATCTCTACCTCGTTCGCCTTGCCATTCTCACGCTCGAACTCGTGGCGCTTGAGATTGCTGAAGGAATGCTCCGCGGCATAGCCAACGGTCTTGATCATAAGTTTTCTCCTGATTGGTGAAAGAGGCCCGGGCGGCATCCTTGTGCGGACGCAACGGCGCTTTTAGGACTGCTCCGGTAAGATGCAGCATCGATCAGGCTGCCCTTTATCTTTATTTTCGTAAAGCAGTCGACTCCCTGCCGCTGAGACTGCCTGCAACGCACACTTATCTATGAACAGGCTTAGCATACTGGTATGTCTCTGGATAAGACGCGGTCCGGCCAACGGCGTAATAGCGTCAGTCTTTGTATGATCTTCCTGCCCGTACTGATTTTCTATGCTGTTCTTTTCCGCAACCTGGTGAACATCCCGCTCCTTGACGACTATGCAATCCTCAACTTCATTGCCGCCACTAAGGAGTCGCATGGATTGACCGCGGTGTTCAGTCAAGTCCTGTCAGCGCAATTCAATGAATACAAGGTGATGTTCGGGGCCGCCGTCTTCACAATGCAATATTATTTGCTGGGCCACGTGAACTTCTCCGGACTCTGCATACTTGGCGACGCGTCCGTGCTCGTCATCGGGGTGGCCTTGTGGAAGATGTTTTTGCCTGCTTTGAAAGATATTTCACTGCGCCTGGCACTCTTTGTTCCAGTCAGTTGGCTGCTCTTCCAGTTTTTCTATTCAGAGACACTGAACTGGGCCGCTCCAGCCATCCAGAACCTTGGAGTCCTGGCATTTGCTTTCGCCATGTTCGTATTATTAGTGGTAGATAAACGCTCGTGGTTTATGGGTGCGCTCGTCTGCCTGGTATTCGCAATTGCTGCATCGGGAAATGGCTTTATCGCGGCTTTCGTCGCTTTCCTCGCACTGGCTGCACAACGGCGCCTTCAGCATCTTCTGGTATGGACTGCAACGACATGCCTGATGTTGCTTGCCTACAGTTATCGCTACACTTCAACCAGCTCGCAAAGCGCTCGCGGAAGTTCGGTTTTCAAAGTATTGCTGCACCTCAAGCCGCTCTACGCCATCTCTTTCCTCGGCGGCATCGGCGGCATCAATCTGGGCGCCTTCCTGCCTCGAACCGCAGTCAGCCTGTCAGTCGGCTTTCTCATTTGCTTGTTCTTCATGTTTATAATCCGCCACGGCAAACTGTCTTCCAACACTGCTGTTAACTGCGCTGTCGGCTTCCTTTTTCTGACCGCGATCGGCGTTGCCGGCATCCGTTCTGATCTTGGACTGACGCAAAGCCTGCAATCCCGCTACAGAATCTATTCGGACTTACTCGTCATCCTGATGTGGGTCCTGCTTTGCGAACGATATGCCGGGAAGCTCACAGGCAGACTCATACGCAACAAGCTCTACCTAGCAACATGTGCCGTGATCGTGCTTTTCTCCCTGGCTGCGGATCTCGGAGGCTCACCACTTTTATTCAGGCGTCACTCACAACTCATCGATGGCTTAAAGGCCTACGAACATACAAAATCAGCCGGACCGGAAGATGGCCCGGCATGGCTGAATGTCAAAAGCCTTCCTTCCGCGGAACGGCAAATGAACCACGAGTACCGGTATCAATTATCAAAAGCCATAAAACTCGGCACATATGTTCCGCCATTCTGAGTCGTTCGGGCGATCACACACGACGCGCACGCCTGCCAGAAGAGTCAGTGCTGTCGCTGTGCTCTAATTCCCACATGTCTCGACCGGCAGCTATACGCTTCGGCTACCCAGTCATCGCCGCACTTGCAGCAGTCCTGGCCCCTGCGCTTATTTTTTATTCCATCGCCTTCCGGATGATCGTGAACCTGCCATTCAAGGACGACTACGACATCCTGTCCTTCCTCTTGCATCAGCGAACACTGCCTTCCCTACCCGCCCGAACCGTGTACGCCATCACCGTGCAGCACAATGAATACAAACTCATCCTGGAAAACCTGCTCATCACTATTCAATTTCTTTGGCTGGGGCACATCAGCTTCTCCACCCTTTGCGTCATCGGAGATAGTGCTGTAGCCCTTCTCGCGATTGTTCTCTGGAAAATGTTCCTGCCGGATTGCCAGGATCTCGCCTTGCGCCTCAGCCTGTTCATCCCGGTGAGCTGGCTCCTCTTCCAGTTGTCGTACGCAGAAACGCTCAACTGGACACTCGCCAGCATTCAGAATCTTTTTGTCCCGGTCTTCGCCCTCAGCAGCTTTGCGCTGCTCGCCCGCAACACTCGTCGCACCTTCGCAGCGTCGCTGATCTTTCTCGTCCTCGCCATCATGGCTTCCGGAAACGGCTTCATCGCGGTGTTCGTCGGCGCGCTGCTGCTGCTCTCATCCAGGCGATGGCTGCATCTCGCAGTGTGGCTCGGCACCGCTGCCTGCATGGTGCTCTTGTATGCCTACCACTACGACGTACTCTCTTCGCAATCCGGCCACGGGCGCAGCATCTTTGCCACCTTCCTTCACCTCAACTTTCTCTACGTCCTCTCGTTCCTGGGTTCGCTGGGCGCCTTCATTCACGTCGTTCCAGCGATACCCGCCCTGGCCGGAAGTGTCGCACTGGGCAGCCTGCTACTCGCCTTCTTCCTCTTCGAATCGAGAAGAAAACATCTCACTGCCTATCCCGCCGTCATCCTCGCAGTACTCTTCATCCTGTTCACAGGCGTGGGTGTCGCCGGTCTCAGGTCGGAGCTGGGATCCACCCAGAGTCTCGCCGTCCGCTATCGCATCTACTCGAGTCTTGCGCTCGCACTGGCCTGGTTCATCGTGTCCGAGAAATATCTGCAGCACAGCCGCAGACCCCTGTGGCGCAACCATCTTTATCTCGCCGGCGTTACCTTTGCCGTCCTGCTCTCGCTCATGTTCGATCGCTCCGGCCTTCATTACTTCCGCCTGCGCAATGCCATGTTGATCGACGGCATGTCCCTCTACGAACATCCTGACGCCCGTCGCCCGCTCGATGGTCCGCTCATCCTCAACGACCCGCACTTCGCCATTTCCTCCATCCAGGAAAACCAGGAAGACCGGCGCATTCTCAGGAGTTCCGCAGAAGCCGGCATCTACCAGCCTCCATCGTTT
>CAZZVA010000150.1:0-8178 GCA_964657345.1 uncultured Acetobacteraceae bacterium | reverse complement strand
CGGCGGCTCAGAAAGGTTGCGCCCGAACGAACCGGCTGGGCCTTATCGCTACGGGTTGCCGCTTCTTCATCCCGGGCAAGCTCCCTGGTCTTCTGCTCGATGGCTGCCCTGATCTCTGCGAGCTCCTGATCGCGGGCACCCGTAGTCTGCGAACTGACTACGGGTGCCGGTCGGGAATGCACAGCGGCCTGGGCCTGCTCGAGCTTCGACTGCAGCTCAGTTATCTCCTCATGCGTCGTGATCACATCGGGATAAAGGTCAGTGTAGTTTTCCTGCAGGTCTGCCAGGTGCCTGCGTTTCTCCGTCAGCTGCGCACGCAGCTCGCGTACTGCCAGCAATTCGGGCGAGTCCAGGCTTTCCACATTGCCGCGCGTCGCGTTGGACGGGTGCAGCAGAGCATCCAGCCGATTTTCTTCAAAGGCGAGCCGGCGTTTGTCTTCGGCAATCTTCTGCAGGATCCGCGATGGTTGCAGCTGCACTCCGTGGCTGCCGGCAGCCGTGCGCGTCGCCGCATGCCCATGGGGACCCGCTTGTCCATGCAGCGTCAGGGCCGGCAACAGTCGAGCGGTAGCGGACGCCAATACCAGCCCCGCAAAAATGCTAAGCAGACGGCGTTGTGCCGGCGACTGAGAACGTACTCGCAATGGATGATTCGGAGCCATATTGGTCAGCCCGTGCCAAGCGTGCGTGATGTGGTGCGCCAAGAAGCCGGCAATTCTGAATACGTCCGTGATGGCTCGCTGGATAAAGCAGTACAAGCTGATCGAAATCGAGGTGACCAGCTGCAGTAGTTATATAAGCGAGACCAGCTGCGTTTCAAGATTCCGACGGTAGATGTCAACCGTATAGAGTTCAAGATAGCGCGAGCGGTTGTAGCTACCCATTCGCTGGCGATCAGCCGGGGAGGCAAGCAGCTGTTTCAATGCTTCCGCGAGGGCAGCAGAATCTCGCACCGGCACTAGGTATCCCGCCTTCAGCTCGCTCTCCGGCACCCGGCCAAGTACCTCCGGAATACCGCGCCAGTCGGTCGCCACGATCGGGAGTGAAAAGCTCATCGCCTCAATCAGGACTACGCCGAAACTCTCCGCCGGATAATGGCTCGGAAAACAAAAGACTGTTGCATCGGCAAACCAGCGATCTTTTTCGGCCCCGGTAAGCACGCCAGGAAAAGTCACCTGGTTGCTCAGCCCGAACTGCTGAAGCAAAGCCTCTACCTCCTGCCTGAACTCTGCGGACGAAAATTGTCCAAGACATACAGTGCGAAATGAAACCCCGTCGCGCTTAAGCAGACCGCAGGCGTGGATCAGGTTAAGGACGCCCTTGCCCTCGCAAAGAATGCCGGCAAACAGAATAGTCGCAGGCGCAGGACTTGGAATGTTACAAGTCGCGATCGAGGCTGCAAGGTCAGGAATACCGCACGGGATGATAGCGGTCCTGCGGGCCCGTAGCAGAGTTCCTTCTGCAGACGTCGCAGCAGTCGTAAAGATCGCCAGGTCCGGCTCACGATAGGCGAGTTGGAAAAGCGGCCGCAATACCCGCGGCAATCGATCATAGATTTCCCATAGGCCGGCCGCGTGGAAATGAAAGACAGTTTTGCGAAAAAGCCAGCGCGTGGGAATCAGCAGCATCAAGTCGCGCAGTACGGGAGCAAGCTTGGGATCGGCTGGAGGATAGTAAAGAATGTCGGCGCCGGTTCGGAATCGCGTCACGATGATATGCAAAAGAGTGCTGACGATCAGTGCAAGCTTGCGGAAGCTGAACCTTCCGAGTTCGTTCGACGAGCGCGAGAAGCGCATCGGCACGTAGACCAGCCGCATTCGATCGTAGTGTCCATCCAGGAAGGACTGGATCATCAGGGTCTGGCCATTGATCGGCGGCGGCGTCTGCCCGACGACCAGGACCGTGACCGACTTCGTTTCCGCATTATCCGGGAGAACGTCGGCCTCTCTCATATCAGCCATTCTGTGGCCCATAGTAAAGATCGCGGCGCCCGCTGAGGCCGCTGAGTGTGCCGGCTGCGCGGGAAATCAGTTGCAGTCCGCGAACCGCATAGTGCCGGCCGAAGGGCAGCAGCAGCAGCCGCGCCGATCCGTTCAACAAGCCTGCGCAGGCAACCAGGAAGCGGCGGGCCACAGTAAGCGGTCCGGGCGCCGAATAGAGGCAGGCCCGTGTATAGCGATTGGCATCCGAACGCGCACGCTGCAGCAGCCAGCGGAGATTTGCCCGCGAAACAGGAACTTTCTCAGTGACGACGGCGTCGCGTGCCCAGACAAGGCGATGCCCCGCGTTGCGGATTCGCAGAAAGAAATCAGTATCCTCCCCGCCGGTCGCGTCGAAACGAGGATCAAAGCGGAAGTTGCGAACGATGTCGGCACGCAGCAACACGTTATTTGTTGCCACGAAGGGCACATCGGCGCCCAGCGGGCGATCCGCGGGATCGAAGAACCGACCCCTACGGATCCATGTGGGGGAGTTTTCATGATCCGGCTGTACAGGTCCCGTGACTACTGCAGCCTGAAACGCATACATCGTATCGACCAGGCGTACCAGCCAGTCGGCATGAGCGATCTCATCATCGTCGATGAAGCCGACGAGGTCGAAGCGCTGTGACTCTTCCAGCGCCTGGTTGCGTGCACCGGCGATCCCACGCTGCGGAAACGAAGTATAGCGAAGTGGGAAGCGCGATTGCTGGGCGCATTCGAGAACAACAGCTCTGCCTGACAAGCCCGAGTCGTTGTCAATGATCAGTACAGCAACGTCGAGCTCCGCGATCGCACAGCATAGCGGCTCATCAATCGTGGCCATCGGCGACGCTGGCGTCTGTGCCATAAGCGAGGCGAGCGTCGCACGCAGCATCTGCGGCCGCTTGTACGTCAACAGGCAGACCTGCACTGACAACTTTGGTAGCGTTGGCGCAGACATATGTGGTGAAAGATTCACGACTGCTCCACGAAGCTATCGTCGAGTGGACGAAGCCTCTGGCTGACGGACTTGTCAGCAAAGTGCGCGAGCACCAGGAAAGCGATGAGCCGCACCAGGCTGGCAAGCAGCATGGCAATTACCGCGCCTTCGATGCCGAACCGGTAGATCAGGACCGTACCGATCATAAGCAGAAAACCCGTTCCCATCATCTGTACCCACATGTACGTTTTCGGACGAGACATGCCGCCTTCATACGCTCCCGCGACCGTGGCTAGGTACTGGATGACGAAAGCAACGACAAAGATGCGCAGCAGCCAGGCCAGTGGCAGATAAGGTGAAGCGGAACCGTAGACCAGCCGCATGATGCTGTGCGGTGCAATCAGCAGGGCCAGAAATGCAGGAATCAGCAACAGCCCGAAGCGGATGCCGTAAGTGATTGCTGTCTGCCTCGCAACGCGATAGCCGCGCGATGCTTCGCGGGCGATCGTGGGGATCAGCATGGAATTGATCGAGAAGATGATCGGATTGGCGACACCCACCAGGTTCAGCAGGCACTGGTAGCCGGCGACAGCAGTCGGTGCGAAGGCAAAGGCCAGTGTCCAGCTGGGTATCTGGAGTGTCAGCATGTTGAGAGCATTGCCCGCAAGGACAAAGCGCCCAAGCTGCCAAGCGTAAATGCCATGCACCTGCACCGCCGAACGAAGCCCTCCGGCAATGGTCGTGCCCTGCACTGCCAGGGTCAGCTGCCATGCCGCTGCCAGCAATGATGTAACAGCTACAAATACAAATACAACAGTCAGACTGTGCGGTCGGAATAAGGCCAGCAGGCATCCCTGGCCTACATAGCAGAGCATGTCCGGCAATATCGCTGCGCGGAATCGCAGAACGCTCAGCAGTGCACGCCGTGTCGTCTCCTGCAGTTGCCAGCTGACCATGGCGAGCGTCAGGATCGGCCATAAATGCCATTGATGCAGCATCACCGTCACAATCAGCAGCACCATCGAGAGAGGCACAGCCAGGAGCGTCGAGTGCGCAAGAGCTGCATACAGCAATGTGCCGACTGTCTTCGGAGCTTCGGCTCCTTTAAGCGTCAGCGGATACACCACAAGCGATGAGTGGCAGGTGTTGATCGCAATCAGGGCCAGGTAGAGCAAGGCAAAGATGCCATATTGCCCGGGCACCAGAATGCGCGCAAGAACCAGCGTCGTCAGGAAATTCCCCCCGCTCACCACCCCCTGGTCGACCAGCGACGCCATGCTCTCGCTGCGCAGCAGCTTAGCGAGCATAGTATGTCCGAGTCGAGGCAATGCCCGTATTGCGTGCCTGCGTCCCCATCGCAGGCTGGGCTTCACATTCCAGTATCTGCATATAGGCCAGGTGCTGCTCGGGCATGCAGCGGAAGAATGGTGAAAGCAGTTGACCCGGACTCTTAGCCTGGTCCCATTTGTAATTGCGGTATTGATTGACCACCAGCTTTACCGTCCTTCGTGTGCCCGCATGCTCCACCAAAAATTGCGATAGCTCGTTCGGATTCACACGGGTCGCATCGATGAGAGAAGCACCATAATGCCTGAATAGTTCTGCATCCCCCGCAACCAGAAAGACGGGCGGTGCCGACGGTGTGTCGGTTCGACGAATAAGGTCCGCGACAGCACGATAATCATCTTTTCGGTAGGAGGGATCACCCCAGTATCGCCACATGGAAATAGCATTCAGTAGCAGCAGGCCGATCGCGCCGAGCGCCACATGCCTGCGGCCTTCACGCACGCCGCCAAGTGCACGCGCAACGCAACTCAAACCAAGCAGGAAGAGTAGGGAAAAGAGAGCAGACGCATGCCGCGGCAGCACATTCAGGTGACCGAAAGCACCGAAGACGACAAAGAGCGCCGCCCCATAAAGTGCAGTCGCGAAGGCAAGCGGCCGCACCGGCACGCTCGCGGAATCATCATCGCGCAGAATGCGGACCGTACCAATCGTCATCACCGCAACGCTTGCAATACTCGCCAGCAGGATCATCCAGTATCCGGAGATCATCGATAGCTTATTGCTGCCATGCAGCAGAATTGTCGAGGGCCCCAGCGTCGTCCCGAAGATGAGCCCGAAGAGTGCATACGCAACATTCATCCATAGCGACTGCTTCATGGAGACGACATCATGCGAGATGAACGTCGGCAGCAGCAGCTTTCCAACTATTAGGTAGAACATGAAGCTGCTGCCACTCACGATGAGAGGCCGGGACCATTTTGCGAACCATTTGCGGGGGCGAAGCAGAAGGTCCGTCAGCGCCAGCGTCGCAACAAGCAGGGAGCCGAAAGGGCTGGTCAGCGTTGCCATCAGGCAGGCTGCCGTAAATGCATGGCTGAACGAGGAGACTGCAATCGATCGACGCTCCCAGTTCCAGAGGTAGATCAGCAGGAAGCCCACCAGCTGCAGCAGCGCGTACGGGCGGGCTTCCTGTGCGTAGTAATAGGAGAAACTCGACAGGCAGAAGCCGGCCAGTGCGGCCTGCGGCAGCCACTTCGGCATACCCTCCGCCTGCCTCACAAGCATTCGGGCAAACGAAACAATAACGAAGCCGGACAGCACCGAAAAGATCACAGACGGAAGCCGCAGTGCGACATCCGACGTTCCAGCAACCCGACTCCACACAAAGATCACCCCGTAGTAAAGGGGCTGCAGATGCTCACTGGTCGTAAAGACGCCAAAGGTATGAAGAAACGACTGCAGGCTGCCAGAATTCGCCAGGGCCAGGGTATAACCTTCATCGAACCATAAACTTTGCCGCGTCAAACCAGCCACCCGCGCCAGCAGCAGCAGGCACGCGATCACCAGCAGCTGCCATGCTGAAAAAGTCTCGCGGCCACCGCGGGCGGCTCGCTTGAGAGCGATCGCAGGCCGCATCGATAAGTTGCCAGGTTGAGACATTTGTTTCCGATCCTTTCTGCTCGGAGGAGTCGAGAGCCGCAAAGCCTACAAGACGCCCGCGGAATACTGCGGACCGAACTGCGACGGCACAGCAGCAGCCACACGTTCTGTCCTTCGCGCCGCCTGTCGTATCCCGATCGATGCACTGACGGCAACCCACAGCATGAACGGCATTCCACTTCGTGTCAGCAGCGCGCTTTCATTCAGGTTGTAGACCAGCAAAAATGTCAGGAGCGCAAAAGGAAACAGGCTGGCAGATCGCACGACCTGTCTCGATGCCTCGGCTGCGTAGGACAGGCAGCGCCGGATCGTCTGCAGGCAGAACGGAATAAAGAGTGCAACGCCAAGCCAGCCGATACTCAGCAGAAGGTCGAGATAGCCATTGTGCGCAGTAGGGACCAGCCAACCAACCTGGCTGATGATTGTCAGTGAATCGCCTTGCAGACCCTGCCAGAAAGAATCGAAGCCATAACCAAGCAGTGGGTGATTGCGAATCGCAATCAGGATCAGCGACCACAGCTCTGTCCGCCCGGTCAGCGTGGCATCCTTCGAAAGCAGGGCCGGAATCAATTCCGCATGCTCAAAGAGCCAGTAGCCCGTCCCGCCAGCAATGAACAGCGCACCCAGCAATATGGGCACGCGTTGCACACCCGGAAGCCGCAGCGTGAGCAGCAGCGGAATCGAACATAACGCCGCCACCGTTGCCACCAGCGAGCCCGCCGAATGGGAGAGCAGAAGCATACCGAACGCTAGCAGGCTAAAGGGAACGCGAAAGCGAATTAGGCGTGGGAATGGCACCAGCAGCAGCGAGAGTGTAGCCAGGCCCAGCTCGAGTCCGAAAACATTCTTGTGCGTAGTCAGCCCCTTCAACGCGTGCGGATCAGAAGGCGAGTACACGAAATGCGGCGCGAAGATCATGCAGACCACGCATAACGCGATATGTATCAAACTCGCGGCGCCGAAAAGATTGATCAGCTCGGGAATTGCAAATTCAGTGCCCAGGATCAGTGCCACGGCGGTCGAAAGAAGGAAGAAGAGACTGCGCCGCATCGTCATCGAGGGCGCAGTGCTCCACACCGCCGACATCACTGTGAACAGCAGCAGCGGCAGCAGTAATCGGATTGACTGGATGCCCGCTAGAAAACGCCGGGGCGCCATGAAGAGCCGCACGAACATGAGCAGGTAAATCAGCGCGGTGCTGATAACCACCGGAAGATGCACCTGGTCACTCACAACAGCGAGATCAGTGTCAGACAAGTTCGGCGAGACCAGCCCCATCACCACGCCCATCTGGGTAAGCAGAAGCGCGATCACAACGAATTGGTAAAACCGCTGATTCATACCAACTTCTCCTTGCCCTGCGTCACGGCGGCGATCCAAACCCAAACCAAAGCTGCGTCGGTCCGGCTATCGCACGCTGTACAAAGCAGCACCTGAAATCGACGCCGCAATTCCCTCCGTCCCGGAGGCAAACGACTTAAGCCCGCTCGACGGCACAAAGACAATATCGCCGGCCGTCAGCGTCTGATCAGGTTCCTTTCCGCGCTGCATCGCCTTTAACTGGATCGGCAGCGTTTTGGTAATACCTTCTTCTTTATGCAGAAGAATCACATGCTTCAATGAAGCATTCCGCGTAGTTCCCTGTGCCTCGGAAATCGCCTGCAACACAGTCATCGAACCGTTGTCATGCATAAGGTAGCCGCCAGGCCGCTGAACGTCGCCGAGAACATACGCGTAGCCCGCACGCGGAACGATGACGGTATCGCCGGGAAACACGCGGACGTCGCTCTCGAGCACCTGCGAACCACTATCCTGTTTGAGCGTTACCTGTTCATTCGTGCCCGTGCGTTCTCTATGGATGGTCACCTGCACGCCCGCAGTGCTCGACAATCCATCCGCCAGTGCGATCACATCGACCAGCGAGCGCGCAGAGTAGATCGGGTAGAGTCCCGGCTTCTTGACTTCGCCCTCGACTGTTACGCCTTGGGTGGCAAAGTCCTTGATACTTACTGCAACCTGCGCATTGCGCATCAGGTTGCGATCGCGCATCTGCTTTTCCATACTGCTGGCAAGCTCGTTCGCCTGCAGCCCCGCCGCCTGCACGTCCCCGAGCAGCGAAAGATGAACTGTTCCGTTCGGACTCACCCGCACTTCCTGGTTCAACTCCGCCGCATCGAACACCGTGATGGAAATGAGATCGCCCACGCCGATGACCACGTTTTGCGGTGGCCGCGTTGTAAGGTGCGGCTCATTCACAGTATTGCCAGGCGTACCGACACTTGTAGCGGCATTCTGTGCGAAGCCCGCTATGCTCAGTGCAAGAAAACCCAG
>CAZZVA010000149.1:0-8462 GCA_964657345.1 uncultured Acetobacteraceae bacterium | reverse complement strand
CACTTGATCGATGGCATTGGCGAGGCTAGTTCCGGAGTGGGCTCCGGGCTGGCGGCATTGTCTTTGCACGCATGAAGAGGATGGTTCCAGGACTTGTGGTTGCGAGGCGTGCGGCTGTAATGGGCGGCGTGCTGGCGGCAGTGGGATGCGCGGCGATGGCGATTTCCGGTTGCAAGCCGCCGCTTCCGCCGGGCAAGCCGGTCAGTCAGCTGACGCCCTTGGAGATGGATGGCTACAACGTCTACCAGGCTCACTGTGCGCGCTGCCACGTGGCGTACGATACGCAGGCTTTGCATGGTCCGAGTCTGCTGGGAGTCTTTCGTCAGCCCTATCTCAACAGCGGTGCGCCGGCGCGGGATGACCGGGTAACGGCAGTGGTGATGCATGGCCGCGGCATGATGCCGGCGCTGGGTGATCGCATCGATGCGCAGCAGATGCAGGCGCTGCTGGCGTACCTGCACACGTTGTGACGGGTATGCTGAATCAGTGACTACGCCTTTCGAAAAAGAGGATGTTGTGGCGGCGAAGACAGCGGATCCGATGACGCCGACGGCCGCGACCAAGCTGCTGCCGGGAATGGCGATCATCTCGCTGTGGATGCTGGTGGAGGCGGGGATCGGGGCATTCGCGGTCTATCGCGGGGTCTTTACCGGGGCAAACCGCAATGGGGTGCTGGGAATTGCCACGGTACTTGCGGGGTGTGGGCTGGGCTTGATCCAGCGGCGGCGCTGGGGCTGGGCGCTGAGCCTGGCGGCTTCTTTCTTCTCGCTATGTTTCGGGGCCTATGCGTTGACCAAGATGCACATGCCGCAGTTCCTGGTGATGACTTTTCTGAATGCCGTGTTTTTTCTGTACCTGATACGACCCGAGGTCCGGACGCGCCTGCGGGATTAGTGCGGCTGCGTCGAAGTATGATGGTGCTCGCTGTTGATCGTCGAACGATACAGGAGCCACCATGTCTTCAGTTTCAACCGGGAATGCCGGCCCGGGTACCAGTCCCGATGCAGCTAAGCGCTTGAACGAGATGAACCGGCTGGGGGATATGGGCAGGTTCCCGCTGCCGGTGCTGTTCGGCGCCACGTTGAATGTACTGATAACGATGGCCGTGATCTGGCATTTCGAGCCGAAGACGGAGCAATACTACCTGGCTCTGCCGGGATGGGTAGCCGGGGTGCTGGCG
This sequence comes from uncultured Acetobacteraceae bacterium, assembly GCA_964657345.1. Classification (GTDB taxonomy): domain Bacteria; phylum Acidobacteriota; class Terriglobia; order Terriglobales; family Acidobacteriaceae. The sequence continues at coordinate 7,282 of CAZZVA010000149.1, read as the reverse complement.
GTGAACCTGCTGCCGGTGATCGTACTGCGGAGGACACTGGGTCCGGATAGTGCGTATCCGGTGATCGAGAAGATGGATTTCTTCCGCGACCAGCACAAGTTTTCGAACTGGGTGTACCTGGCGGCGTCGGCCAACATGGCGTTCTGGATCTGTGCGACCTGGCTGGCTTCCAATTTTCTGCATAGCCATTCAGTGATCACGCCGTTGCTGTCGATCGCGCTGGTAGCCACACAGATGCCGGCGTGGGTTCGGCTATTCCGGCGTTGAGGCTGTTTGGGCTGGCTGCGCTTCTGCCATCAGGGCGCGGAGGTCGAGTGGGCGGGTGAACATGGCGATCCCGCCGGTTGGTGACCTTGGCCATTCTTCGAGCGGACGATCCCAGTAGAGTTCGACTCCGTTGCCGTCCGGATCGCGAAGGTACAGGGCTTTGCTGACGCCGTGGTCGGAGGCGCCGTCGAGGGGGATGCCTGCCTGGATGAGGCGGCGGAGGGCGTCTGCCAGTTCCGCCAGGGTGGGATAGACAATCGCGAGATGGTAGAGGCCGGTGGTTCCAGGTGCAGGCGCCGGACCGCGACGACTCTCCCAGGTGTTCAGACCGATGTGGTGATGGTAGCCGCCGGCCGAGAGGAAGGCGGCAGAATCGCCGAAACGCTGCGTCACTTCAAAGCCCAGTACCCCCTGGTAAAAGGCCAGGGCGCGGTCAAGGTTTGCCACTTTCAGGTGCACGTGACCGATCCGGGTTTCGGGATGGATGGCCTTCATGGCAAGTAGATGAGTGGTGCTTCGGAAAGATGCAGGACGCGCCGACGATGCGGCGGATGGGTTGGTAATTGCTGCCGGCCTTTTCCTGGAAGGCGCTTCATCCATAGGTCGCCCGGCAGCACGCTTGCCGATTCTGTGCTGGTCTATCAGTACAGCATCCGGCTGGGTGCGCCGAAGACGGCGATCCCTGAACAGCCGGAGGACAACCAGCATTTTCGTGAATATTTCGGGACCATCCGGGAGCGACGCGGGAAGAAGTCATTGCGGCCTGGTGGACGAAACGGTCGGCCCGGAAGACGAGGCAGGCAGGGGGGACGACGTCTTGCCGTGGCTATGAGTTGCGCATCGGGAATGAAAATTCCCGATTTGCTCTTGTCGACACAAGGCTACTTCTGTTGACTTGCAATGCGACGGCTGCCGCATTAGCATCCACTTCATAGACCGGCCTGCAAAGCAGGTTTGGTGATCTACGCCGGTTGAACCTTTAATCATTGAACAAGGGACTCGACTCGACTATCGGCTCTGTGTGCAGCGTCCGCCAGTCCGGAATGCCTAACGAGCTGCGGAGAGTCCCGCCGTCTTAGGACGGGTTCACCGGCGCTTCACTGTACGGCCCCGTGGGTCGGTCTTGTAGTACTCGGTCTTCGCTGATTCTCCCAGAGCGTCCGCTCTTCTTCTCTGTACTCGCCTTCGTGTATCCACGCCTTTTCACCTTCGGCCACATCACCATTCCCACGTATGGCGTGCTGGTTGCGTGCGCGGCCATCGCGGCCCTGCTGCTGGCGGTGATGCTGGCAAAAAAGCTGCAATTGGACCGCGACCGGGTGTGGAACCTGGGCTTGCTGGCGATTGTTTCGGCCATCGTGGGTTCCAAGCTGCTGTTGATTGCGAATAACTGGAGCAGTTTCAAGGAGAGTCCGCGATTGCTGCTGAGCCTGCCGGCGTTGCAGTCGGGAGGTGTTTTTCTTGGCGGGGTGGTGTTGGCATTCGTGGTGTGTGTCCCCTATGCGCTGTATGCCAGGCTGCCGCTGTTGCGCACGATGGATGTGATTGCGCCGGCGCTGGCGCTGGGCCAGGGTATAGGACGGATTGGCTGCCTGGCAGCGGGTTGCTGCTATGGACTGCCGGTGCCGGGAAGTCGCTGGGGCCTGGTATTTGTGAGCCGCTTTGCGAATCGGACGACTGGCGTGCCGCTGGGCGTTCCTTTGTATCCGACGCAGATTGTTGAGAGTGCTGCTTCGCTGCTGATCTGTGCCGTGCTTTTGTGGCTGCTGGCGCGGCGGCATCGCGATGGTGAAGTGATGGGCGCCTGGCTTTTCCTTTATGGGACAGCGCGGTTTTTCCTGGAGTTTTACCGTGGCGATCCCGGGCGTGGGTCGCTTTTCGGGGACGCGCTCACGGTGACGCAGGGTCTGGCAATGCTCATGGTGGTGATGGGCGGCGTATTGTGGAGTAGAGCGACACCCACTCCTCCGCACGTGAAAGAACCACAGCTTACGCATGCCTCCTGAAGGGCTGATGCCCGAACTTCCAACCGAGCCTGCCGCGATCGGGTCCCGGATTGGCGACACCATTACGGTGGCTCCCGAGTGTACCGGGCGGCGTCTGGACCAGTATCTGACCGAGCAGCTGGCGATCAGCCGCGCCCGGGTGCAGATGCTGCTGGAACAGGCCGGCATCACGGTCGATGGCAAAGCCGCAGCCAAGCCTTCCATGAAGCTGAAGGGCGGCGAGCAGATTGCGATCCTGGCGGCTCCGGAGCCTCCGCCGCTTCGGGCGACTGCTGAAGATATCCCGCTTGAATTTCTGTATGAGGATGATGACCTGGCCGTCATTAACAAGCCGCCGGGGATGATGGTGCATGCGGGGGCGGGGAGTTCGTCGGCGGGGTCGGACGAGATGCTGGATGATCCGCGGCAGAGCGGGACGCTGGTGAATGCGCTGTTGCATCATCTGCAGAAGATATCGACGGGAAGCGAGCCATTGCGCCCGGGCATCGTCCATCGCCTGGACAAAAACACCAGCGGACTGATGCTGGTGGCGAAGAATGATGCGGCCCATGCGAAGTTGTCTGACATGTTTGCGCGGCGGCAGGTGAAGAAGACCTACGTGGCCCTGGTGCAGGGAACGCTGAAACAGCAGACGGGCACTATCAATACACCGATTGCGCGCGATGTGGTGCGGCGGACGCGCATGACGACGCGGCGCGAGGGCGGCCGGATGGCGATCTCGCACTACAAGGAGTTGAGGTTCATCGACGGGCCGTATGGCAAGTTCACGCTGGTCGAGGTGCGGATCGAGACCGGGCGTACGCACCAGATCCGGGTGCATATGTCTTCGATCGGCCACGCGGTGGTGGGCGATACGCTGTATGGGGCGCAGAAGAGTATTCCGCTGCAGTCGACATTGAACAAGAAGGGCAAGAAGCCGACTGCGGCGGAAGAGGCGCGGGTGTCGCTCGATCGAAATTTTCTGCATGCTGCGAAGCTGCAGCTGGCGCATCCCCGGACGGGCAAGGCGCTGGCATTGGAAGCGCCGCTGCCGCCGGATCTGGTGGCGTTCATGGAGCGCCTGTTGCCGACTCCTGCGGGAAAGTGACGGGCGCGGGCCAGCGGGCAGCTGCATCGCATAAAATGATGGCAATCCGTATGTCACTCAATCCGAGCGTTCGCTCGCTGCCTGCCTTGATGGCGGCCATTCTCATTCTTGCTGTGTCTACTGCCAGGGGGCAGACCGCGGCGTTGCCGTCAGCGCCTGCACCTGCGCAGGCTCAGCCCAGTGCTCCGGCTGCCAGCCAGACGCAGACACCTGCTGCGCCCACTTCCAGTACTGCGGCTCCAAATTCTGCTACTCCTGGGGCAGGCCCGGGAGCCGGACAGGCGAGTCCGCAAAAGCCGGGGACCGCAGGGCAGCCGGCGGCCAGTGACAGTGGCGCCTTCACGCTGAAGACCAGTGTGAATGAAGTGAACCTGATCTTTACGGTTACGGACAAGCACGGCAAATTCATCAATAACCTGGAGCCGAAAGACTTTGCGCTGCTGGACGATCAAAAGCCGCCAGCGCAGCTTTACAGCTTCACGCAGCAGACCAACCTGCCGCTGCGGGTAGGGCTGCTGATCGATGCCAGTACGTCGATCCGGACGCGGTTCAAGTTTGAGCAGAGTGCTGCGATCGAGTTTCTGCTGGAGGTGCTGCGCCCTCAGTCTGACCGGGCGTTCGTGATGGGCTTCAACAACAAGCCGTACATGATGCAGGATTACACCAACAATCCAGACCTGCTGGAAGGCGGCATCAACCGGCTGCAACCTGCGGGTGGTACGGCTTTGTATGACGCGGTGTATACGGCCTGCCGGGACAAACTGCTGTCTGCAGCGCCAGCGCAGACGTCGGTGCGCAAGGCGCTGATCGTGGTGTCGGATGGCGATGACAACCAGAGCCGCGCGTTCCTGGATGACGCGATCAAGATGTGCCAGCGGGCGGAGACGATTGTCTACACCATCAGTACGGATACGAGTCCGAGCCGGGATCGTGGTGACGACATCTTGTCCAAGATCTCGACGGCGACCGGAGGAACAGCTTTCTTTCCGAAGCAGCTCGAAGATATGTCCAACGACTTCAAGGCGGTACAGACCGAATTGCGCAGCCAGTATGCGCTGGCTTACAAACCGTCGGACTTCAAGACGGACGGGTCTTTTCGCACGATCTACCTGGAAGCCCTGGACCGGCATTACAGCGTCCGCGCACGCAAAGGGTATTACGCGCCACAGTAGGCAGGTTACCTGGAGATGGCAGGTAATCATGAAAAAGCGGGTTGGTAATGGATGATTTGTCCAGGGTTATGCTTGTAACGAAAGATGTAGCCGATAAACGGGTAGAACATCAGCGACTGAACCCATCGAGGAGAATGACATGAAACAGTCTTCCAAGAACGCCCTGAAGAATGACCCATCGGCAACCGAACTGCGGCAGCAGAGGATTGCGGAGATTCGTAAGCAACTGGCGGAGGGGACCTATGAGATCTCTGCTGACAAGATTGCAACTGCGCTTATGAAACACATGCAGGAAAAGGAAGAAACCAAGGATTGCGCGGCCTGAACCACTTTGATGACAGTGGAACAGGGTGTGGGCCGCAGTTGTGCCCGAGATCCGATGCTTCTAAGTTTTGAATGACGAATATGGCGAACAGCAAAGACAATGCGCGGAACGTGCTGGGTACGGCACTGGAGATATGCGGTAAAGACCCTGTGACCGGCTTCTATCGGAATGGCTGCTGCGATACGGGCCCGGATGATGCCGGTATGCATGTGGTCTGCGCCATCATGACGGACGAGTTTTTGACCTTCAGCCGCGATCGCGGAAACGATCTGGTGTCGCCGCGTGGCGGCTTCCCGGGTCTGCATGCGGGTGATCCCTGGTGCCTGTGTGCGATGCGGTGGCTGGAGGCAGATCACTTTGGCGTGGCGCCGCCGGTGCTGCTGACGGCGACGCATGAAAATACACTGACACTGATTCCGCTTGAAGCTTTGAAGCGGCATGCACTGGATCTGCAACATGACGATCTGCAGCCGGAAGTCTAGCCCAGGCGATTAAGCTGCGGTGTCTCAGACCTGCATCACTTCTTTTTCCTTGGCCTTGCAGAGCTCTTCCATCCGGCTGATCTCTTCTGTGGTCAGCTTCTGGATTTCTTCGAGGGAGCGCTTCTCTTCGTCTTCCGAGATGAGCTTGTCCTTGGCTGCTTTCTTGATCATTTCATTGCCATCGCGACGCACGTTGCGGATGCCGGTGCGATGCTCTTCCAGTTCTCGATTGAGCTGCTTGACGACATCGCGACGGCGCTCTTCGGTCATGGCCGGAACTTTGAGGCGGACGATCTTGCCGTCATTCTGCGGGTTGTAGCTGGAGTCGGCCAGGCGCAGGGCCTTTTCAATCTCGGCGATCGACGACGCATCGAAGGGCTGGATCACGATCATCTGCGGATCGGGCGTCGAAAGCTGCGCGAGCTGATTGATCGGCATTTCCGAACCGTAATAGTTGACGCGTACCTGGTCGAGCATCTGCACATTGGCGCGACCGGTGCGGGTGGATTGCAGGTTGACGCGAAAGTCGTTCACAGCCTTGTCCATGCGTGTTTTGACGAACTGCTGTGTTTCTTTCAAAGCAGGGATGGCGGACATTGCGGAAACTGCCATGGGATTTCGTGAACCTCTCTTACTGATCTGTCACTTGAGATTTTAGCTGAGACTGGCGGTCCAGGCACGTGCACTTGCCTGGATGGAGCGTGCATCAGTCCACTTCGGCGAAGACATCTGCGAGGTCCATCCGAATCGGCGTGCCTTCCACCGCAAAGGATGTCTGTTCGTGCCAGTCAGCGAAGTGGCCAGACGAGCAATCGAGTCCCGTCTTCTCGCGCGGATCGAGAATCCAGACCGACTTCACTCCCATGTGGAAGTAATCCTGCACACGCGCCTGGAAGCGCTTGACTCGGTCTTCCGGTGACAGCACTTCGATGCATACGAGGGGCGGCCGGGTGAAGACCTGTTCGATAGGGAGATCGCGCGAGAAGATGGATGTGTCGGGGACGCGATAGCGGGTTTCGCTGATGCGCATGCGTAGTGCCTGAACGATCCGGATGTGCCATTCGGTACGGTGAGCACTGAAATATGGCGCCAGTGCCATCTGCAGAGAGCTGTGGTCGTATTCGCCCACGTTGCGGTCCTCGAGTACTCCGTCCACATAGTCGACGTCGGGACGATAGACGCTGTGGAGGTACTCTTCGACGGAGACCTGCGCGGTTTGGCGTGCGACGCCTGGCATGTGACCACTCCTTAGAGGTTCTACTGAGCGTGGGTATCTTTCGACTCGAGACGGGCGACTCTTTGAGCGAGCGTCGTGTAGTCCTGAACCTGGCGAATGGCTGCCATGACTTCATCATGCCGACGATCCGCTCGACGCTCGTTGTCGTCGATCTTATGTTCAAGCGCCTCAACCCTCGTCTTCAGCTCGCGAAGCTCAGGCGCGAGGAAATCCTGAACGACTTTGCGTGTGTCTTCAACGACGCTCGTGGCTTGGCCTCTCAGGGTAAGTTTATCAGTCTGCTGTTGCAGATGAGCGCGCAACTAACCCGCGAAGCCTGTTGATGCACCATCCCATCGCCAGACCAATGACAGCGTAAAGAAGGATGTTACTGCCGAAGGTGGCGACGCCTACCAGTATCTTGGAACCAAGAGACGTGGGATCGATCAGGCCGACGATGGAACCGGGCCACAGAGAAAGAGCGAGAGTCGTTGGTATGCGATTGTATGAGATCAATACATCAACAACGATGGCGACTAGAAAGCCCATAAGGCCGGCACATAGAAACCATTGGGACAAATGTGCTTTCGGACGCTCGTTGCCATACTCGCCGTCCATCAGCGTCATAGGGCATTCCTCGGCTACGAAACGACCGTCAGTCCGGTACTCGCGGCCTGCTCGTGAGCGTGATAACTCGACCGAACCAGCGGGCCGCTCTCCACGTGGC
>CAZZVA010000148.1:0-8541 GCA_964657345.1 uncultured Acetobacteraceae bacterium | reverse complement strand
TCGAATTTGCGGATGGATTCAATCTCATCGCCGAAGAAATCGAAGCGCACGGGCCGATCCATCTCGGGCGAATATACGTCCAGAATGCCGCCACGCCGGGTGAACTGGCCCGGCATCTCCACGATGTCCATCTGCGTGTAGCCGATGCTCTGCAGATGCGAGGTCAGCATGTCGAGGTCGACCTCCTCGCCGCGACGCAGCACCTGCGCAAGTCCCGCATAATAGGGCCGATCGAACAGCCTCATGCTTGCGGCCTCGATCGGCGCAATCACAATCGATACGCGGCCGGTAGCGATCTTCCATAACACGGATGCTCGCTGCTCCTGAATATCCGGATGGGGCGACATGCTTTCGAAGGGCAATACATCGTGGGCAGGGAAGCGCAGAATGCGTTTCGGCTCGATGGCGCCGGTCAACTCTGCTGTCGCCCGCAGCAACTGTTCCAGACTCTCGGCTGCTTTGTTGTCGGCAACCAGCACTACGACCGGCGATTGGGCGGCACGAGCAAAAAGTGGAAGGTAGAGGGCTCGTGCCGTGACGGTAAGTCCGGACACACGTCTGCGCCCGGAGCGCAGGCTTAGATGCCTGCGCACACGTTCAAAACTGGGAGACTGCTCCAGGCCCGCCAGCGCCTCGCGGACAAAAGGAAGAATCATGCAATAACGATTTTACAGGCGTCCGGGGAGCAGGGAGATTCACTGCGCGAAAGTATGAGCCGGCGAAACCTGTGTTTGCTGGTAGGCACTGATCGCGCCGACTACCACCAGGGGCCCGGGGTAGAGCTCCAGTAACTTCCAGCCGCCCACTGCAGACGGAAGGGCACACGGCGGCCGCGTTTGTGGAGGGCCTCCGCGATGGCGGCGCAGGCGCGTTTGACGGGTGTCATGACAAGGCGTCGATCGTCGATCGCAAAATGATGCAGGTTGACGTCGGCACAGAAGCGTCCGAGCATGCTGGATGAACCTTCAAGAAAATGCACGGCCGTAAAACCACGCTGGATAAAGTCTTCAATCAGATAACCGCGCAGCACGATCGAGAGGCTGAGCTTCCGAAGCTCATCGTGCTCATCGTTCAATTGAGTGAGAATGTGAAGATGAGTGCCGGCAATGAACCCGACAATGATCGATACCCATACGCCATTCCCACTGCGTAACCCTACCGCTACCTGGTTCCCGAAGGCTGCAACATACCGCTGGTCGCGCGCGGCTCGTTCCAGGTCGGTAGGGTAGTCGGACAGCTCGTTGAGAGTGTCCATCGCTGCACGGAGTTCCTCATCCGAATCCAGACGGACATACGTAAAGCCGCTCGATTCAGCTTTGCGGCGGTAGTAACGCAGGTTTCGCCTGGTATGCGACCCCAGGCCAGCCAGGAAGCTGTCATAGTCCTGTTGCAGCGGCAGCCAGTCCCCATCGGTGCGTGGATCCGCCAGTATCTTGACCCTGGCACCGCGGCGAAACTGAAGGTTCATCGTGCCTTCCGGACCTGTCGGAGTCCAGTCGAAACGCAGTGCATGCAAACCGTGATCCAGAAGATATCCGCAGCAGGCTGAGAGTATCTCTGCTTCGCGCGTGGGAGCGCACAGCAGCAGCCCGCGCCCCATACCGTCGCCCCCGAATGCGTAGCCGGTACAAATGCGCCAGAACCGCACTTCGTACATGTAAACCACTCCAACCAGCTTGCTGGATTCGTAGCAGGCAACCACGCGCGGCTCACAGCGGGCATACAACCGGGGAAGAAAATACTCTGGCAGGTAGGTTGCATTTGGCGCTGCGATTACTTCCGCCATCAATTCCAAGGCAGGTTCGCTGAGCGCGGCAATCTGGCTGCGGCTTCGAAGAAGAACCAATTCCATGTTTAACGGTTTCCCAGGTATAGCGCCCGCGAGGAGGAGATCTTCTTCCGCACTTGATAATAAAGGAACCATACCTGAGAGAATGTGCTACCTCTAGTGACCAAGACTGGTGAACGTTCCGAATAAATAAGTGCCGGGCGTCTAAGTGGCCGTCTACAAGCTGCGTTACAGCCTTTCTATGCTGATTCGTCGCGCAGCGCAGAAAAGATCATTGCTGCACTAGAATCTTAATTATGCCTGTCAGCAGCAGCCTCTCGCCGCAAGTTCTTGCGAAATACGAGCCAGTCATCGGCCTGGAAGTGCATGTACAACTGCTTACCACCACCAAGGCCTTTTGCGGGTGCTCGACCCGCTTCGGGAATGCACCCAACACCCAGGTTTGCCCCGTCTGCCTCGGCTTGCCCGGCGCCCTGCCGGTGCTCAACCAGCGTGCGGTCGAATATGCTGTCCTCGCTGCCACTGCCATCCAATGCACGATCCGGGAAAATTCAGTATTCGCCCGCAAGAACTACTTCTATCCCGACTCTCCAAAGGGTTACCAGATCTCGCAGTTCGATAAGCCGATCGCCGAGCATGGATACATCGATGTTCCTTCGCAGGGCGGCATGCGAAAGATCGGAATCACGCGTCTGCATCTCGAAGAAGATGCAGGCAAGAGCCTTCATGATGGCTTTGCCGACTCATCAACACGCACCTATGTTGACCTGAATCGATGTGGAACCCCCCTGGTCGAGATCGTCAGCGAGCCGGATCTTCGCAGTGCAGACGAAGCGTTTGAATACCTTACCCGGCTGAAGGAGATCCTGCTCTATACCGGGGTCAGCGACTGCAATATGGAAGAAGGTTCCTTGCGCTGTGATGCCAATGTGAGCGTGCGGCCCAGGGGACAGGAGAAGTTCGGCACCAAGGCAGAAGTCAAGAATGTAAACAGCTTTCGCTATATCCGATCTGCCATTGAGTATGAGATCGAACGCCAGGTGGAAGTACTGGAAGAAGGCGGCAGAGTCATCCAGGAGACACGCCTGTGGAATGCCGGTGAGGGCCGGACCTATTCCATGCGCTCAAAGGAACAGGCTCATGACTACCGCTACTTTCCCGAGCCGGATCTGCCGCCCCTCGTCGTCTCTGCCAAGTGGCAGGCGGACATCATCTCTCGCCTGCCGGAGCTGCCTGAAGCCCGCCGCGCCCGCATGGTAGCCGAGTACGAGATCACTGCACAGGATGCCGCCACCATCACTGCCACCCGGGAGTTTGCCGATCGTTTTGAAGCCGCGGCCCGAAAGGTGAAAAGTCCCAAGCGCCTGGCGAACCTGGTGCAGAGTGAGTGGATGGGCCGGCTGAATGCTCTCGGGCTGACCATCGAAGAATCGCCGGTGACCATGGAGGGCATCATGCTTGCCGCCGATCTCGCAGAGAAGGGCGACCTGTCCAGCAAGCAGCTCAAGGGACTGTTCGACATCGCATTTGAAAAGAAGGAAGACTTTTCTGCCGTTTATGAACGCGAGAAGCCGCAGCAGCTGAGTGACCCGTCTGCCATTGAAAAGTTGATCGATGAAGCGATCGCAGCCAATCCCAAACAAGTGGAACAATACCGGGCAGGCAAGAAAACTGTCGCCGCGTTCTTTGTCGGCCAGGTGATGCGTGCTTCGAAAGGACAAGCCAATCCCGCGCTGCTCAACGAACTGGTGACGAAAAAACTTGACGCCTGATTCGCATACCGGCAATGCCGGTCAGCGTTTTACGGTCAGCTTTGGATACCAGGTCAACTGAGCACTGCCGGTAAATTGATTTTGTAGGCCAGGCTTGAGGATGGGAATCGTCCATCGTTCATACTGCGCAAAGGCATTCAGTTCCAGTCCGTTCTTCAACCGCAGGATCGCCTGGGCATTGAAGTCGTTCTGGGTGGTGCCGCCCGTGATGAAGTCATTCTCCGCCTTCGCATTGCGGTAGCCCAGCACGAGTCGGGACTGCGGATTCAGCCAATACGTGAGCCAGGCCTGGCCGCCCTTGCTCTCACGCCCGATCCAGCTGCCGAAGATGTAACCCTTGTTGGTGTAGTTCTGGTGGTACACCGTCTCCCAGTAGAAGTATTGGCCTTTGACGTTGCGGGGTCCTACATCTGCCGCCGTACTGACTCCTTCCACGCGCAGGTCAAGCTTGGGCAGACCCGGGAAGTGTGAAAGGTAGACACCCGGATTGACGGCAGCATGACGCGGCGCATCGATCGGCGAAACATCGTCATGCACGATCGAATCAGAGTAAAGCGTGAGCCAGTTGCGGACAAATGGCAGTCGATAGCTGAAGTCAAAGCTGGAGTGGCGCGCACCCGGATCGTTGCGGGAAAACTTTTCTGCGGGCGTTACATTCTGGAAGCTCGAGAAGCTGTGCCAGAAGGATCCGAAGGTCAGCGGCACATGGCCTTCCCCGGCGAACACGACGATGCGCGAAAAACCGAACTCCAGGTTCGGAGTCGGTTTGAACTGTACCTTCTCTGCATGCACCCAGGGGTCGCGTGGGATCTGCTGCTTCAACTCGCCGAAAAGGCCTTCGTAGCGAAACGGCCCCAGGAAGCGCGAGAGCAGTGGAATCTCCAGCGGCTCCGTCCGGTTGATGCGCAGTGCGTAGATGGGTTCTGCATTGGTGCTCCAGGCCATGGCGCTGCCCTGGTCCGGCCCCCACCAGTCCTCACTCTTGCCCACCGAGATGGTGTGGTTCGCGAGGTTGAAGCCAAGATTCGCATCCAGCAGCCGGAATGCGTTGGTGGCCGGCACGGCTTCCGGTGTACTGGGAGGATTGATGTCGACGGTATCGAGAAACTGTTGAACCGTGCTCGAGTACGCAGCGCGGCCCGGTGCATGCTGCAACTCTCCACGCACATCCAGCGTGAAGCGCACGTACTGCGCATGCGCCTGCACTCCCGTGTACTGGTTGTAACCGCCTTGATAGGGGCGCCCGTCATCATTCACCAGGGTCTGGCCGAAGTGAAAAGAATCGTTCACCGGGCTGCCGCTCATGTACTGCTGCCGCGTGTAGACGCGATCCAGCGTGCCTGCCAGATTTTCGCTGCCCGGCACATACGTCGTGATCTCGTTACTGAACTCTTTGGAGAGTGCGTCGAAGAGTTCCAAGGCCTCTTCGTTCGCTGCTGTTTTCGGCGCTGCTTCGATTTTGTCCTGCATGGCTTCGAGCATGCGCAGGCAGCTTTTGCGCGTCCACGGCCGCAGTCCCTGGAACGCCGTATCAGCATAGCCCAGCGCCTGCAGCCTGCTGAAAGCCGGATAGATCCAGTTGTCCATCGGCACATAGACAGAGCCTGTGATGCTGTCACTCGATCCCGGCAGCGGAGAAGTGGCCTGGGCTGACAGCGAAGGATGGGTAAGACCGACAGCTATGATGGCGCCAGCGATTCTGGCGATGACAATTCGACCCTGCTTGAACTTACTGAAACAAATCCGCAAAATTCCATCCAGCGACAACGCACGGCGCGCGCCTCTTTATTTTAGGTGGAATCCGGAGTTTTGGGAGTTCCCGTGGTGTTCCTGCATTCACGACAGGGAATCGTGTCAGGCGCGATAAGCGATGCGGCCTTCGCTGATAGTAGCCCGTACTTTGCCAAGCATGGCCCAGCCGCTGAAGGGAGTGTTTTTCGACCTCGACCGGCTCGCCGCAGCATCGAATGTCCATTCCTGCCTTGAATCGAAAATTATGGCATCGGCAAAGCTGCCCACCGCAAGGGTCCCGCGTCCCTTCAGGTTCAGCAGATGAGCCGGCTGCGTGCTCATCAACGCAATCACCCGCCCCAGTGACAGCTTGTGTTTGCGATGCAGGAAGCTCAACGCCAGTCCCAGGGCACTCTCGAGACCGGTAATGCCATTCGGAGCCCGTTCGAATTCCTGCTCCTTCTCATGCGCCGCATGCGGAGCGTGGTCGGTCGCGATGCAATCGATCGTACCCTCAAGCAATCCCGCTATCATCGCCTCGCGGTCCTTCTCGGAACGCAGGGGAGGATTCATCTTGGCATTGGTGTTGTAACTTCCAACGGCCTCTTCGGTCATTGCAAAATGATGCGGTGTCACCTCGCACGTCACATGCAGACCATTGCGTCGCGCCCGGCGAACGTGATCGAGAGCTGCCGCGGTGGAGAGATGGGCGACATGCAGATGAGCGCGACTGTCCTTCAACGCAGCCAGCAGCTTGATGTCCCGCTCTACCAGGCCAGCCTCGGCTTCGATCGACATCCCGCGCAATCCGAGCCGGAAGGCCAGCGCCCCGGCATTCATGGAACAGCCAGCCGTCAGCCGTGTGTCTTCCGCATGCTGGATCACAGGAATGCCGGCTCGCGCTGCCGTCAGCAGCGCATGGCGCATGATCGCCTCATTCAGGATCGGCTTGCCATCATCTGTAACCGCCACTGCACCCGCGGCCTTCAGTGCTGCAAACTCTGTTAAGGTCTCGCCCATGCTGCCACGAGTCGCCGCGGCAATCGGGTATACGCGGATCGCGGCCTTGCGTTCCGGCGCCAGCGTCCACCGGATGGTTTCCACGGAGTCGTTGACTGGAATTGTGTTCGGCATGGCTGCGACGCAAGTGAAGCCGCCGGCTGCTGCCGCCGCAGTGCCGGTCGCGATCGTCTCTTTGTATCCCTGGCCCGGCTCCCGCAGATGCACATGAATATCCACCAGCCCCGGAGCGACTACCAGGCCGGTGGCGTCGATCTCTTCCGCCTGCTCATTTTTGGCAGCAGTTTTCAGCTTGCCCGTTGCCTCGATGGCGATGACGCGTCCGTCCTTGAACAGGAGATCGCGCTCAGCTTCGACGCCCTGCGACGGATCGATCAGCTTTCCATTTCGTATCAACAACGCCGTCATGGACGTGCTCCTTTTGCTTCGAGTGCACGCGCTACCAGCGCCATGCGCACTGCCACCCCGTGGCGCACCTGCTCGGCAATCGCCGATTGCGGCCCATCGGCAACATCACTTGTGATCTCGAGGCCACGGATCATCGGTCCCGGATGCATCACCAAAGCTTCGGCCCCATGTGCCCTCAGCCGATCGCCATGCAGTTGATAACGCCGCGTGTACTCTTCCAGATCCAGATGCAGGCCCGCCAGGCGCTCCTTCTGGATACGCAGCATCATCACCACGCTGGAAGCAGCCAGGGCGCGGTCGAAGTCGCGATCGATCGTCACTCCGGGTCCGATCTCTGCTGCAATATCCGGCAGCAATTGGGATGGTCCGCACAGGATCACGCGCGCACCCAGCCGCGGCAGAAGCAGTGCATTTGACCGCGCCACGCGACTATGCAGGATATCCCCGGTAATCGCGACGGTGACCCCGTCCAGTGTGTCGGCGGCCACCTTGCCGGCAGTCTTTGCGTTTGTCTTGTGGGCGAGAATCGTCCGCAAATCAAGCAGGGCCTGCGATGGATGCTCGTGCATGCCATCGCCTGCGTTCAACACCGGCAGCTGCGTCTCCCGCGCCAGCAGCCACGGCGCACCCGAACTGGCATGCCGCAGGATGATGCACTCCGCGCCCAGCGCCTTCAGCGTGATGCCCGTGTCCTTCAATCCTTCACCCTTCTCGATACTTGAAGAGAGGGAGCTGATCAGGGCTGTGTCACAGCCGAGACTCTTGGCTGCGAGCTCGAACGATGTCCTGGTGCGCGTGCTCGATTCGTAGAACAGCAGGGCCACACGCCGTTTGAAAAATCGACTGGCACGCTTGGCCGGATCTTCCTTCTCCAGCGTCCCGGCAAGTGTCAGAACATAATCAATGTCGTCCAGCGAGAGGTCTTGGATTGAAAGCAGCGAGCGAGGATCGATGGCAGGCGGTGCGAAAGGGTGCACCGGAAACAATCCAGGCGCAGCAGGCTTGAGCTCCGCAGGCTTCGTCGGGGGTATAGAGGGTTCCGCAACTTCTGGCTTCCTCGCGGGCGGCGCCTTCTTTGTGCCGGACGCAGGCGTGGGACTTTCGGTCGTTGCCGGCCGTTTGGGTTTCGCAGGCATGTTCTCTTCGCAATCCTGGAGCTATCGTTTGGGCAGCCATGACAGCCGGGCCGGTCAACAAGGCAATGGAGCTTAGTCCGTGCGCTCGACGAGAATCACTTGCTCTTCGTCATCGATCTCTTTCAGCTTCACTTCAATAATTTCGCGCGAGGTGGTCGGCACATTTCGTCCGACAAATGTGGCCTCGATCGGAAGTTCGCGATGGCCGCGATCGATCAGCACCAGCAACTGCACGCGCCTCGGTCGCCCGTGGTCAAAGAGCGCATCCATCGCTGCGCGGATTGTCCGTCCCGTGTACAAAACGTCATCCACCAGGATGATGTCGCGTCCGGCAACGTCAAAGCCCAGGTCGCTCACATTCACGATCGGTCGCGTGTCGTGGGTCGTAAGATCATCGCGATAGAACCGGATATCGAGTGTGCCTACAGGCACCGGTCTGCGCTCGATGGCCCCGATCATGCTCGCCAGCCTGGTGGCAAGCGGGATGCCGCGTCGCTTGATGCCAACCAGGCCGACGTGTTCGCTGCCATTGTTCTTCTCAATGATCTCGTGCGCCAGGCGCACCAGCGTGCGCTCGATCTCGGAAGCGGACATCAAACGTAGCTTTTCGCGCAGCTGGGGAGCAGTTTCTGGTTTTGCTGACATAGGGCTCTGCCGGATCATACGGGTTTGGCGTTGCACACGG
>CAZZVA010000147.1:0-8542 GCA_964657345.1 uncultured Acetobacteraceae bacterium | reverse complement strand
AACCACGCAGCCACGATCATGACCACGGGTGGATAGACAAAATGAAGACCGTAATGATTGAGCGCGTAGGGATCGCCGCCGGCAATGAAGGCGTGAAGCGCGTCAACATACACAGGAAGATCTTCAAGCCAGATGAGTGAGAGGGGGTGATGACGAAGCAGCAGGAATAAGCCGCAAAGGACGGCGGTGATGAGGACAATCAGCCATGCAGGCGGTGGAACGCCTGCCTCTGTTTGGGATTCTGGTTCGATCAGAAAACGATCCTCAGGTGCGTGGCCCGGGTCGAGATAACGAATGGTAGCGGGACTTGCTGCAAATATAAAGATTCCTAAAGTTTGCTACAGCTTCAGCGCCAACGATAGACGCGCTGCGCATTCGTCCGATAGACCGGCACGAGGACTTCGCGGGGCAATCCGATGCCACATACCTGCCATCGGCCCTGGCGGGACGCGTGGGACGGATAGTCGATGTACTCGTCATAGGTCTCGAAGAAGCGGAAGTGCTGCCGGTACATGGTGATGTCAGGCAGCAGGTCGGCGCCGAAAAGAATGCGATCAGAAAAGCGCAGAAAAAAATTCCGGGCGCGATAGGGCTGGCGGCCCAGTTCGGCGACGCGTGCGCTCATGTCGACACACACATTGGCATGCCTCTCCAGCATCGCAGCGACGCGATCGAGATTCTCACTGGATTCGGCGAGGTGCGCTGCCACGAAGCGGGTGTCGGGATGGCAGGCGAAGACGCGATCGCGCTGGGCGAGCAGTTCGGGCTTGGAGAACTCGGCATCCGGAAACGCCCAGTCGGGATGGGCAGCGAGTTCTTCATAGCGCTCGTTGAATCGATCGATCGGATGGAAGAAGGCATCCGGATCGGCCGTGTGAAACATGATGGGCACGTCGAGTTCTGCGGCTTTCTCGAAGAGCGGCGCGAGCCGTTCGTCATCGATGCGAAGCAGACGGCCTCGCTCATCGCGTAAACGCAGGCCAAGATCCTTCCACAATTTGAGGCCGCAGGCGCCCGCTTCAACCATGCGTTCGAAGTGATCCGTCAGTCGCGGCCAGAAGGTCGCGCTCTCGATGCCGGCCCAATCCATCCAGGCCATTGTCGCGAACCGATCGCGGTCGGCCGCATGAAATTTGCGCAGTATCGCTACTGCTTCATCGCCGGTCTTCATGGTGATGTTCAGCGTGCGTTCGATGCCGCATGCATCCATGATGGCGAGGACGTCGCGCGGTTCCATCGAGTCGAGATGGTTGTGCGCATCGATAGCGCGAAACTCCGGATCGTCCGCGAGTGGACGGGTCGGCAGATGCTCAGGCGCAGTGAGCATGGATTTCGGCGCGAAGTCGCTCAGGCGAAGATCGACGTCGGCTCGTGCAGTCACCATGGTGACGAACTTGTCTGCATTTGCCTGGGCTTTTTGGGATCCGGCAAGAGTGTCATGGTGCGATTTTTTGGAGGGCTTGGTCATGGAGTTGGCCGCGCTTCTTCTTGGTAGTGGAGAGTGGCTGCAAGCAGGTATACCCTTGCACAGAAAACCGCAGGTAGTTGTGGCTGCGGGCTTCGCCTCTATTTTAAAGTGCATGCGGCAGGACAATACGTGTCTATCGGACATGACAGGAGGAGTATGCGGCAGAAGATCATCGCGGCTGTGCTGACCTTGTTCGCGACGGGCCCGATGGCCTTGCAAGCGCAATCGGCACAGGCACTGGGCAACGGAACCATCGCAGCGATGGTGGCCCTGCAGGGAAGGCGCCTGGGCAAAGTGGTGTTGACCGGCAAAGGCGGCACGGCAGTCGCAACGCTGCCGGAAGCATTCACCATCAAGCTGGGCGAAGGTCTGACTGTGAAAGCCAGTGATTTCGCCATGGCGGGTGCGCCGGTCCTCTCGGCCAGCGGTGCGGGGACGCGCGCTGCCGGGAAGCAGTTGTGCTTTCCATTGACGGCAAGGCAGAACAGCCTTGTGGCCACCTGGTGCCTGGTGCAGCCGGCAGACGCGCACTTTATCCGGCAGGAATTGACATTGAAAGCGACCGCCCGCGATGTGCCGGCGAGTGAAGTGACGCTGCTTGAGTTCATGAATGCCGACGCCAGGGTGATCGGGAGTGTTGCCGGGTCGCCGATAGTGGCCGGGAATGTCTACTTTGGTTTTGAGCATCCGCTGTCGCACGCACAGGCCGCAGGCGGGATGGTGCAAGCATCGATGGCGCGCACACTGCCACTGCGGGCCGGAACTTCGGTTGCCTATTCCTCGGTCATAGGTGTAGCTGCGCCCGGGCAGATGCGGCGCGATTTCCAGGCATATATCGAGCGCGTCAGACCCAGAGCCTATGCGCCGTTTCTGCACTACAACTCGTGGTATGACCTTGGTTTCGGACAACGGTTTGGCGAAGCCGGCGCTCTGAATCGCATCCACGCATTTGGAGACGAGCTGACGACGAAGCGAGGCGTGAAGCTGGACTCCTTCCTCTTCGACGATGGGTGGGACGATACGCATTCACTGTGGGGCTTTGACAGCGGCTTTCCTGATGGCTTCACGAAAGCCCGTGTCGCCGCGGCACAGTACAAAGCCGGCGTAGGTGCATGGCTCTCACCCTGGGGCGGCTACTCCCAGGAGAAGAAGGAGCGCATCGCCTTCGGAACATCTGCAGGCTACGAGATTATCGATGGCGGCTATGCCTTATCCGGACCCCGCTATTTTGCGGCCTTCCAGAAGCGATGCCTGGAGATGATCGATAAGTATGGCGTGAACCAGTTCAAGTTCGATGGCACCGGCAATGCCAATCATGTGTTTCCAGGCAGTGTCTTCGATAGTGATTTCGAGGCGGCCATTGCACTGATCCAGCGGCTGCGTCAAGAAGAGCCGGGACTCTTCGTGAACCTGACGACGGGTACAACACCTTCGCCTTTCTGGCTGCGCTATGCAGATTCCACCTGGCGCGGCGGGGAAGACAACGACTTTGCCGGCGTGGGCACCTGGCGCCAGAGATGGATGACCTATCGTGATGCAACCACCTACAGGAATATTGTGCAGGCGGGTCCGCTCTATCCGCTGAACTCGCTGATGCTGCATGGAATTCTGTGGGCCAAGCAGGTGGAGCACCTGGAAACGGATCCGGGCCACGACTTCAGCAGCGAGGTATGGAGCTACTTCGGCAGCGGCACGCAGCTGCAGGAGATGTATGTGACGCCCTCTCTGCTCGGAAAAGCCGACTGGGATACACTGGCGACCGCCGCGAACTGGTCGCGCGCGAACCAGGCAGTCCTGCGCGATGTGCATTGGCTTGGCGGCGATCCCGGCAAGCTGGCCGTATACGGATGGGCAGCATGGTCGCGGGCTAAGAGCATCGTCGTTTTGCGCAACCCTGCAGACCATGCGCAGACCTTCACACTGGAGGTTGGCAGCGCCCTGGAGCTTCCGCCGGATGCCGTGAAGCAATTCGATGGACATGCGGTTGCCGGGAAGTCCCTGCAGTCATTTTCAGCTTCGGCGGACAAGCCCGTGATGATCTCACTGCAGCCGTTTGAAGTACGGGTCATGGAACTTCTTCCCACACCGCAGGCACGAACGCGTGACGAGCAAACAACTCTTCAACGACTGGCCGATCAGACGAGATTGACGGTCAGGCCTTCACTGCGGAGCAGCTCCAGGTAGCGCGGGTCAAGGTTGATATCGGTAATGACGATGTCGACCTTGGAAAGCGGAACGATCGACGCGAGACTCTGTTTCCCGAACTTGCTGGAGTCGACGACCGCGATGACTGTTTTCGCTGCGTCGACCATGGCGCGGCCGACCCGGGATTCAGAAACGTCCGGAGTGGTCATGCCTGTTTCCAGGTCAACACCATCGGCGCCGAGAAAGAAAATGTCAGCGCGCATGCTGCGAACCACATCTTCTGCCAGGGGACCGACGAGTGAGAAGGAATTTTTGCGAAGTGCGCCGCCAGTCAGAATGATCTCAAAATCCGTATTGCTGAGTTCCGCGGCAATGTTGACTCCATTGGTGATGACAGTGAGACGCGCCAGATGGCGGAGTGCGCGGGCCACGGCATTCGTTGTGCTGCCAGAGTCAAGAATAATGGACTGACCTTCTGACACGTATTGCACAGCAGCTTTCGCAATGCGCTGCTTCTCTTGCACGTGCAGCTTTTCCTTGTCGGAAAGAGAAAGGTCAGGCCAACCCTTTACCGCGTTGGCCAGGGCGCCCCCATGAGTACGCTGAATCAGACCCTGGTCCTGCAGAAATTCGAGATCCTTGCGGATAGTAATGCGGGAGATGTTCAGATCGCCCGCGAGATCCGCGGTGAGAGCACGGCCGTGGCGCTGAATCAGTGTCAGTATGTGGTGCCGACGTTCGGCGATAAGCATTGTTTCGCCACTGAAGTCGGATTCTTCCATAATCCCACGCCTCACGCCGGTTGCTACTTGCAGAGAAGACGGGGATGGCCGATCAGTGGACATGGAATCAGCGGGCTCTACTTGCAAGCTCTGCGGCATATAACTTAATCACTATTACATATAACGAACTAACGGATTGTTCGGTACGACCAGTGTGAATATACGTTAGACCGGGATGGCTTGAGAAACCCAGATTCGCATAAGAGTTTCCTATCATCGGATATATTTACCGCAATATCAAATCAACTGAAATGTGGAGATATGGGTCTACCTTGCTCTCTGGTAACTGCTCTGTAACTAGTTGATAACTAACAGATCTGTACAGCTTCGATGCCGAGAATGTCCGCTAGCTTACACAGCGATGCGGCTATATGCCCAAGGCCGATGGCACAGTGATGCGCAGGTCCCTGCTGATTCCACGCGTTGACAAAGGCGCGTGCGCCAATCGGGAATCGATAGCGACTGTTAGTATTTCCTATTTCCAGGATGGGTCCGGCTTCACTGACGCCTTGCGCATACAGAAGTTTGTAACCGTGGGTAGCGCTTTCGGCGACAGACAGCAGCGTAACTGGTCCATGTTTCACACTCATTTCGACCGAGAGACCGCGGCCGACTTTGCCGTGATACACCTGCAGTGGCCGAACCTTGGTGCGCCCCTCGGCAATGCCGGAGTGTCCGGGCCCGTCGTGCCCCATCATCACGATGTCGTCCTGAAAGTCGATGGCATAGTACTCCGTGAAGGAACCACCCGTGCCGAAGCCATCCATGATCTTCATCGCGAGAGCATTCTTGATCTCGTATTCACCGGCAACCGGTACCCCATGGCTGGTCAGCATGGAGGCGCCAAGAATGATGGAGCTGAGCGTGTCTTCATTCGCTGCCGACCCCGTCCCCATGTAGTAATAGGCCAGCGCGCCAAGCTTGTGCGTCTCTACCATCTGATCCAGCGCCAGCGAGGTGCGGGCGGCGCGAGACAACTCTTCGACTGAGCAGTCCTGCTGGACCTCGAAGAAGCGGTCGAAGTCCGCAAGCCTGGCTTCGATAGCCGAGGCAGTGACAGCAGTGCGGAGCTGACTCAGCTCATCGACTTCGATGATCTCGAGATGCGGACCAAACACCGCAGAGACCTGCATCAGGTCGGTCGCGATGTCTAGCATGCCATTGTAGTAGTGGCCCATCAGGCCGACGCGGCAGTGACTGAGCTGTTTGGCAACCTGCGCGGCGCGCACCCAGGATTCAATTTCATCCCAGCATTGAGGATCATTTTCCAGGACTCCGGTGACCTGGCGGAAAGGGATGCGCGCCCGCTGAAAGACATTGGCGAGTTCGGGCACAGGACACGCTGCGCAATAAGCAAGCCACTCCCCCGTCATGGCAGTGCGATTGCCGAGGGCATTGAACTGCCTGTAATCGATGGCCGCGGTCGGCTGAAGATTCAGCACAAGCACGGGCACCTTTGCCATGCGCACCACCGGCAGTACGGTCGAAGACAGCGCATAGGTGGTGACATAAATCACCAGCAGATCGATGTCTGCGACACGGGTGGCGTGACCGACTTCCAGGGCGCGCTCCGGAGTATCGACCAGCCCGAAGTTGATCACATCGCGCCGGGCGGAAGGTTCCCCTGCCGGATGGCCGATGCGATCAGCCACAATATCGACGTAGCTGCGGAGTCGCGCTTCCAGGCCACTGAACTGGCTCCAGTAGGCTTCGAGGCCTATTCCAAAGATGCCGACTCGCAGGGTAGCAAGAGAAGGCATGGATGAGGGCGGCTGATGAGTGTCGGACACGGATGCAAGTCTCCTGGTGTGCAGAGCAATTTCTGATCTGCGGCATGCGCAGTGTGAATACGCAGTGTATAGGCAGATTGATTCGGCCGGGTCATCGGAAGCGGACCGGCACCTGCGTAGCTTTTCAAGATGCGAATTGTGCCTGGTACGGCATCAGGCTTACGATAGCAATTCGGAATTGATTTGCCTATCGAAACACAGCCATTGCTCAAGCGCGGTGGAGGATGAGGGAGCAAATTTGATCTTTCTAGCGATGTGGCAGCGAAGAGCGATGATGTGTGTACTCGCGCTGGTGGCAGCGAGTTGGGTTGACCAGGCAGCAGCCTCTTCCATTGCTTCCACGCTGGGCGCCCCGGACGGACTCAGGTGTGAACACCAGGCGAGTCCACTGGCAGTAGCAGCCGCTGAGCCGCGATTTTCATGGCTGGACCATGCAGCCAGTGCATCGCTCCGGGCAGTGCATCAGTCGGCGTATCGCATCGTGGTGGCAGACTCGCGCGCCGGTCTGGATCGCGGCGAAGCTGCCTGGGACAGCGGCCAGGTTGACTCCAGTCAAACCATCGAGGTGCCCTATGCCGGAAAGCCGCTGCAGCCTCTGCACACCTACTATTGGCGGGTGATGGTGTGGGACGCGCAGCACCACGCCGGCAGTTGGAGCAAATCCGCCACGTGGACAATGGCGCCGGCAGCGAAGGACTGGGATGCCCGGTGGATTGCGGACCAGCCTGACTCCGCCGAGAAGGATGCGGATGGCCGCGTGGAGGGCGACCGGACCGCCATGCCTGTCTTCCGACATGCCTTTCTTACGCAGAAGCCGGTAGTGAATGCCAGGCTGTATGTGTCCGGACTGGGCCAGTATGAAGTGCATTTGAATGGCGCGAAGGTTGGCGATGCAGAGTTGACACCAGGCTGGACGGACTATCGCAGGATTGTGTTGTACGACACCTATGACGTGACCGCCCTGATTCACAGCGGCGGCAATGCGATCGGTGTGCTGCTGGGCAATGGCATGTACAACATTCGCGAGACCGAGGGACGATATACCAAGCTGGAAAACTCATTCGGCCAGCCCAAATGCATAGTCATGCTGCGGCTGGAGTATGCGGATGGGCGCCTCGAATGGATCAAGACTGACGGCACCTGGAAAACAGCGAAGGGTCCGGTCCGCTTTTCCTCTACCTATGGCGGTGAAGATTATGACGCGACAGCCGAGCAGCGTGGATGGGATGCACCGGGATTCAAGGATGGCACGTGGAAGACAGCTCTCGAGGTGCAGGGACCTGGAGGCGCGCTGACACCGGAGGCTATCCCGCCGATCCGGGTAATGCAGCACTATACCGTGGCCGCAAAAAAGACTCTGCGCCCGGGTGTGATTGTGTATGACCTGGGACAGAACTTTGCCGGGTGGCCCGCCATTACCGTGCGCGGTCCCCGCGGCTCCAGCGTGAAGCTGATTCCGGGTGAATTGCTGAAGCCGGATGGCTCAGTGACCCAGCAGAGTTCGGGCAGTCCGCAATGGTTTACTTACACGCTGCGTGGAGAGGGTGTGGAAACCTGGCGGCCGCGCTTCAGCTACTACGGCTTTCGCTACGTGCAGGTCGAGAGCCGCGGACCGGCGACAGCGCACGCTTCCCTGCCGGAGGTGAACCGGATAGAAGGCGAAGCCGTGCATACATCTGCGGAAGAGACCGGCAGCTTTCACACTGCGGACTCACTGCTGCAGCGGACGCACCAACTGATCCTCCAGTCGATGCGCAACAACATTGTGAGCGTCCTGACGGATTGTCCACATCGCGAAAAGCTGGGCTGGCTGGAAGAGTCGCACCTCCTCGGCTCCGCATTGAATTATGATTTCGATCTCGAACAGAATTACGAAAAGATTTCAGATGATATCGTCACAGCGCAGGATACCAATGGGAAGGTGCCGGAGATTGCGCCGCGCTACGTAGTGTTTGGCGGCAATGGCGGTGTGTTCGACGACTCTCCCGAATGGGGCAGCGCGGCAGTGCTGGATCCCTGGATTGCCTACCAGCGATACGGAGACATCAGCGACTTGCAGGCCCACTACCAGTCCATGCGATCCTATGTGGAATACCTGGGCACCCGGGCCAACAATCACATCATTGCCTACGGACTTGGCGACTGGTATGACATCGGTCCAGGCGAACCGGGCTTCTCCAAGCTCACGACTTCCGGTGTGACTGCGACAGCAATCTACTACCAGGACCTGCAGGTAGTGCAGAAGACAGCCGCACTGCTGGGCAGGCAGGACGACGCGGCAGCCTTTGCTGCGCTGCTTCCGAAGGTCCGGAATGCCTTCAATGCCAAGTTTTATGACGCTGCAACGCAGTCCTACG
>CAZZVA010000146.1:0-8597 GCA_964657345.1 uncultured Acetobacteraceae bacterium | reverse complement strand
GATAATACTTAAGAAATCGTTAGACATGAGTGCCCTTCTATCAGATAACCATACATAGGATGCTACAACTCCTCAAAGGTCGCAGAACCCTGTGCCGCCCCTTTTGTCCACACCATCCAGACTGTGGATGGCCGCAACTTTGCTTCCGTCAGCAACCAGGGCGGCCATAGTTGTTAGCTTAAGTATCGGCAGGGAGTGAAGGGAACTGCAATCGGCAGAAGTAAGGTTACAGGCGGGTCCTACTCGGTTGCCGCCTGGTACCGTCCGAGCTCTCGTACCACAGCACAGTATTGGCGCAAGCCATCCAGGATCTCGTCTGCCATTCCGGCGCCGCTCACCAGGCAATCCACGTAGAAGACGTAATGCCATGGCTGCCCGTGCACCGGCCGGGACTGGATTTTCGTCAGATTCGCTTTGGCCGCAGCCAGGACCTCCAGGGCGCCAACGAGAGTGCCGGGCTGATGGGCGACCGTGAAGGCGAGGCTCACTTTATTCACGGCATCGTTTTTCTTCACATCCTCAGGACTCCGAAGCACAAAGAAGCGGGTGTAATTCTCCGGATCATCCTCAATACCCGAAGCCAGGATGCTCCCGTCATAGGTAAACGCAGCCTGCATGCTGGCGATCCCGGCGGCGTGGCGGTCCCGCAACTCCACCACCTGCTTCACACTGCCGGCGGTGTCATAGAAAGGGATGGCTTCCATATCCGGATGCTCGCTGAAGAATCTGCGGCACTGGGCCAGTGCCACCGGGTGCGAGTAGACGCGGTGGATGCTGTTGATGTCGCTTCCCGGCATGCCGATGAGGTGATGCTTGATTCGCAGCCGGATCTCACGCTCGGCTCTCACTTCGTGTTGCCACAGCAGGTCGTAGTGCTCGACGACTGAGCCTGCCAGGCTGTTTTCGATGGGCAGCACAATGGCGTCCACTTCCCCGGCTTCGAGAAGATGAACCGCATCCAGCGACAGCGTACAGGAACGGATAATCGCCTCAGGCTGAAAGGAAAGTGCCGCCTCGTGACTGAACGAGCCGCGCTCACCCTGGATAGCAATATGCATCGTACTCAATTCCTCCATCGTTACCACTGTTCCGGCAACCTTACCGATTGTCTGCGCACCTTATCACACCGTATCAAGTGGTATCTGATTCGTAAGGAGAATTAGAGATGCTCTGGACGATTTTTGTCATCCTGCTGGTGCTCTGGCTGGTCGGCTTTATCGGGTTCCACGTGGTTGCGTGGTACATCCACATCCTGCTGATCATTGCATTGGTCGTCCTGCTGCTGCAGCTGGTAGGCGGTAGACGGACAGTGGTGTAGGTCTCCATGGGAAAGCGGGTTCAAGACCGTTGCCTGGGTGCTCGTCTCCGTAGGTCGCGACTAAGAACATGCTTCGTCAGCAAGTGAATTCATACAAGGAGTTTTGCAATGAACATAGACCAGATTAAAGGCAAGCTGCAGGACGCAATCGGACATGTCAAGCAGGGCACGGGAGAAGCCGTGGGTGACGACAAGTTAGCCAACGAAGGCCTGGCGGACCAGGTGAAGGGTTCTGCCCGTGAAACCTGGGGCAACGTGAAGGATGCTGCCAGCACCGGCAGCGATGCCGCTGCCGATCGTTCGACCAATACGGCTGCGGACACCCGGAGCACACTTAGCGAGAAACTTCATGATGCGAAGAATGCCATCAATGATCGCATCGATGAGTTCAAGGCCAACCACGACCGCTAGCATTCAGCCCGCGGCGGCCACGTCATCAAGCCTTGAAGGAAGCGGCGATCCGTGAATCGGAATAGTCGTCCTTCAAGGCTTTTTTTACGCATGCCAGCGTCGCCAGAGGATGGAAGCAGCGACTGCCACGAAGAACAGCATGGAAATGATGCCATTCAACGTGAAGAAGGCAGCATTCAGTCGCCTTAGGTCTCGCGGCGAGACGATCAGGTGCTCGTAGAGAAGCAGAGCGGCCACGAGCGCCAGGCCGATCCAGGCGATGGGTCCGAACGCGAAGAGTTTTCCAAGCCAGATCAGGCACAACAACATCAGGATGTGCATAGCGCGGGCAATCTGGAACGCGCCTTCCAGCCCCACCGACTGCGGAATACTGTTCAGCCCCACCCTGCGGTCGTGCTCGAAATCCTGGCATGCGTACAGCACGTCGAAGCCGCCCGTCCAGAAAAGGACCGCGAGCGAAAGCAACAGGATCCGCGGATCCAGCGAGCCTCGAACTGCAACCCACGCGGCTGTCGGAGCGATCCCCAACGCCAGGCCGAGGAACAGGTGAGACCACCGCGTGATTCGTTTGGTATAGGAATAAAGCAGGACGACCGCCAGCGCCAGCGGCGACAGCGCCAACGTCAGTCGGTTCAGCTGCCACGCAGCCAGCAGGAACAGCGCAGACGACGCAATCCAGAAAAAGAGGACAAAGCGGCGCGAGAGCAATCCGGCGGGAATGGCCCGGGACGCCGTTCGCGGGTTGGCTGCATCGAGATCAGCATCGGCCCACCGGTTGAAAGCCATCGCTGCCGTTCGCGCCGTCACCATGCACACGACGATGAGGAGAATTTTCGGGAGCGATGGCCAGCCATTGGCCGCCAGCATGGCGCCAGTTAGGGCAAACGGCAGCGCGAAGATGGAATGCTCCCACTTGATCATCTCCAGAGTGACCATTATGTTTCGCCGGAAGAGCGTGAATCGCGACATGGTTTTACTCCGAAGAAAAGGGTGGAGGTCCACGAGACTTCCACCCTTCATTCTAGTCAAGGGCCGCTGCAGTCTTGCGAGCGCCTGTTATTTGCGTTCGCTGCTGCTGTTTTCCACCTGCAGATTATTGGTCACGCTGAAGACGCCGGGGACAGTATTCGCTCGAATGCCTGCCGCGTCCTTGTCCGCCTCGTTCATGACCGTGCCTGACAGGATCACATGGCCATTAACCACTGTGATCCGAATCGGCGCCGCAGGATCGATCGCGTATTTGTTGAGCGACGGAAAGCCGTAGACCGCGCGCGCCACCTGCATGCGGGTTTGATTGTCAAAGCCTGACAGCGGGTCTACCTGGATCTCGTCGACCACATCTTTCACACCCGGTGTGTTGCTCACCAGGGAAACAGCCGAGGATGCAGCATTGGGCCCCAGCGCATGCCCACCCAGGGTGGCCACTCCATTTCGGACCGATACCGTGATGGCATTGAAGGTATTGCCGTAGCCAACGCGATCGTAGGACAAGGCCTTGTCGATCTTTGCCTGTAACTCGGCGTCCGATATCTCGACTGGAGTTACCTCGATATCATTCTCGATCGCGACCGTCTTCTTGGCGTGATGCGCTTTCTTGTCAGCGTCTTCCTTGTCTTGAAAAACCGCCACCGTTCCCGTCAATTTGATCGTGCCGTTCTGCACGCTCGCCTGGACGTTCTTGAAACGGGAGCCTTTCAGCGACTTTTGTACATCCTGCTGGATCTTCGCGTCGTCCGAGCCCTGACCCATCAGTCGAACGGTCGGTGTAAGCAATACCAGCGCTGCACTGAGCGCGTAAGCAGTAATTCCTTTCGTCTTCATGTTCGTTCATCCTTCAATTCTTCTTGCCTGCCATGACTTCACAGCAGACTGCATCAGCATAGACACTGGAATTCCGGAAGAAGTTGTTCTGAATGTGTAAGTCGCGCCTATGGGGTCAAAGCGCGTTTCAGTGATATCGCTGATGCACCTTGAAGACCAGGCTGAAAACATTGGATTCATCTCGCACGGCAGTCAGGGAGAGCGTATTGGTGAGGTTCCACTGGGCCTGGATCAATTGCTGGGCACTGGTGTTCACATTTGTAGCGAACATGGCGGTAACACTCTTGCCGATATTCTGAGAAACCGTAATGCGGGCGCTGGTGTCGCCCAGGGCACCCTGGTAGGTCGGGTCGATCTTCACACTGCCGACGCCGAACAGCTTTTGAATCCGGCTGCTGACAGTGGCGTTTACCGCCCCACTCAACAAGGCATCCGTTGTGCCGTTGACTCCTGCTGCGGATTGCTCCTGCGAATAGATGGATTGCTCATTCTGCGTGCGACCCGAAGCCAGCAGCGAAACGACATCTGCCTCGGGCAGGGGCGGCTCCGAGCGGAATGTCGGCTGCAGGTTTGCCGCTGTGCCGTGCAAGCCGATCGTCACATCGTACTGCTCGACCCGCGTTACGGCGTCGATATCGATGGAGGGTTCGATGCGGACCGGGTTGGTGAAGTAAATGTCGCCATGCTCCAGCTGGTAAGTGGTGTTGGCGAAAGTCGCCGTGCCTTCCGTGATCGTCACATTTCCGAGAACCGACGGCTGTTCCGCTGTCCCGCGGATGCGCAGATCCACCGCGCCGGCAAGCTGCGCATAGGAATTCTGGAAGTCAAGCTGCGGTGACGAAGTAATGTGCACATCCAGCCTGATCTTGTTGCCGAAGGCAGAGGGATTTGGTGGAGGCGCCACAGCCCCCGAGCCGGCCAGCGCCGCAAAGTCGACATTCGGGCTGATGACGAAGCGGGTGACGAGAACATTCCCGCCCACCAGGAAATTATCCTGCGTTCCCTGCATGCGAATATTCGCGTCCGCAGTGGTACTGATGCCGAGATAACGGAAACGCACATTGGTTGCAGTCAGCTTGAGATCGCCGTAAAGACCCTGGAGAACGGTCACGTATCCTGCCAGTTTGACCTGGCCGCCGCCGGATATTCCGGTGACATCCTTGAAGTCCAAACGGTTCTGATTGAAGGTGAGCGTGCCGTTCAGCTGGCTGATGCCACTCGGAAACTCCTGGTAGGAAAAGCCGACGTTGGTGAGCTTGACCTGGCCCGTCAAGTCGGGTTCCTTGATACTGCCGCCGGCGTTCATGTTGAAGTCGATCTTGCCCGTCGAAAGAATCTCAGCGTTGAACATCTGTGCCAGCTTCACATTCACCGAGCCCTGGGCCTGCATATCCAGGTCGCCTTCGCCGAGAATGTCGGCAGTTCCCTGTGCGGTCAACGTGGTGTCCTGACCTTCGATGCGCAACGGATCCAGCGTCACAATCCCGGCCCGCAGGGAAGCATGCAATGGAGCCTGGCTTGCGAGCGTCAGGTTCTGCACACCCACCGAGAACTGGCTGATACGGGCATCCCCTTCCAGCAGCTTGGGCGTCTTCAACGGCCCGCTGACATTGAAGGTCCCATCGATGATTGAGTGCCCCTGCACACCCTGCACATTCATCATCTGCATGATCGGATTGATGTCCAGGTGCGACAGACTCAGCTGCGCCTTGGCATCGAAGTCATTGCGCGGCACTACCTGGCCTGCCAGCACCAGCTGCGCATTCACAATGTTGGAATGCGCGTCGAAGTAGATCGTGCCATCCGTCGTATGGGCATTCAACGAGAGTGCTCCGATCTTCTCGCCTCCTGCCTCGATCCCGTCGAGCTTCACCGATCCGTTCACACTGGGGTTCTGCGCAGTGCCGGAAGCATGCAGATCAAAGGTGAGCGCTCCCCGCGGGTGCAACTTCTGCGCCTTCATCGCCTCGAAATTCGCGATCTGGAAGCTGCCACCATTCACGTTCGCCCGAAAGGTATTATTCGCGGTGTCATACGTAGCATTGCCAGCTACTTTTCCGCCGGCCAGCAATAGCGCAAACTGCGAGACACTCACCTGCTTTCCGGCAAATTGAAGGTCAGCATCGAGGCTCTGATAAGGCTGACCATAGGCCGCACCGCCGACCACGTTTAAATGACCTCCGCCCGACAGGTTGCCGAGTTCCCCGCCAACCTTTGCCTGCAGATTTAGCGTTCCCGTCACTGGTAGATTCTGTCCGGCAATACTCAGCAGATCCGGTATCCCTGCATTTTGAATCTGCGTGGTCGCACTGATTGCCGAATCGTTGTCGAAGGCCATCCGTCCACGCGATAGATGATGCGCATGCAGTTGACCGGCTGCATGGATCGTGGTCTTGCCGCGCGTCAACGTTGCCTGCTGGATGGCAACAAGAGCCGGCGAATATTGAAGGTCGGCCTCCAGGTCATCCCATTGCACACTCTGCCCGGGTGCGGGTGCGGCAGGCGCCACTTCGTTCGGCGAAACAGGAATCGGTTTCGCGATCAGGACAGTCTTGCCATTACGCGTGGTGCGGATAATCTGTACCCGAGGCTTCGCTTTGGGCGGAGGCGGAGCCGGAAGCGTAGTACTGAATTTCGTTGCGCTCAGGTGGCCCTTCACATCCGGCTTGAGTAACGATCCGGTGAGCCCGCCATGGAACCCGACCTGCCCCTGCAGGCTGATCGGCAGCGCGGCCACACCCTTCTTACCATTGGAAGCAACGCCGGCCACCGTAAGCGCGCGATTGAATTCTGCCAGATCGGTGACCGACACATCTGCCTTCAACGTGGCCGGCCCGGTCGCGGGGTACACACCCGCTTCGCCGGCTACATGAATTGAGGAGCCGCGTGTATGCACATCAAGAGTGCGCACTGTCAGGCGTCCGCCATGATTGACGTACGTCGCATCCAGCAACCCGTTCACCGGCACTTCGCCAGGCGCGGGCGGACGAGGCGGCGCCAGCGCCAGCTTCACGTCTGCAGTCATGTCAGCAATTGTGCCTGTCCACGACACATTCGCGGTGCCGCCGAGACTCGTATCGAAGCCGAGGTCCTGGTATTTCTTTGCAGCAGCCATTTCCAGCAGCGTCTGCATGCGTATGCCACTCATCTTCAGCGAGACTCTTGCCTGCTGCTGCTGGGGAGCCGGCCCCCTGGTCCTGATCGGACGCGTTGTCTTCTGTGCAGCCGTTACCGTAGTTGCCGGCGTCGGCGCCATCCAGTGCAGAACGTTGAGGCTTCCATCGATCTCCCCGCCCTGCCGCAGCTTCACATTCAGATCCGGCACTGCTATTTCGTCCTGCGTTGCACGGAATCGCGTCGCTGCATTCAATCCGGAAATCAGTACGGATGAGGTGTGGTACGTAGCATCCCGCAACGCTGCATTGCCGTTGATGTCGAAGAGTGTCGAGCCGGCACCCTGCCCGGAAATATCCAGGACCGCACTGCCCGGACCAAGACCTTCAACATCCGCCAGCGCCGCTACTTCGCGAAGATCGATCGCTCCCTTTGCCGCCACACGCCAATGTGGATTATTGAAGTCGGTAACATCGGCGGAAGCCTCCAGGGTTGACTCGCCGGATTTGAAATGCAATCCGGTGAGCTTCGCTTCGTTGCGCGCAAGATCAACGGTCAAGTCAAGCTTCGAATGAACCGACGGCGCCTTACCCTGCTGCGCAGTAAGATCAGCGATGCTCAGCGAACCGCTGTAGTGGCCGTTAGCATAGACATAGTCCATCGTGGCCGCAAGGTCATTCGCAGAGGCGTTGAAAGGGATCTTCTGCTGGTTCAGGATAAGCAGACCATTGTTGACCTGCGCATGATCGACGGCAAGGTCGAAGACCTCATCGACCACGGGCTTGCCGCTGCTCTTTGATTCCGTCTTCGGCGTCGGCTGGTTCGTGGTGCCATTCGGATACAGGATGAGGTGGAACACCGGATGGTCTGCCTGCAGCAGTCGAAGGCCGATATCGGCTCGCAGGAGGGAAATGATCTTGGCCCGGATAAACAGCCTGTCGAGGTGTGCGTAAGGAACTTCGTCCGCGCCCTCCAGGCCGTGGATCGTAAGGCCATCGACCTCCACTTCCAGCCTGAAAAGATGCCAGCTGAACTTCGCAAGTTCAACGCGTCCGCCGGTGGACCGCTCAAGAACATCGATCACTTCCGACCGCACACGGTTGGCGAACTGAGCCGTGGACGCATACCAGAGCGCTGCGCCGACAACCACGACCACTACGGCTGCGACGATGCCCATCGCGCGCAAGGTAGTAGCCATGCGCGAGCGCGGCAACAGGGCGGGTTGACCTGGCGGCATGGTCACTGGTCGTCCCCCTGTCCCGTGTCATCCTGGTTCGCAACAGGCTGCCCCGGCTGCTCATATTGCGGATCGAGTATCGCGACACTGCCCTGATCCTTCAGACTGGTAAGCCATTCTGCCAGCAAACCGTTCACGTGTTGCTGCAGGAGAATCTCATCGATGCGCGAAGAGACTGCCGTAAGCGGCGGAGGCGTCAGATTGCGCTTTTTAAATTGCGGTACAAAAGCGTTGTTGTAATAGGCCTGAATTTCGGGCTTGGAGATACGAATACCCTGCCGGAATCTCTGCTCGATGAAACTCAACACCGTCATCCGCTTACGCCATCGCTCGTTAAACCCTTCTTCCGTAAATCCATGCGCGGCCAGCATCGCCTTCCATCCGGCATCGCTCTCGCATTTTGCCGGCGCACACGCGGGTAGATGTTTACGCAGATCGTCAATCTGCTTCTTGACTTCGGCATCGGCTACCTGGATCGGGCTCTGCTGCTCTTTCAGCTGCTGCAGGATCAGCGTTCGGTTCACCAGGTGCTGCAAGGCCTGCTGCTGCAGAGTTCCTTCCCCGGGCGAGTTGTATGGCTGCAGCTGCACAAAATGCTCTTCCTCCACCACGTCGCTTTGCAGGATGACATCTCCGTTGATTACGGCTACAACACGGTCGAGCAGCACAGAGTTGGCGACGGGTGCGGGTACGCTC
>CAZZVA010000145.1:0-8636 GCA_964657345.1 uncultured Acetobacteraceae bacterium | reverse complement strand
TTGACTTTCAGGGCTATGAATATTTATACATAGTAATGCATTTTTATGCATCTACTCAAGAGCTGGCCCAAGTCTCATCAGCAAGGCCGCGGAACTCTTTCCGAAAATGAAATACGAACGCCACAATGCAATCCGGGAAGTCGTCGGTTCGCTGGCCATCAGCAACCAGGATGAGCTGCGCCGCATGCTGCTCAAGCGCGGCTTCGACGTGACCCAGGCGACGCTATCCCGCGATATCCACGAACTGCACCTCTACAAGGGGCCGCGCGGGTACGCCCTGCCGAACGGCCACGGCGGCGACGACACCCGGCAGAACGTGATTGCCGTACTCGAAAGCTTCGTGGTGCGGGTGAAGCAGGCCATGAATCAGCTGGTTCTGGGAACCACCAGCGGCGGCGCGCAACCCGTCGCCCTCGCCATCGATGAAGAGCAATGGCCGGAGGTGGTTGGGACCATCGCGGGGGACGATACCGTCCTGATCATCTGCCCGGACGCGAAGCAGGCGTCCCTGCTCCGCAGCCGGCTGGAAGGAATCGTGAATTGATGGCCCAATCTTTAACGACAGCAGTGATGGGAGTAAGCGGCTATGCCGGTGCAGAGCTTGCGCGGCTGCTGCTCGCACATCCGCGCCTGCAGGCAGAGCAGCCGGTGTTCCTGGGTCGCGGCGCGGAGGAATTGCTGACCTCCCTGCATCCGCAACTAAATGGCCCGGGCCGCAGCAATATAAAAGTAGAGACTTTCTCCTGGGAGTTGTTGAAGCAGCGCGGCGTCAGTCTGCTGTTTCTGGCGACGCCTCATGAGCAGTCCCGCGAATGGGTGCCGGAGGCGATGGCCCGCGGTCTGAAAGTGGTGGACCTCAGCGGAGCCTGGCGTCTGCAGCAGGATGAGAATCGCGCTGTGTACAAGTTTGAGGACGATACTTCTGTCGCGGCTGCTGCCATACAGGAACGGGCCGTGTATGGACTTCCCGAGTTGCACCGGGAAGAAATTTCGCAGGCTCAGCTGGTCGCAAATCCCGGATGCTATGCGACGTCGATCATCCTGGCGTTGAAGCCCTTGGTTGCCGCCGGCTGGGTCGATCTCGATACCGGCATTGTCTGCGACTCCAAATCCGGCGTCTCCGGCGCGGGCAAGGCAGCAACCGCAAAGACGCATTTCATGTACGCGGCAGATAACCTGTCAGCTTATGGACTCTTCGGTCATCGCCACACGGGTGAGTTGCTGGAACAGGTCGGCGTATCCTCGGATCAGCTGATTTTTACGCCTCACCTGCTACCGATTCCGCGAGGCATTCTGTCCACGATTTACCTGCGGTTCACACAGCCGCGTGATCCTGTAGAAGTCAGCGAATGCTTCAGCAACTTCTACAAGCACAGTCCAATGGTGCGTTTGTACCGCACACCGGAGCTGCCGCAGATTCAGTATTCGGTGCGAACCAATTACTGCGATCTTGGATTCCACCTTGCACCCGATCATCGACGATGCATCCTCGTCTCCTGTCTCGACAACCTGCTGAAAGGCGCAGCCGGGCAGGCAGTGCAGAACATGAATGTGATGAACGGCTGGAACGAAGCGGAGGGACTGCTATGAAGTATGTCGTCAAGCTCGGCGGAGCAACGCTGGAGAATTCTGAACTGCTGCATGGCTGTGCCCGTGCCATCACCGAGCTGGTCCGCGACGGGCACCAGGTGACGGTGGTGCATGGCGGAGGCGTCGCGCTCACACGCACCCTGAAGCAGCTGGGCAAGCAGAGCGAATTTGTCGCGGGTCTGCGGATCACTGATGCCGAGACGCGGGATACAGCCGTCATGGTCCTTGGCGGGCAGGTCAACAAGGCACTGGTCGCAGCACTCGGCTCGCACGGTCAGTCTGCTGTGGGTCTCTCTGGCGGCGATGGCCTGATCTTTCGGGCGCGCAAGAAGCGCACCGCACCCGATCTGGGCTTTGTCGGAGAGATTGTTGCTTCGGATATCCGCTGGCTTGAGGCTATCTGGAAGATGGGCGCGGTGCCTGTCATCTCGAGCATCGCTCTCGGCTTCGACGGCGAATACTACAACATCAATGCAGACGAAATGGCAGCAGCCTGTGCGGTCGCCTCCCATGCCGACGCCCTGGTATTTCTCACAGACGTTCCCGGCGTGCGCGGCTCGAATGGTGAAGTGATGCGCTGGCTCAGTATTAGCCAGATCGCCGGGCTGACCCGGGACGAGGTCATCACCGGCGGCATGCTCCCAAAACTGGGCGCGTGCCGGGAAGCACTCCTGCACGGTGTGAAACGTGTGCGAATTCTTCCGGCAGAATCCGCCGGCCTGCTGCCCGATCTGACTTCGAGCCGCATCGCACTTGGAACGGAGGTAATGGTCGCATGAAGCTCGCTACCACTCGTGCCGCAGAAGCCACGCTGCTTCTGCCAACCTACGAACGCAATCCCCTGCTCTTTGTTGCCGGCAAAGGTGTGCACCTGACAGACGAAGCAGGCCATGAATATCTTGACCTGCTGAGCGGCATCGGCGTCAACGCGCTTGGCTATGGCCATCCCGTGATTGAAGACGCAATCGCGGTGCAGAGCCGGAAGCTGATCCACACGTCCAATCTCTTCTTCCATGAAGGGCAGGCCGAACTTGCGGCCCGGCTGACGAAGATGACTGGCATGGATCGCGCCTTCTTCTGCAATGGCGGCTCGGAAGCCTGGGAAGCTGCCATGAAGCTTGCCCGTGCCTACGCAGGCATGAAGCGCGAACACGGCCTGCCCATTGGAACAAAGTTTATCGCGGTCGAGCACAGCTTTCACGGACGAACCATGGGTGCGGTCTCAACCACGCATAAAGCAAAATATCGCGAACCATTCGAACCCCTCATTCCCGGCGTTGAATTTGTGCCCTTTGACGACGTGGCTGCTTTACGCGAAGCCTTCTCGACGGATGTGTGCGCCATCCTGGTGGAAGCCATCCAGGGCGAAGGTGGGATCCGCCCGGTGTCTGCCGACTTCCTGAGAGTGGCGTACGAACTGACCCGCACGACGGGCGCACTGCTGATTGTGGACGAGATCCAGGCTGGCCTCGGCCGCACCGGCAAGTGGTGCGCTTATCAGCACTATGGCATCCAGCCGGATATCACAACGCTGGCCAAGCCTCTTGCCGGTGGCCTGCCGCTTGGCGCCATGCTGTGTACCGAAGCCGTTTCGGCAGCCATGCATCCCGGCATGCACGGCACAACCTTTGGAGGGGGCCCGCTGTCCTGTGCAGTCGCTATTGCGGTGATCGACTTCATGGAACGTGAGCATCTGCTCGAACATGTGCAGCAGGTCGGCGGTTACTTCAAGCAGCAGTTGCTGGAGCTTGCCGCTAAACATTCCGTCATCACAGAAGTACGCGGCATGGGGTTGATGCTCGCCCTCGATCTCGAGAGCGACGTACTTGCGAAAAGTGTGGCCGCAGAGATGATGAAGCGCCGCATCCTTCTCAATCGGACCAGCGACACCGTGCTGCGATTCCTGCCGCCCTACATTCTCGAGCGAACCCACGTCGATACGGCGATCGCAGCGCTCGATGAGATCCTCACAGAACATTCACCAGCAGTTGCCTCTTCCACGCAGGCCGCTGCCTCCCATGGAGGGAGATAGCATGGCTTCGAAAACCCTGGTACTTGAGGAACAACAGGTAGAAGGGATCGCTGCGTCTCCGGCAGTTTCGCTGGCAGGCCGGGATCTTTGCTCCATCACCGATCTGACACAGGCTGAAACCCGCGGCCTGCTGGATCTTGGCCACAGCGTGAAAGCACATCCATCGCTCTACCGCAGTGCACTCGATGCGAAACAAATGGTGATGTTTTTCGAGAAGGCATCGCTGCGGACCCGACTGACCTTCGAGGCTGCGATCAACACCCTCGGAGGCAACGCGATTTTTGTCGATCAGACGCAATCTCCTCTCGGTGAGCGCGAGTCCCTGGCGGATATGGCGCGCAATATCGAACGATGGGTCGCCATCATCGTTCTGCGCACCTACGCTCACGAAACCATCACAGAGATGGCGGAGCACTCGCGAGTTCCCGTCATCAACGCTCTCAGTGATCTTGAGCACCCATGCCAGGCCCTGGCCGACTGGATGACCCTGGAAGAACGATTTGGAAGCGCCAAGGGATTGAAGTTCACCTATGTCGGAGACGGTAACAATGTCTGCCACTCGCTAATGCTCACCGGCGCCCAACTGGGCGCACAGGTCACGATTGCTACGCCGAAAAACTATGGACCCAAGGCGGACATCGTGGCGCAGGCACGAGGCATTGCCAACAACTCCGGCGGCATGATCGAAGTGATTCAGGATCCGGTCGCTGCTGTCACCGGCGCCGATGCGATCTACACCGATGTCTGCACCAGTATGGGTTTTGAGCACGAGGCAACCAAGCGGGCTCCCTTTTTCAAGCCTTACCAGGTCAATGAAGCACTGATGTCCTATGCGGCTCCGCATGGCGTCTTCATGCATTGCCTCCCGGCGCACCGCAATGCGGAGGTCACCGATGCCGTACTGGACGGACCGCAATCGATCGTTTTTGAGCAGGCTGAAAATCGCATGCACGCACAAAAAGCTCTGCTGCTGATGCTTCTCGGCGCTGGCGCAGCTATCCATCCACCCGCGACACACGCGACCGAACTTCGGGCGTAGAAGGAGATTTCTCATGGCAGGTAAAGTTGTTCTCGCATATTCCGGCGGCCTCGATACATCGATCATCATTCCCTGGCTGAACGAAAATTACGGCATGGACGTGATCGCCATGGTGGCCGATGTGGGCCAGGGCGACGACATCGATGCAGTCGTCGAGAAGGCGCATAAGACCGGCGCAAAGAAAGTCGTTGTCCGCGATCTGCGCGCTGAATTCGTGAAGGAATATGTGTACCCGACGGTTAAAGCCGGTGCGATTTATGAAGACAAGTATCTGCTCGGTACATCGATCGCGCGTCCGGTGATTGCGAAGCACCAGGTACTGGTTGCTCTCGAAGAGGGAGCCGAGGCAGTCGCCCATGGCTGCACGGGAAAAGGCAATGACCAGGTCCGCTTCGAGCACGCCTACCAGGCGCTCGCTCCGGAACTGAAGGTCATCGCGCCCTGGCGCGAATGGACATTGAAGAGCCGCGAGGACTGCCTCGACTATGCAGAGGCCCATGGCATCCAGGTCACCGCCAGCCGGGAAAAGATTCACTCGCGCGATCGCAATCTCTGGCACGTGAGCCATGAAGGTGGCGAGCTGGAGGATGCCAACAATTCGCCCTTTGACAGTACCTGGACCATGACGCGGTCGCCACAGGAAGCACCGGATCGCGCAGAAGTAGTCGAGATCGGCTTCATCCAGGGTGAACCTGTTTCGGTTGATGGCATGGCGCTCGAGCCAGTGCAGCTTGTTGAATTGTTGAACGAGATCGGCGCCCGCAACGCGATCGGCCGCATCGACCTGGTAGAAAATCGTTTCGTCGGAATGAAGTCCCGTGGCTGTTACGAAACACCGGGCGGCACGCTCATCGTGCTCGCTCACCGCGAACTGGAAGCACTGTCACTGGATCGGGAAGTCAAACACTACAAGCAGCATGTGGGACTGCGCTATGCGGACCTCGTGTACAACGGCCTGTGGTTCACCCCGCTGCGCGAAGCACTCGACGCCTTCGTGCTGAACACCCAGCAGAATGTAACTGGCTCGGTCAAGCTGTCGCTGTACAAAGGCAACGTCTCGGTCGCGGGCCGCACCTCGAAATACTCGCTCTACTCGAACGAGCTTTCCTCGTTCACCATGGGCGATACCTACGACCAGAAGGATGCGAAAGGTTTCATCCAGATCCTCGGTCTGCCTGCCCGTACCCGCGCCCGCTTGATGCAGACCACGGCCGAGCATCCAGTGAAAGAGGTCGTCAAGTGAAGATGTGGTCCGGCCGCTTTCGCGAGCCGCTCGACCCCGCTTTCGAAGCATGGCAGCGTTCGTTCGGGTTTGACTGGCAGCTTCTCCCACAGGAGATTGCTGCCAGCAAAGCGCACGCGAAGACGATTGCACATGCGGGCATTCTCGATTCATCCGAGCTTGCCGCCATTCTTCAAGGCCTGGAGGAAATTTCGACTCCAGCCGCTTTCAACGAAGGGCCGAATGCGGCCATACAGTCGCCTGCGGAAGACATTCATCATTTCGTTGAGTTGGAACTGACCAAGCGTATCGGCGACCTCGCCCTGAAATTGCACACCGGGCGCAGCCGCAATGAACAAATCGCCACAGACCTCCGGCTCTACGTCCGCGAGCACGGCAGCCTGATCATCGAGCAATTGGCTGCGTGGATTGAATCCCTGATCGAACAGGCGGACCGCAATGCGGAATCGGTGATGCCCGCGTACACCCACCTGCAGCGAGCCGAACCCGTCCTGGTCGCACACTGGCTGCTCGCGTATGCAGAGATGCTGTTCCGCGACGTCACCCGCCTTGAGGATTGTCTCCGACGTCTGGATGCCTGTCCCCTCGGCTCCGGCGCAGTCGCAGGCGCCACGCTTAAGCTGGACCGAACCATCGCAGCGCGCGAACTCGGCTTTGCCGCGCCAACCGCCAATTCCATGGATGCGACCAGCGATCGCGATTTCATCCTGGAGTATCTCCAGGTGCTCAC
This sequence comes from uncultured Acetobacteraceae bacterium, assembly GCA_964657345.1. GTDB lineage: Bacteria > Acidobacteriota > Terriglobia > Terriglobales > Acidobacteriaceae. The sequence continues at coordinate 2,002 of CAZZVA010000145.1, read as the reverse complement.
GACCATTGGCCTCCACGCCAGTCGATTCGCTGAAGAAATTACCCTCTTCGCGACAGCCGAATTCGGCTTCGTCGAATTGCCGGAAGCCTTTTCGACCGGCTCCAGCGCCATGCCGCAGAAGAAGAATCCTGACCTCACTGAACTCGTACGCGGAAAAGTAGGACGGCTCAATGGCGCGGCGCAAACCGTGACGCTGCTGCTGAAAGGGCTCCCGCTTGCCTACAATAAAGACATGCAGGAGACTCAAGAGCCGCTGTTCGCAGCAACCAGCACTGTTCTGCCCATGTTGGAACTGCTTGGACGTTTCACGGCGACGCTCAAGTTCCGCCAAGAACGGATGCGTGCGGCCTGCGAGAGTGGCTTCCTGAACGCGATGGCCGCCGCCACCTACCTTGTCCACAAAGGCGTTGCCTTCCGCAAGGCTCACGAAAAGATCGGCAACGCGGTTCGCTATAGTCTTGAGAAAAGTTGCGAACTGAATGACCTGACACTCGAAGAGCTGCAGCAGTTCGGACCCGAGTTCCAGGCGGACTTCTTCGATGCCATCACGCTCCAGGCCACGGTCGACTGTCATGACGTGATCGGAGGGACAGCGCACGCTCAGGTCGCTCGTTCGCTGGCTGCGGCAAAGACACGCCTCGAAAGGCTGCGCTATCAACAGGACGAAGGCAAACCTGCGGAGATGCTGCATGCAGGTGCGTAAAGCGCGTCTGCAGGACGCGTCCCTGATCTTCGAACTGGTCAACAGCCTCTCTACTGACGGCACACTGCTTCGCCGTGCCTTCGCGGAAATCTGCGAGAACATCCGCGACTTCACGCTTGCCGAATCGGACAGCGGCCACTTTCTCGGCTGCGGCGCACTGCATCTTTACGGGCCTCATCTCGCCGAGGTGCGTTCCATCGTGGTGCGGCCGGAGGCTAAAGGCAAGGGGGCAGGCGGCAGGCTGCTTCAATCCCTGCTTGAGGAAGCAGAAGGTCACGGCGTTGGCTGTGTCTGCCTCTTCACCCGCATCCCGGATTTCTTTTTTCATCATGGATTTCGTGTGGTGGAAGACCGCGCTGCGCTGCCGGACAAGATTTACAAGGATTGCCAAAGCTGCCCGCGCCTGTACCGGTGCGACGAAGTAGCCATGGCCCGGGGCCAGCTGCCAAAAGTCTCAATCCTCGGGACACGACAACAGGCTGAGCAACTGGTGCGCCTGATCGTCTGAGTTGCATCTACAATCAGCAGCGATGAACCCGCTTTCCTGGAAGATCGTTCTGGCTCTCGGCTCCTGCGCCCTGCTGGGCCTGCGGCATGGATTCGACTACGATCATCTCGCCGCGATCTCTGACATCACCGCCGTGCAGCGGACCTGGCGCAATGGCATGCGGCTGGGGCTGACCTACGCGCTCGGCCATGCGCTGACGGTGGTCGCTCTCGGCGCGGGTGTCATCATGCTGCACCTGCCTCTTCCAGCACGGCTCGATGCCTGGACTGAACGACTGATCGGCGTAACGCTGATCGTGCTGGCAGTCCTGGTGATCGGCAACGTCTTTCAGAAGCGGCATTCCCATCACGGCATGGAAAGCCGTATCGCGCTCCTGGTCTCGGCAGGCCAACAGCTTTCCTGGCGACTGCGAAGGCTCTTTCAGAAAGACATCGCCCGTCCGCTTCCCTTCCGCTGGAATTATTCCGGCAAATCGGTCTTCTTCATCGGCGTTCTTCACGGGCTGGGGGCAGAGACGCCCAGCCAGTTGATGCTGTTCCTGCTGGCTGCCAGTCTCGGCGGGACCACTCTTGGCCTCTTCGGTCTGCTGGCCTTTGCCGCCGGACTGATCGTGATGAATGGCATGATGACAGCGACCCTTGGCGGCGTTTACAAAGCTTCTGCATCCAGCGGTACCCAGCATGCGCCCGCAGTCTTCCGCTGGGTTGCGGTTGCAGGAGCGGTGTACAGCTTCGTCATCGGCGTCATCTTTCTTCTCGGCGCTTCCGGCGCCCTGCCTCCGCTCGGGTGAT
>CAZZVA010000144.1:0-8693 GCA_964657345.1 uncultured Acetobacteraceae bacterium | reverse complement strand
TATCGTCAAATGCCGTCCACCTTCGAACCGGGTGCCGGAGCCGGACGAGGCGCACACCTGCATGCCCTTCCTGGAACGCCAGATTGCAGCTGTGCAACCGGAAGTGATTGTTGCCCTGGGTTCGACTGCGGCGACCTACCTGCTGGGTGTGAAGAGTGCGCTGGGTAGTCTGCGCGGCAAGATACACGCCAGCCGTGGAGCGAAGCTGATCGTGACGTACCATCCCGCCTTTCTTCTTCGCGATCCGCGGCAGAAAAAGGAAGCATGGGCCGATTTGAAGATGGCCATGGCAGAGCTTGGTCTTCGTGCACCTGCAGCTTTGCCACCCCAGGCATAGGCAGGGATGACCATCGAGCCTGGTACGGCAAGCAGTGCCTATTGCGATGTGGTCGTGCCTGTGCCCCTGGATGCTGCCTTTACTTACACCATACCGGCCATCCTTCAGCCAGTCGTCGGGGTGCGGGTCGTGGTGCCATTTCGCAACGAAAAGCTGATCGGCATCGTCACCCGGCTTCACAATGATCCGCCACCCCTGGCCAAGGAAGGCGCCAAGCCGATTGCAATCAAAGCGCTCGAAGCAGTCATGGATACCGAGCCGATTCTTTCGTCTGACTTGATGGAGCTTGGCCGCTGGATCAGCCAGTATTATCTGTCTCCTCTTGGCGAGGTGCTGCGAACGATGTTGCCGCTGATGGCGGAGGTCCGCAAGCAGGTTCTCTATCGGATTACGGATACGGGCCGCGCCGCGCTCTATGCCAGTGCTGAGAAGGGGTCTTCCCGGCGCTCCCGTCTGACTCCTGAAGAACAGGACCACGAATACAGTGTTCTCGAATATCTCTCTACCGGCGACCCGGTCAGGGCAGCCACGCTGCGTTCGGCCACAGGAGCATCCAGGGATCTCCTGGGAAGCATGCTGCGCAAGAAATGGATTGCACGTGAGACCGAGGCAGATCCCCGGGATGCCCGCCGGCTGGAACGCTGGGCGGTGCTGGTAGCAGATGCGCGACTGCCCAAGCTGAACGAGAATCAGCAAAGCATTCTTGCTGAAATGGCCGCAGCCGGCGGCGCACTGCCAGTGACAGCGTTGCGTAATCTACAGGTGCCGGGAAGCACGCTCGGCACATTGGTGCGGCGCGAACTCGTCCGCATCGAAGAACGGGCGCGCAGCTTTCATCTCAGCGGCCTGAAGCATACGCAGTACGAGCTGAATGCAGCGCAGGAGCATGCGTACCGTGCGATCATCTCTTCGCTGGTCGCGCCGGTCGATCGATCCGCGATCCCTAAAAATCTCGATGAGCCTGTGACTGAACCGCGATTCCGCCCTGTGCTGCTCCATGGTGTCACCGGCTCGGGAAAAACAGCAGTCTACCTTGCGGCGATGAGGCATGCATTGTCGCTGCAGTTGTCATCCCTGCTGCTGGTTCCGGAAATCGGTCTGACGCCGGCGATGGCAGCTCAACTCTACGGCGCTTTCGGAGACCAGGTCGCCCTGCTGCATTCAGCGCTTACTCCGGATGAGCGGGCCGAACAGTGGCATCGCATCCGGCAGGGGGAAACACCGATCGTTGTCGGCACGCGCTCGGCGATCTTTGCGCCCGTCGAACATCTTGGGCTCATCATCGTCGACGAGGAGCATGACGCCTCTTACAAGCAGGAAGAGAATCCCCGTTACCACGCTCGCGATGTGGCAGTGATGCGCGCCAAGCTGCTCGGCGCCACCATTGTGCTCGGCTCTGCCACGCCATCGCTGGAGTCCTGGCAGAACGCCCAGCCGACCCGGGACGGCAAGGCAGGGAAGTACGCCCTGATCGAGATGCATGACCGCGTCATGAACCGGCCCTTGCCTGTGGTGGACCTGGTCGACATGCGACGCGAGTTCCAGGAGACCGGCAAAGAGCACATCTTTTCCCGCCGGCTGATCGATGAGACGGAAGCAACCATCGCGCGAGGCGAACAGGCGATGATCCTGCTCAATCGACGCGGTTATTCTTTCGTCGTCATGTGCCGCGCCTGTGGCGAGAAAATCGACTGTGAGAATTGTGCCATTTCGCTCACCCACCATAAGTCACCTGGCCTGGAGGATGATTCTGAAAACATGCAGGCGCATCCTGGTCAGCGTCTGGAATGCCACTACTGCGGTTTTCGCCGAACTGTGCCGAAGCTCTGTCCCAAGTGCGAAAGCGAGCACCTTTATTTCCTCGGGGCCGGTTCACAACAAGGCGAGGAGCGACTGCGTGAAATTTTTCCTCAAGCCCGGATCGGGCGCATGGACCGTGACACCATTCGCTCCCGGCATGACATGGAACGCGTCCTGAACCGGCTACATTCCGGGGAAATCAATCTGCTGGTCGGGACACAGATGATCGCCAAGGGGCACGATATTCATGGCGTCACGATGGTCGGCGTGGTCGGCTGCGATCACGCGCTCGGTTTGCCGGACTTCCGCGCTGCCGAGAGGGTCTTTCAGCTGCTGACGCAGGTTTCAGGCCGTGCCGGTCGAGGCGCCCTGCCGGGCAAGGTCATCGTTCAGACCTACCATCTTGATCACTATGCAGTCACAAGTGCCCGGAAGCATGACTACCATGCGTTTGTAGAAAAGGAGTTGAAGTTCAGGCGCTACATGCACTACCCGCCTTTCGGAGTTCTGGCGAATTTGCTGGTTCAGAGCCAGCGCCTGGAAGAGGCTGCCGGATGGGCATCGGCCCTGGGCCACTGGTTTCAGAACACCCAACTCAACGGCATTCGTGTCCTTGGACCAGCCGCAGCACCTCTATCCAAGATCAAGCGAACGTACCGGTTCCACCTACTTCTAAAAGCAGAACAACGAAGAGACATGGCTAACGCCCTGCGTTCCGCGAGAAATGCCGCGGATCGACTGGCGATTCCGCGCAAAAATCTGATTTTCGATGTAGACGCGATCAGCCTGATGTAGGAGTTCTGCTCCTGCACCCTGCTATTCCTTGGCGTCGTTGAGATGCAATTCCTTTCCCGGCTTGAAGCGAACGGCTTTGCCGGGAGTGATCGAGACTTCGGCGCCGGTCCTGGGATTCCGTCCAATCCCCGTTTTGCGCGGGCGAAGCGTGAACACGCCGAAGCCGCGCAATTCGATCCGGTCATCGGAGGCGAGGGCTTTCTTGAGAGAGCCGAATACCGTGTCCACGGCAGCTTCTGCTTTCGCCCTGGGGAGACCGGTTTTCTCTATCACCTGGTGAACGATGTCCTGCTTGATCACGAATCTTTCTCCGCCTTGATGAGGCCGATCTGACCGCACGTCCGCTGGCTGGATGCTAGGTTGCAATCACAGCATTGTCAACCTGGTCAGCAACCGTTAAGATGCAGATTCTAACCGACAAGAGAACCGGTCGCGCCGTATTTTGTTCGCTGCTTCGCGAGCATAGAAGCGCAGGCGGGTCAGGGAGAAGCATGGCAATCAAGAGCGATCGCTGGATTCGTGAACAGGCTCTGACCAAAGGCATGATCACGCCGTTCAGCGAGAAACAAGTGCGCGATGGAGTCATTTCGTACGGATTATCTTCGTATGGTTATGATTTGCGCGTCTCGAATGAATTCAAGATCTTTACCAACGTCAACAGCGCAATCATCGACCCCAAAAATTTTGACGAACGCTCGTTTGTCACTGTAGAGGCCTCGTCTGTGATCGTGCCTCCTAATTCCTTTGCTCTGGCGCGATCCATCGAGTATTTTAAGATTCCACGGGACGTGCTCACTATTTGCGTTGGCAAATCGACCTACGCCCGGTGCGGCATTATCGTGAATGTCACTCCATTCGAACCGGAATGGGAAGGCTTTGTCACTCTCGAGATTTCCAACACAACACCCCTACCCGCGAAGGTGTATGCCGACGAGGGGCTTTGCCAGATCCTGTTCTTTCAGTCAGATGAGAGCTGTGAAATCAGCTATGCGGACCGCAAGGGTAAGTATCAGAAGCAACAAGGAATAGTTCTTCCAAAGCTGTAACACTTTTTCCCTGGTTTGAGGACGATGCCTGGATCGCAAGAAACGCAGAAACGCCTGCGGGTTGGTCTGCTCGATGCTGATCCAATTCGCGTGGTCGGCTTTACGGCGGCCTTTGAACATCACCCGCGTCTGGAGATTGTGCCGGGCGAATTGGCTCGCCTTGTCGCCGATTCGCGGCTTACCCTTTGCATCGTCGGCATTCACGGCGCCATTAACCTGCCCTCTACTCTCACCACCATGCGCGGACTCCGCCCCGATATGCGCATTCTTTTGATGGGAGCACAGGTAGGCGACCCGGAGATGCTGAGTCTTATCTCTGCTGGAACCAAGGGGTATTTGAACGAGACCTCAACACCAGAGGAGATCGAACAGGCAATTGACCGGGTGCGCGACGGCTCCGTCTATGTACCCAGGCGGGTTCTTACCCAGGCTGCCGAGATCGTTGCTCAGCCACAGAAGGTGGTAGATCCGGGACCCGAACTGCACCTGACCTTGCGGGAACGGGATGTTCTGAAGCTGCTGGTGGCCGCGCAGTCCAATCGCGAGATTGCCAGGGCACTGGGCATAGAAGAGCGCACAGTGAAGGCTCACGTGGCGAAATTGATGCGGAAGGTCGGGGTGGACAACCGGATCGCGCTCTCGGTGTATGCCGTGCGTCATGCCATGTTTGCGACCTCCTCCACGCTTGGTACCCGGGCCTGACTGGAAGATCGCCTAACACTAAAGTGATATATACCAGTAACGTGACTGCGCGTCATATTGATTTCAGTAATAACGCAGATCTGGGGAATGGGGTCGATTGCACTGTTCACGGTGCCGGCGACCCCATCTTTTTTGTTTGACGGCTTTTGCCAGGCCCTTCCCAGTGATCCCTTCGGTACAGTTTCCTAAAAAAAACTGGCGCTTTTTGGCGACACGCATCTCATCTTCTGCAGGACAGGATTCGTTTTGAGCAACCCGGGCCCTATCAGAATCTTTGTCCAGCATCAGTTTGAGAGACGATACGTCGTACTGGAGCGAACAACGAAATGAAGAAATTACTGGCTGTACTCTGTCTGGCCGGCTTGGCGACAACTACCTTTGCCGCTTCCTCAAAGTCCGACCTGAATGCGCGACTCGAAAAGGCCAAGGCGGTGGTTCAGGAAATCGAAGCCACTCCGGACAAGGGCATACCCTCCAAGATCACCTCGCAAGCGACGTGTATCGGGGTTTTCCCGAGCGTCTTGAAAGCCGCATTCATCATTGGTGGCAATTACGGACAGGGTGTGGTCACCTGCCGAACCGATCATGGCTGGAGTGCACCTGTGTTTATCAGGATTGCCGGAGGCAGCTTCGGGTTCCAGATCGGTGGACAATCGACTGACCTGATCCTGGTCGCGATGAACAACAAGGGCTTCCAAGACCTGCTGCAAAGCAAGTTCAAGATTGGCGGCAGTGCTTCGGCGGCTGCCGGCCCCGTTGGTCGTGATGCCGGTGCATCTACGAATTGGAAGCTCGATTCAGAACTCCTGACCTATTCGCGAGCGAAAGGCTTGTTTGCCGGGATTGATTTGAATGGTGCTGTGGTGGATCAGAATATCGATGACACGCATACCTTCTACGATGGCGCCGACCTTAGCTTCGACAAAATCCTGCATGGTGCTGTCCCCGTGCCCCCGGATGCTCAGCCCTTTGTAAGGACGGTGTCCAAATTCTTCATGGGAAGCCAGATGTAGTCCTCCCTGTTTTCACAAAGAGGCGGCCATCCGGCCGCCTCTTTCTCTTTGGCTCAAGGGAGCAGGATGGGTGAACAGCGTGGCTCTTTCTTGTCGCCGATCCCGGTATGATGGAGAGCAGTCGTTGCATATATATCGCTGTGCCGATCAGAAATTGCTGAATGAGATCAGTCATGAATTCGAAGGGCAAGACTATAGTTGTCTGCGGCGGCGGTGGCTTCATCGGTGGCCACCTGGTAGCCCGTCTTCGCCGCGACGGCTTGAACGTTGTACGCTCCGTGGATGTCAAACCGCTTGACGAGTGGTACCAGGTCGATCCCGGTGTCGAGAATCTAGTTCTCAACCTCAAGGACCTTGAATCCTGCCGGACTGCAGTGGCAGGCGCAGATCTCGTCTACAATCTCGCCGCGGATATGGGCGGCATGGGATTCATCGAGAACAATAAAGCATTGTGCATGCTGAGCGTGCTGATTAACACGCATCTCCTGCTCGCTGCGAAGGATGCCGGGGTGCAGCGCTTTTTCTTCTCCTCCTCTGCCTGCGTTTATAACGCGGACAAGCAGCTTTCCGCGGATGTTGTGCCGCTGAAGGAAAGCGATGCCTATCCGGCTCTTGCCGAGGACGGCTATGGTTGGGAAAAGCTGTTCAGTGAGCGCATGTGCCGGCACTTCGAAGAGGATTACGGATTGGAATGCCGGATCGCGCGGTACCACAATGTCTATGGTCCGGAGGGAACATGGTCAGGCGGACGGGAGAAGGCTCCCGCTGCCATTTGCCGGAAGGTCATCCAGGCGAAAGAGACCGGTCAACACGAAATTGAAATCTGGGGTGATGGCGCACAGACCCGGAGTTTCATGTACATCGATGACTGCATCCGCGGAACCCGTTTGATCATGGAGAGCGACATCAGCGAGCCCCTCAATCTTGGCAGCAGCGAACTTGTCTCCATCAACGAACTCGTCGATATTGCCGAATCTTTCGCGGGCATCCAATTGAAGCGCAGGTATAACCTGGATGCTCCGCGCGGGGTCAACGGACGCAACAGCGACAATACTCTGATCCGGGCTAGGCTTGGATGGGAGCCTTCCACGCGCCTGGTCGATGGCCTGCGCCAGACCTATGACTGGATTAAGGCAGAGATGGAAACCTCAGCCGCAGTGGCTGCCGGGCGTTAAGTACCGCCCGGCACGTCATGCCAGAATTTCAATGAGCCCTTCGGCGGCATACTGCTGTAGTACCAACACGACGTCGCGCTCCAATTCCTCCCTGCTGACGTCATACTCCTGTTCCAGCTGAGAGAGAAGATCGTTTACCAGAACCGGCTGGCTCATCTTCTGCCAGAGGACACTACCCGTCGGCCCCAGACCGTAACACCTTCCGCGGTCGAGATTCATCAGAACAACTTCCTGTCCCACTGTCGCTGCCACTGGACGCCGGCTCCATTGAACTATAGTGTTCCCGCTCACTAATTTGTCCGAAAGCAGGGAAGGCAGTCCGGGAACTGGAGTAGTGTCCATGTAAGTCTGTTCCTCACTCATTCACCCGGCAAAGAGGATGGGAACGCTCGCGGGTTGTCTTATCATAAAGCGAAAGGATTGCGCATTGCCGACGGAGATCCACAACAGGTTGAGCCTCCTATGTTTCCCCTGAACGTTCCCCGGGCGGAAGCCTCCTGTTTGTGACGGCTGCCAGCACAAGTCTATTTTCTGCAGAGATACGCCTGACTCTGCTGCTCTGCCGCTTCCCCCTCGTCGAAGTGGAAAGGTCTGATCTTCACACTGCGGTGGCGCTTGCATGCAGCCTGATAACGGACTGGGACCACTTCCTCCGGCTCGTGAAGCACCATCGTGTGACGTCTCTTGTGCTGACAAACGCTCAAACACTGGCCGCCTCGCTACCAGGTGCAGTCTACGCAGAGCTTCGCGCAAGGTCTGCCAGCAATGCTATTGAGTCATTTCGCTACCTGGCTGAAGTGCAGCGTCTTTTGAAGCTGTTCGATGAAGCCGGTATCGAGGCAAGCGTGTTCAAGGGAGTAGCCTTATCCCTGCAGGCCTATGGAGACGTTTCAAAACGAGATGTCGGCGATATCGATCTACTCGTTGCACCAGAGCATGCCCGGAAAGCGGACATGCTGCTACGCGAAGGCACTGGAGATGGACGAACTTTTCGGAGAATCGATCCGAGCGGCCTGCTGACGCCGAGACGCTACGATGCGTATGTGAACAGCTTCAAGGATTTTACCTATCAGCCGGAATGGAGTTCCGGCGGCGGAGAGCAGGCGTGCTTTGAGGTTGACCTGCATTGGCGACTCTTCCGCAATCCCTACATGCCCGGAAACAGCCTCGCGGAACAACCCCGGGCGGTTGCTTCGGCAGGTTCTATTCAGCTACGAACGTTTTCGCCCCGGGTCAACCTGCTTTACTTGTCAGTCCATGGAGCAGTGGACGGCTGGAGCCGTCTCAAAGCAGTTGCTGATGTAGCCGCCTTATGGAAAACGTCCAGCCACACCGACAAGGAGGCTGCGACCGACCTGGCGAGAGAGACTGGAGTTCTTCCATACCTCCAGGCAGCGCTGCTGCTTGCTTCGCAATGGATCGGGGGGCTCGATCTTCCGAATTTGCCGATGTCACGGGAACAGGCCAGGCTTTCCCGCGCGGTCACAGGGAAGGCTCGAACAACCATGGAAGGGAATGGGTTTCTTCCTCCGCTGCGAGAACCCTCAAGCTGGAAGATGAAGAGGGACGAAGCATCCTTACATGCATCCACCCGCTACCACGGCGCGATCATGCGACGCATGTGGTATCGCCCCCGCGTCTGGAGCCGCTTCAATCTTCCGGATACATGCTTTCACCTTTATCCGCTGTTGAGTCCGGTGGAATGGCTCCTCTTTCGCCTGGACAGGTCGTGGCATCGTAAGGACCCATCATGATCTCTGCCAAAAGCTGGAAGAGACGTTCCGGTGCGGAGTGGCGGGTGTTGCTGGAAGCAGCCGCGTTTCTG
>CAZZVA010000143.1:0-8746 GCA_964657345.1 uncultured Acetobacteraceae bacterium | reverse complement strand
GCTTCGGTCGAGATGACAGGCAGAGCGGATGGGTTCGCCATCACCCACCCTGGCTACGCGAGGATGGGGCATCCGGTTCAGCGGCAAGCGCTTCTTTGAGCTAGCTCCGGCTGCGCAGGGCCTCGCAGGCGCGGTTCAGGTCAGCTTCCTTCTTGGCGAAGCAGAAGCGTAGCAGGTTTTCTCCGCGGTTCTTTCCCTGGGCGTCCATTCCGAAGAAGGCAGAGCCGGCGACTGCGGCGACGCCAGTCTCCTTGAGCAGCGTTCGGGCTTTCTGTTTCGCGTCTGACCCGGCAATCGCGGTCGCATCGGCCAGTACGTAATAGGCGCCCGGCGGTATGGACGGGATCATGCCGGCGTCGGTCAGGGCCGAGCAGAGCTGATCCCGCTTCTTCTGGTATTCCGTCGACAACTCGGAATAGAAGTCGGCCCCGAGCTGGTTCAACCCTGCGGCCGCGCCGAACTGGGCTGGCGAGGGAGCGCAAACATAGGTCAGGTCATGGAAGTAGGCGATCGAGGGCAGCCATTCCTTGCTCGCCGAAAGGTAGCCCGCGCGCCAGCCCGTGATACTGAACGTCTTCGAAAATCCTGAAATCGACACCGTACGCTCAGCCAGGCCGGGTATCGTCGCCGGACTGATGTGCCGGGTGCCGTCGAAGAGGAAGTATTCGTAGATTTCGTCGGTGATGACGAAGAGGTCGTGCTCCATCACGATCGCCGCCAGGGTCTCAAGCTCCGCGCGCGTAAAGACCTTGCCGCAGGGATTCGATGGGGTGTTGATAATGATGGCGCGCGTGTTCGGCTTGATCGCTGCGCGCACCTGGTCGAAGTCAATCTCCCACGTTCCCTTGGCCATCGGAACGATCGAAGGCTCAATCCGCATGGAGAGCAGCGTATTCAGGTGATAGCCATAGAAAGGCTCGAACAGCACCACGCCGTCGCCCGGATTGAGCAGCGCCAGCAGCGTTGCGTAGAGCGCGCCGGTGGCGCCGGAAGTGACCAGGACTTCACTGTGCGCGTCGACCTGCAGGCCGTTGTAGCTCGACAGCTTGGCAGCGATCGCTTCGCGCAGCAGTGTTATGCCGTCCATGCGGGTATAGATATTGTGGCCGTCTTCTATGGCCTGGATGGCCGCCTGCTGCACCGGCGCAGGCAGGGGCGTGTCGCACACACCCTGGGCCAGATTCACGCCACCCATGCGGTCGCATTCGACGGTCATGGAGCGTATCTCGGATTGCATGATGCGTGGGGAAATCTCGCTGAGCTGCAGGCGGCTGGTCATCGGCATGCGGTTGATTTTACTGCTGCCACGCCGGCTTTGTATGCACAACTCCTGGTGAGGCCGGTCGAACAGTGAGCCTCCGCGCGTGAGGGGTTGCCGCTGCCAGGGGCGCAGTGCATTTCGTTCCAGGGGAGGCCGCAACTTCGGCGCGGCAAATGTGTCTAACTGAACAGCGTGGCTGTCCAAGCGACAGCCGAAATGTGAGGCGACAAACATGATTCGCTGGAATCCTTCAAGCAGGCTTTGGAGTACTTCTCGTACAGCGCTGGTAGCCGCCGCGCTGGGCTGCGGTTCTCTCGTTGTATCCCCGGCAATGATGACGGCCGCAGCACAGGACAATGGCGCGGCGCAGTCGACCCGCACCGATGCACAGATCCAGGCTGACGTGCTGCAACAGATCGCTACCGCCCGCGGCATCAAGGGTCAGAAGATCACGGCAAACACCAGCAACGGCGTCGTGACGTTAACCGGCTCGGTATCGGACGAAGTGACGCGGCAGATTGCCGAGAATGCAGTCAGCGGCGTCAATGGCGTCACCAGTGTCCGCAACAACCTCGTCGTTGGCGATCAGCCGGCGCCCGGTGCCTCCGCGCAGACCCAGGTTGCGCCGCCGGCACAACCAGCGCCACAGGATGGGACAAGCCAGCCGTCTGCTGCAGCTCAGAACAATGGCTGGGGCCCGGCCGGACCACCTCCTGACGCTGTGAATGGACAGGCTCCCCCACAGCCTGCGCCCACAGGTCCGAATGCTGCTGCACCCCAGGCAGGCACCAGCTATGGCGCACCGGTGGATGCACCGCCGCCCGGAAACTATCCGCCGCAGGGTTATCCGCAACAGCAGGGCTACCCGCAGCAGGGCGGTTACCCGGCCCAGGCCAATGGATACCCGGCGCGGCCTGCCTACCAGGCGCCGGCACCGGCGCAGTATGTCGCTGCGAAGGGTCCTGTGACGGTGCCCCAGGGTGCGCTGCTGACGGTACGGTTGCAGAGCTTTATCGATGCGCGCCGCATTCAGCCGGGAGACACCTTTGTTGTGAACGCAGCTCGCGACGTTTTCCAGGACGGCGTCCTGGCAATCCCGCTGGGCGCGACCCTGGAAGGCCGCGTGGTCGCGGTGAAGAAGCCGGGAGCCTTCTCCGGTGGGGGCGATATCCAGGTCGAACTGTCACAGCTTGATCTGGACGGCCATAGCTACCCGGTCGCAACCGACATGTTCTCTACGGAAACGCCGGGCAAGGGCGGTCGCAGTGCCGCGAATACGATTGGCGGCACAGCCTTCGGAGCCATCCTTGGAGCGGCTGTCGGTGGCGGTCCGGGTGCGGCGATCGGTGCAGTTGCCGGCGGCGCAACTGGAGCAGCCATCTCAACCGCAGAGCCGGGACCGCGCAGCTTCATTCCAGCCGAGACGCTGATCACTTTTCATTTGAAGAGCCCGGTCACCATTCAGCCGGTATCTCCGCAGGAAGCGACCCGGCTTGCTGCTTCCATGCCGCGGCCTGTCCTGCGGCCGAGGGTGGTGTACGGTCCGCCGCCAGGCTATTATCCTGGTCCGTACTACCGGTAACTGAATTGTTGTTAGAAAACGGAAGGCCCGAATGCCAGTTCGGGCTTTTTCCGTTTCTGAAATGCGAACGGTCATGATCCTGCAAGTCGCGTTCGAACCAGGCCCTGCTGTCCTATAATGAAACCACTCTGCCTGCCCAGGGCAACGCCATCTGTAGAGTGCCGGCAGCTGCGGCCTGCTGGCTTGCGTATCTCTGGGTACGTGCAACAGAAAAGGTTCTGATACAGAATGATTCGTTTTCTTCAGAAGGACAATCGCGTCATCAAGGGCGTGTTCATTGCGATCATCGCGGTCGCGTGCATCACCATGGTCATCACGCTGGTGCCCGGCATTTTCAGTGACAGTTCCAGCACTACCGGCACCTACGCGACCGTCGGCAGCGGTACGGTGCTGGGCCGTCTCATCACGCCCAGCCGCGACATCACCATTCCCGAGGTGCAGCAGGTAGCCCAGCGCATCATGCAGCAGAAGAAGTATCCGGATGCCGCCATGCCGTACCTGATGCCGCAGGCCGCGCAGGCACTGATTCAGCGGGAGATCCTGATGCAGGAAGCGTCCCGTATGGGCTTGAAGGTGACGGATGATGACCTCCGCTACGAATTGAAGAATGGTCCTTTTGCCAATTACATCTTCCCCAAGGGTCAGTACATCGGCGACGACAAGTACGCCGACTTTGTTCAGAATGCCTTTGGCCTGTCGAAGCAGGACTTTGAGAAACAGTTCAAGGATGAAATCGAAATCAATCGTCTCGAGACCCTTATTACGGGCGGAGTTTTCGTTTCCGATAAAGAAGTGCGTGACAACTATGTGCAGCAGGGCACCAAGGTGAAGTTTCAGTATGCCGTTCTGAGCTCGGAAGATATCCGCAAGCAGATCAATCCGACTGACGCCGAACTGCAGACCTTCTTCAAGCAGAATGCTGCCCGCTACAAGGAAGCTGTTCCGGAAACGCGGAAGATTTCCTACATCGCTTTCACTCCCGACCAGCTGCCGGGTGGTCCGCCGCAGATCTCCGACGCGGAGCTGCAGCAGTATTACAACGCCCACCAGAAGGACTATTCAACGCCGGACCAGGTGAAGGTACGTCACATCCTGATCAAGCTGGCGCCCGGAACGGATGCCAAGGCAGACGCCGAAGCCCATGCCAAGGCAGAGGATGTGCTGAAGCAGTTGAAGTCCGGGGCAAAGTTTGAGGACCTGGCGAAGAAGTATTCCGATGACCCGGGCAGCAAGACGCAGGGCGGGGAACTGGGGTTCATTCAGCATGGCGTGACGGTACCGGAGTTCGACAAGGCTGCTTTCGGGCTGAACCCGGGACAGACTTCTGACCTGGTCAAGACGCAGTACGGCTACCACATCATCCAGTCGGAAGAGAAGCAGACGGCACACACCAAGTCGCTGGCCGAAGTGAAGGACCAGATCACCGGCATTCTGCAGAACCAGAAGCGCGCCCAGCAGGAGCAGACCTTCGCCGCGAGTCTGGCTGCGGAAGCCAAGGCCAATGGCCTTGAGAAGGCCGCAGCCGCGCATCATCTACAGGTTGTGACTACGGACTATCTACCGCCGACTGGTGTCATCAATGGCCTCGCGGATGGCAGCAAGCTGCTCCAGTCTGCGTTTACCGCCAAGCCCGGTTCGGCACCACAAACAGCGAGCACAGGGGAAGGTTATGCGGTCTTCCAGACGGTCGATGCCCATCCCGCCCACTCGCCGAGCTTCGACGAGTACAAGACCCACCTGGTAGAAGACTTCCGCGACCAGCAGCTGCCGCAGTTGCTGGCGCGCAAAACCAACGACCTTGCGACGGCTGCTCATTCCGAAAACGATCTCGAGAAAGCAGCCAAGCAGGTTGGCGCCTCGGTAAAGACAAGCGAACTGGTTGGTCGTGACGCCCAGGTGCCCGACCTTGGACAGATCGCCCAGTCCGCTCCGCAGGTTTTCGACCTGAATACTGGCCAGATCAGCGGGCCGATCAACACCGGCCGCACCGGCATGGTCGTCAAGCTGCTCGACAAGCAAATGCCGTCCGCCGATGACGTGACCAAGAACCTGGAGCAGACCCGGCAGCAGGTGGTTGGTCAACGTCGTGAAGAAGCCTTCGCTGTCTTCGTCACATCCCTGACAGACAAGTACCAGAAGGAAGGGCGCATTCGCATGAACCGGAAAGCGCAGACTGGTATCCAGCAGCGGCTGCCCGGCTAGGCTGAACACAATCCCGAATCTTGAAGCAACGAAGCCCGCTGTTCCGGAATCTTCCCGAGCGCGGGCTTTTTTTCTAATTACATTGTGACCGGATTCCCCATGCCATTCGCGCGTTCTTCTGGAGTACTGCTTCACATCTCATCCCTGCCTTCCTACGGCGGCATCGGCGATCTGGGTCCGGCAGCCTACGAATTTGCGGACTTTCTTGCTGCGGCGAAACAGCGCCACTGGCAGGTGCTGCCGCTGAATCCCACTGGCTATGGCAATTCGCCCTACGGAGCCATCTCTGCGTTCGCAGGAAATCCGCTGCTCATCAGTCTTGAGTACCTGTCTGACTGGGGCTGGATCGAAGGAGAACGCATCTCCGGTCTGCCCGGCGCGACCGACATCGTCGACTTCGAGCAGGTCACGAACTTCAAGCTGCCGCTCCTCGCCGAAGCTGCGCGAAACTTTATTGCGCGGCACGATCATGGCAGGCTCGCTGAGCAATGGACGCGTTTTGAAGAGTTTTGCAGGCGCAGCGCCTACTGGCTCGAAGACTTCGTGATGTACGCCGTTGTTCGACGCAAATTCGGCTACTCGTCCTGGCACACCTGGCCTGAGGAAGTCGTGCAGCGCGAAGCCACGGCCATGCACGACATCATGACGGAGTGCGCCGAAGAGCTTGCCATCGAACAGGTCATCCAGTTCGCCTTTGAGGAGCAGTGGCAGCGCCTGCGCACCTATTGCCGCAATCGCGAGATCGACTTCATCGGCGACATCGCCATCTTCGTGAGCTACGACAGCGCCGATGTCTGGACCCATCCGGAAATCTTTGAACTGGAGCCGGATCTTCAGCCGAAACGTGTCGCTGGCGTCCCGCCCGATTATTTCAGTGCCGGGGGCCAGAAGTGGGGCAATCCGCTCTATAAATGGAATGTTCTCGAGAGCCGCGACTTCGATTGGTGGATCGATCGGGTCCGCCGTGCACAGGAGCTATACGGCGCCATCCGGCTGGACCACTTCCGCGGCTTCGAAGCCTACTGGGCGATCCCGGCAGAAGATGAGAACGCCATCGGCGGTCAATGGGTCAAGGCTCCCGGAGCGAAGCTGTTCGCAGCGTTGAAGCGGCACCTCGGTGAACTGCCTTTTATCGCGGAGGATCTTGGCCTGATCACGAAGGATGTCAATGCACTGCGACAGGAGTTCAACCTGCCCGGCATGCGGATATTGCAGTTCGGATTCGGCAACCGCAACGCGCACTCCTACCTGCCGCACCACTACGATCCGAACACCGTCGTTTACACCGGCACCCATGACAACGATACGACGCTGGGCTGGTGGCAGAATGGCGCTACGTCGATCGAACACCAGGCAGTGCGCGACTACGTTGGTGACACCAGTGATGTGGTGTGGTCGCTGATCCGCGTTGCGGCAACTTCGGTCGCGGACATCTGTCTCTTTCCCATGCAGGACCTGCTCGTTCTAAGCTCGGCTGCAAGAATGAATACGCCCGCGGAGGCCCGGAATAACTGGGGCTGGCGTTGTGCTCCGAACGTCCTGACGGCAAGTTTATCCGCGCGTCTCGCGGCACTGGTGGATGTCACGGATCGTGGAGGTCAATTGCCTGTGGCGCCGGAGTAGCTGTCCGGTCTCATGATTTGACCGCGGTCGCAAGGGTCGGCGGGTATTAAACATAAGGAATGCTAGGAAAATAAGCCTGCTTCGCCATGACCAATACTGCGCGAGGCTGGGGCAAGCTGAGTTGTGACATCCGAGACAAAAGGCAGATCCTTCGACTAAGCTGCGCTTCGCTCGGGGTAAAAAATTTCAGTCCCGATTACGTAGAGAGCAACGCCACGGGGAACGCCGCAAATGCATCGCGCAAGACCAGCTTGCCGTCCGGACCTACACTTACCATTTCATCGGTAAACACATTTCGCAGCTGCCTGCCTGCCAGGGAAGGAACGGATACAGAACCGTCTCCCCATGCCTCGCCAAGCGGCATCGCGACTTTTCCTGCCATCAGTGAACAGGCGAAGCGCGGAAGCAGCGTCACTACGGCCTCTCCTTCCCTGCTCGAACGTAGGAACCCGATCAGGTTCTCGCGATACGTACCTTCTGCGATAAGCGGCTGGTAGGTGCCATGTTGAAATACGTCGGTCTTCTGCTGTCGTAACTGCAGCGTCCGGTGCGTCGTCCAAAGCTTGATGCGACCATCCGAAAGGTCCCTGGAAATGTCGTGGACCACTTCCATTGCACCGGCAGGAGCCGATGCCTTCTTCCGCATCTCGTTAAGGAAGGCCTGCCGTTTTGCATAGTCGACCGGCCGCCGGTTATCGGGATCCACCAGGCTCAAATCCCATAGATCCGATCCCTGGTAAAAATCCGGTACCCCGGGCGACGCCGCTTTCAGCACCACCTGCGCCAGCGAATTCACTGCTCCGAATAATCTCAACTGCGGCATCAGTTCTTCCAGGGAAGTTACGAAGGGCGACTTTCTGCCGGAATCGTCCTGCTGCAGGATAGCCGCGAGAAAGTTGTGAACCGCGTCCACATACTCCTGGTCCGGGCTCAGCCAGCTCAGGTTCACCTTGGCTTCGCTCAATGCCTTGGTGATGTAGGCCTTCAATCGCTCGAGAAAATTCTCTGGCTTCTCCGTGCCTTCAAACTTCCACGGCCACGCGCCTACGATCGTCTGATACAGCAAGTACTCTTCATTGCCGTCCGGTGCGATGCGGCCATCTTCCATTTTCTTTTTGTGCTGCGCGTTTATCTGCTGCCACTGGCTCACATACTTCGACCAGGTATCCGGCATTTCCGAGAGAACATTAAGGCGGTTGCGCACATCTTCACTACGTTTCGTATCGTGCGTAGAGGTGGTCAACATAGTGGCCGGCGACAGCTTGAGACGCTCCTGGTTGCTCTTGTGCAGCAACTCCAGCGAAATGCCGAAGGACTCTGCCGATCCACCGACTTCATTGGCAGAGATGAAACGGGTATACACGTAAAAGGTCGTATCCTCCACGCCCTTCGCCATTACTGGTCCCGTCAGCTGCTGAAACTTGAGGGCAAAGCGAAGCTGCTCTGCCAGGGCCTCCGGAGTTTCGGCGCCGCGCTTGTGGAGAAAAAGGCGATCGCGGAGAAAGTGAAAGGCCGATGCATCGATATCCGGATTGCGGCGGCGCGCATGGCGAATCGCATCCTGGATGAAGTTGCGATCGCGCGTCGTGTACTCGCCGTTCTCGTCGATGTATGTGCGATAGACAGGAAAGCATGCAATCGTTTCGCGAATCGCAGTTTCCAGGATGTTCGCAGTAAAGTCGCGCGCGTGCCGATCGGACGCTGCAATCTTGGTGAGCATGTTGGCGAGTACATGCACTTCGCTCGCGAGCGAGTTCTGCATCACCAGCAGCTTGGAGCGATAGACAATCTCTGCCGGATCGGTCCAGTAACTGCTCTGGTGGCCAATCACGCTGGCGAAGATCTCGTTGAACTTCTCTTCATTTTCTGACTGGATGAAGATACTGTTGCCGAAGTACACGAAGTCATAGCCCGATGTGCCGTGCACTGCCCAGCGCGTCGGCATGTATTCGCCCGGCTCAAGAATCTTCTCGACCACCACGTAAAGCGGCCCTTTGCTTTTCTGCCAGTCGTACCCTTTCAGCGCCGTGACCACGCTGGTTTCGATGCCCGAGATATCCGTCTCATCCTTCACGTTC
>CAZZVA010000142.1:0-8757 GCA_964657345.1 uncultured Acetobacteraceae bacterium | reverse complement strand
CCGCCTCGATACGCTTTTCGATCAACGCACCGTACTGTGCGACGGAGCCATGGGTACCGCGCTCTACAGCAAAGGCGTTTTCATCAATCGCTGCTTTGACGAACTCTGCCTCTCGCAGCCGGAGATGGTCCGCACTGTGCATGAGGAATACCTGCAGGCCGGCGCGGAGATTATCGAGACAAATACCTTCGGAGCGAATCCCTTCCGACTTGCTCGCTACGGACTCGCTGACAAGACACACGCTATCAACGAAGCCGGCGCACGCATCGCGCGGCAGGCTGTAGCACAGCTCGCCGACAAGCAGGCGGGCACCGCCCTGGTCGCAGGATCCGTGGGACCACTGGGCATCCGTCTTGAGCCTCTCAGCAAAACGTCGCTCGAAGAGGCTCGCGATGCCTTTCGTCTTCAGATCGAAGGACTGGTCGCAGGAGGCGTCGACCTCATCATCATCGAGACCATGGTCGCCATGGACGAAGCAGAACAGGCCATAGCGGCAGCTCGTCTCGTCGCTCCTAACATGCCTGTCTTCGCGATGGTGACCGTTGACGAAGATGCTGCGTGTCTTGATGGCTCGTCACCGGAAACCGCAGCGATGCGCTTGACCCGGGCCGGCGCCGATGTCATCGGCTGCAATTGCAGTCTCGGACCGGCGACTATCCTCACTGCCATTGAAGCAATGCGTGCAGCCACCCACCTGCCCCTGGTCGTGATGCCTAACGCCGGCATGCCGCGCGAAGTCGATGGGCGCAACATTTATCTCACCTCTCCGGAATACATGGCCAGCTTTGCGCGGCGTTTTGTCAAAGCCGGTGTGCAGTACGTGGGGGGCTGCTGCGGAACTACTCCCAATCACATCCGGGCCATGAAGTCCGCCATCCGCGCCATGGATGCACAACGCATCGTGGTCGACACAAAGCCGCGTGCCGAGATCGTTTCGGAAGTGAAGCCGTTGATGCTTGGGGAACGGTCGAAGCTAGGCAGGCTCATCGCCGATGGCACCTTTGTGACTATGGTTGAGATCGTGTCGCCCAGAGGCATCGATTGCCGCAAGGAGATCGATGGCGCCAGGCTGCTGATGGGAGCAGGGGTACACGTCATCAATGTGCCCGATTCTCCCCGGGCCTCTGCACGCATGAGTGCGCAAAGCCTCTGCATCCAGATCGCGCAGCAGACGGGCATCGAAACCCTGCTGCACTATACCTGCCGGGATCGCAACGTGCTCAGCATTCAAAGCGATCTGCTGGGCGCTTCTTCCATCGGCCAGAAAAATATTCTGTGCCTCACAGGCGATCCACCCAAGCTTGGCAATTATCCGGACGCTACCGCTGTCTTCGATGTGGATGCCATCGGCCTCGTCAATATCGTCAACCGCCTCAATCATGGACTGGATATAGGCAGCAATCCCATTGGCGCCTCGACCGGCTTCACCATTGGTGTCGCTGCGAACCCGGGCGTTCCTGACATCGAGAATGAGATCCGCCGCTTCGCCTACAAGGTCGAGGCAGGGGCCGAGTACGCCATCACGCAGCCCGTCTTCGATCTCCGGTTGCTGGAAGCATTTCTCAAACGCATCGAAGGCTTTCACATTCCGGTCATTGCCGGCATATGGCCGCTCACCAGCTTGCGCAATGCCGAGTTCATGAAAAATGACCTGCGCGTTTCTGTACCCGACGAGATCATGCTGCGTATGCAGAAAGCAGATACACCGGACCTGGCCCGGGCCGAGGGCATTGCCATCGCCCAGGAGATGCTCTGCGAAGCCCGCTCCATGATTCAAGGTGTCCAGGTGAGCGCGCCCTTTGGCCGATATCCGCTGGCCATCGAGATACTGAGCGTCATCGAGCCCTGTGCCCAGACAAAAGCACCGGAAGCTGAAGATCAATCACTGGCAAGGAGCGGCGTTGGCAACCTTTGAAGAATCATTGAAGAAGCTCGACGAGATCGTAAGCGCTCTCGAAGGCGGCAATCTGCCCCTGGAGGACTCGATCAAATTATTCGAGCAGGGGGTTCAACTCTCCGGTGCCTGCAAGCAGGAACTGGAAACAGCAGAAGGCAAAGTGCAGATCCTGCTCAAACAGCGCGATGGCTCGATGAAGGCTGAGCCGTTTCCGCCAAATCAGCCTCCGAAGAAGTAGCCGCTGATCCCGCAATTCTCAGGTCAACAAAATCAGCAATCGCGTCCGTCATGTACGCAGGCGCCTGGATCCTGAAGTGAAGCTTCCCGTCGATCAGTCGCGACGAAAGCCCGCGCCATTGTGGCGCCAGTCGCGCACTCTCTTCACGCAGCAGGATCGCATCGGCTCGATCCAGGAACAGCCGTGCCGAGTCCTTGAAGTCCGCCGTCCCTTGGTCGAGTACGCTCAGGTACAAGTCAGGCTTGAGAAAGCCCATGATGCTGTTCGATTCGATGATCACATTTTCTGAAGCCGCAATCTCCTTCCGGATGCGCGCCATCGCAGGCGCCAGGTTGCCAATGCGTGTACGTACCCAAAGCGAACGTACCGCCCCGGCTGTCAGAAAGCGTGCCGTGTCGGTCGAAGAGTCATAGCCGGGAGCTTCAGGACGCTCCAGACTGAAGGCCACCGTGTGTTCATCCGTCTGGCAGTCGCACGGTTCACCATTCGCCGTACAAAAACCATGTCCGAATTGCGTGATCTTCATCGCCGTCCAATGTCGATGCGGGAGCCGTGCAATCAGCGATGCCACAGCAGACGTCTTGCCGATGTTGCGTGAATGCCCGCCGACAACGATCACTGCCATCCTAATCACCTTCTCTTTCGGATGCAGCTCGGCTTAACTTCGATAGTGTCGCCAGTTCTTTCAAATAGCGCTTCAGCGGCTTGGCGGGAGTGCCCCAGAAGACCTGGTGAGGTCCGCGAAGAACTTTGTGCGGCAGGATGCCGGCTCCACCTCCAAGAATCACGTCCTCCCCGATCGTGACATGGTCGCCCATTCCCACCTGGCCACCAAGAATCGCACCGTCGCCAATCACACAACTACCGGAGATACCTGTCTGCGAAGCAATCACGACATTGCTGCCGATCCGGCAGTTGTGGCCCACATGTACCAGGTTGTCCAGCTTGGTGCCCTTGCCGATGCGCGTCTCCTCAAGTGCCCCACGATCGATCGTAGTATTCGCGCCGATCTCAACATCGTCCTCAATCACCAGGGTTCCCTGCTGCGGAAATTGAAGATATTTGCCACTTTCCGGATCACGAACATATCCGAACCCGTCCGCCCCCAGCACAGCCCCCGCGTGTACAACCACGTGATCACCGATAGTAGTGCCGGCATAGACAGTCACATGCGGATACAGAACACAATGGCAGCCGATTGTGACATCACTCGCAATAAAACAGCCGGCGCCTATCTGCGTGTCGTCTCCAATGCTCGCTTCGCCGATGACCGCATGCGGACCAACGACCACGCGGTCACCAAGCATGCCAGGCTCCTCAAGGACGGCAGTCGCATGAATGCCCTCCGCAGACAGTCTGTCCCTCAGGAAAATAGCCGCGCGCGCAAAAGCCAGCCGCGGATTCCTGCTCGCCAGGATAGGAACACCACATCCTTGTAGGTCCACACTAAGCGGAGCGAGAATTGCTCCAGGCTGCGAGTCGATCGCGACCTTCAACCCAGCAGCATTCTCGACAAACACCACCGCGTCCGGACCGGCATTGCTGAATGCCGATACACGGCGAACTACCACCTCGCTGAAAGCTGCGTCAGAGAGCACCGCGCCCACAGCTGCAGCGATAGAAGCCAATGTCTTCATCGCTTACCAGTGTATGTCTGCTCAACCAGCGGCGTCTGCATTCTTTCTCCACCGCTGCGCAGCGCCGAAGCGCCGATACTTCGATGCTGCACAGGATGACATTCTCGATCCATCAAATGGACAAAGTAAGGATTCGATTCAGACGCTGCACGAAGTTTGCCGGATCCTCCAGCGGGACACCCTCCAGCAGCAATGCCTGGTCAAGCAGCAGCCATGCAGCATCGCTCGTAGTTGCTTCATCCGGGCGCGCCAGCATCTTCTTCACAATCTCGTGGTCCGGATTGATCTCGAGCGTCGGCTTGGAAGCAGGCAGTTCCTTCTGGCCCATCGCACGAAGCATCTGCTGCATCTGCAGCGATGGCTCTTCCTCGTCCGAAACAATGCAGGACGGACTGTCCGCAAGCCGCAGTGAGGAGCGCACGTCTTTCACACGATCTCCCAGTATCGCCTTGAGCTTGTCGAGCAAAGGCTTCAACGCCTCGGCCTGATCCTTTTCACCCTCGTCTTTGAAGTCGTCGCTCGTCGCCGCCTTGTTCACGGCCTTCAGATCTGTCTCTCCGAATTTATCCACGCCGGAAAAGACAATTTCATCGATTTCGTCATCGAGGATCAGCACTTCCAGATCCTTCTTTTTATAAATCTCGAGAAGCGGAGAACTGCGAAGCAGTGACTCGGAACCGCCAGTGATGTAGTAAATCGCTTTTTGCTCTTCCTTCATCCGGCTCTTCACTTCAGCCAGGCTGGTCAATCCATCCGCCTTCGTAGACTTGACCCGGATCAACTCCAGCAAAGTCTCGCGGTTGGCATAGTCTCCGTACAGTCCTTCCTTGAGCGGACGGTTGTACTCCTGGATGAACAAGCCATACTTCTCAGGATCATTCGTGGCAACCGCCTTCAGTTCCGAAAGAATCTTCTTCACACTGGCAGTGCGAATGCTTTGCAGCACTCGATTCTGCTGCAGGATCTCCCGGCTCACATTCAGCGGCAGATCCTCGCTGTCGATAATGCCGCGCACAAAGCGGAGGTATTGCGGCAGTAGCTCCTTCGCATCATCCATGATGAAGACTCGTTTGACGTAGAGCTTCACCCCGCCTTCATAATCGGCACGATAAAGATCCAGCGGCGCCTTCGCGGGCACATAGAAGAGCGTTGTGTACTCCAGGCTGCCCTCAGCCTTGGTATGAAACCAGAAGAGGGGGTCCTGCGAATCACCCGCAATCGACTTGTACAGCTCCTTGTATTCCTCTTCCGTTATCTCGCTCTTCGCGCGACGCCACAAGGCACTCGCAGCATTGACCTGTTCCGTCGTACGCTTCTTTTCAGATTTCTTCTCGGCTTCATTCCACTCACTCTTGTCGTACGTCAGGAATATCGGGAAAGCGATGTGGTTCGAATACTTCTTCACCACTTCCTGCAGTCGCCAGCTGTTTGCGTACTGCTCGCCTTCCTGGTTGAAGTGCAGCAGCACCGTCGTTCCCGCAACCTCCCGCTCAGCCGGCTCCATTTCGAAACCCGATTTTCCATCGCTGACCCAGCGCCATGCCTGCTCCTCCCCGGCCTTGCGGGACACGACCTCTACCTTGTCCGCAACCATGAAGGCACTGTAGAAGCCCACGCCAAACTGTCCGATCAGGTTCGAGTCCTTCTTCGCATCACCGGAAAGCTGCGCGAGAAAGTTCTTCGTGCCGGACCGGGCAATCGTTCCAAGATGCGATACCAGGTCCTCCTCATTCATACCGATGCCCGTATCGGCAATCGTCAGCGTCTTCTTTTCTTCATCCAGCGTCAGATCGATGCGCGGTTCGAAGGGCAGGCTCTTGTACGCGTCATCGGTCAGCGTCAGGTGCCGCAATTTGTCCAAAGCATCAGAAGAGTTGGAGATGAGCTCCCGAAGAAAAATTTCGGGGTGCGAGTAAAGGGAATGAATGATGAGCTGCAGAAGTTGACTGACTTCAGTCTGAAATTCACGTTTCGACATAGTTCTTCCTTACCACTCCAGATCGGATCCAGTGGGTGTTTGTTCCATTTTACGGGTAAAGCGGAGCCTCACCCGCAGGCCGGGTCTTCCAGCGACGATGCACCCAGAGCCACTGCCCCGGATATCGGCGTATATACGCCTCAATCGCGCTGGTGCAAAGTTGCGTGTTCTCAAAAAGATCAGCCTCAGGCTGGCCGGTACTTTGCAACTGCAGCTCAGGGCCAAAACGAAGCACATACTTTCGCTCCGCCTCTTCCCACACCATGAAGCCGGGGAGAACGGCCGCTCCGGTCTTTGTCGCAACACGCGCTAACCCTGCCGCCGTGCAGGCCGCATGGCCGAAAAAGTCCACAAAGATTCCTTGTGGCGGCGTCATGTTGGTGTCCATCAGGATCCCGACCGTCTCACCGTCCCGCATCGCCTGCAAGAGTCCGCGCGCAAAATCATCTTTATGCAAAACCCGGTTGCCGTGCATGCAGCGGACACGATTTACGAAACGATCGATACGCGCGTTATCAAGGCGCCGTATGACCATACTCATGGGATAACCCATCAGCGAGTGATAGAAGCTCGACAATTCCCAGGCGCCAAGATGACCCGTCACCACAAAGACGCCGCGCCCTCGCGAACGCGCGCCAAGATAGTGTTCCAAACCTTCTACCCGGATGAAGGGTGCAGTCGAATTCCGAGTATACCGGGGCATCAGGCAGAACTCGGCGAGCGACCAGCCAAGGTTCCGATACTCTTGGCGCAGGAGACAGACATGCTGATCGGTCGCCAACTCCGGGAAGGCTAACTGCAGATTGCGCATACCAACGCGCCGCAAGCGTGACAGCATCCTGAAAGCAATCGCACCGATCGCCGCGCCAGCTATCCGAGCAACCCGCCGCGGCAACATGCCGAATAACCTGGCCAGCCACCAGACTGCTACGTATTCAAGCCACTCACGCATCTGCCAACCAACAGTCTACTGCCATAGCCTGCCCCGCATGCTGCTGATACTCTCTCTTCCTGAAACAAAACACGCAGGGAACACAGTCTTCCAACGTGGCTGCATACCGAAGGCACAGCGCGTCAACACGAAGTGAGTACGAAGTCACGACACACACCGAATAAAGGGATTGCTCATGGCATCGAACCGGCTCCTGACCTTAACCACCATCCTGTTTTTTCTTCATCTGCCCTTGTACTCACAGGTTGCACTTGGAACAGCACGGGCAGACAGCAGTCATATCGATACCGACGGAACGGCATACATCACGCGCATCGTTCCCGTGCCTGCCACTATCAGCCCGGAAGCCCGAAGGGTCCTAGCGAGGCCAGCTTCCGATGCCCTCATGCCTCAAACCCTTGAGCAAAGGCGTACCAGCACGGACACCTGGCAGGCAGGTGCAGGCCAGGAGGCGAGGAAACTCTACCCGGTCGCAATCGCATCCGGAACCATGGCAGGTGTGCCTGTCAGAATCATCACGCCTACGTCTGCCAGCGCCGGGAAACAGGACCGCGTCCTGATCAATCTTCACGGCGGCGGCTTCAATTCCGACTCGGGGTCACTGACAGAAAGCATCCCCATCGCCAATCTCGCCGGCATAAAAGTAGTTTCTGTTCTCTATCGACTGGCGCCGGAGCATCCGTATCCCGCTGGTGTGGAAGATGCTATCGCGGTGTATAAGGAATTGCTGAAAAGTTACAAGCCGCAGAATATCGGTATCTACGGGACTTCCGCCGGTGCCATCCTTACGGCAGAAGTTACTGTCAAACTTAAGCAGGAGAACATTCCCCTGCCGGCTGCCACGGGAATTTTTTCGGGCATGGGAGACTTCAGTCAAACCGGCGACTCCAGCGCAATCTATGCACTGAACGGTTTCTCAGGACATCTGGATCCG
Source organism: uncultured Acetobacteraceae bacterium (assembly GCA_964657345.1). Taxonomy (GTDB): domain Bacteria; phylum Acidobacteriota; class Terriglobia; order Terriglobales; family Acidobacteriaceae. The sequence goes on along the minus strand of CAZZVA010000142.1, from coordinate 1,121 downwards.
CCCAAAGCCGAAGGTGGTAATTCCGACTACGTGCCAACATCCGTTGACCGTAAAGATCCGCTCTTGTCTCCGCTGTATGCTGATCTGAGCGGCCTGCCAGCCACTCTCTTCATTACCAGCGGCAGGGACATGTTATTGAGCGGAACCACCATTCTTCACCGCGCCTATCTCCGCGCAGGCGTCGACGCTCAGTTGGTTGTCTTCGAAGCTTTGCCGCATGCCTTCTGGAACAATGCTTCCCTGCCCGAATCGAAAGAGGCTGATCAAATCATGGCTGGCTTCTTCGACAAGCATCTCGGAAAATAGGCTCGTCCTGGAGCACATTCCCCGATCTTTATCATAGGTTTTCCTCTTCGCTGGTGGTATTTACTTAAGCAAATACCGGAATTCCCGGCATCCTGGTTACATTTAAGCAAGTGAGGCTTCAATGAGCGGCAGCATGCAGTCCTCGTCCGGCACTTACCAGCAATACATCCATGGTCGGTGGATATCCAACAGCTCCGGCAAGACCTTCCCCGTCTACGAGCCACATTCGGAAGAGATTCTCGCGCAGGTAGTGGAAGCGGATGCTGCAGATGTGGACCTTGCCGTGAAAGCAGCCCGTGAAGCCTTCGACTCGGGAGACTGGCCGCAGAAGACACCCCAGGATCGAGCCCGCATCCTCTTCAAGCTGGCTGCCAAGATTCGCGAGCAGCATGCCTCCCTTGCCGAAATGGAAGCTCGTAACACTGGTAAGCCGATCGCAGAAGCAGAAGGCGACATCAGTGCTGTCGCAGAGATATTCGAATATTACGGTGGCCTTGCCACTAAAATTCCGGGCCAGGTCAATCCTGTCTCTGTCAATGCCTTGAGCCTGTCTCTGAGGGAACCGGTAGGTGTTGCCGCGCTCATCATCCCCTGGAATTATCCCTTGCTCATGGCGTCGTGGAAGCTGGCCCCGGCACTTGCTGCCGGTTGCACCATGGTATTGAAGCCGGCAGAGCAGACGCCTCTCACGGCTCTCATGCTAGCCGACTGGTTCGAAGAAGTTGGCCTTCCCGCAGGTGTGATCAATGTCATCAATGGCTTTGGAGAGAGTTGCGGCGCGCCGCTGGTAGAGCATCCATCCGTCGACAAAATCG
>CAZZVA010000141.1:1785-8816 GCA_964657345.1 uncultured Acetobacteraceae bacterium | reverse complement strand
GGCGCCAGGAGAGGACGGCGCCGTCCGCATTCCCGGCATGGAAGACGAGGCCGGTGAGGTTGTCGACCGGACCGCCGGGCAGTTCCTGACTGGGAATCCACTCGGGATAGGAAACGGTATTCAGGCCAGGATGGACAGGGATTTGCTTCGTGACATGGATGAGGCGGCGCGGAGCGTCGGTGAAGTCGATGCGGATGTGCATCGTTTCGGTCTGCGCGCGAACCACAAGCGCAGTAAGCAGGAGAAGAGGTATTGCAGTAAGCCGACTAGCAGCCATTCCACATCCTGGGAGGAACAAGTTTGGTGAGAGAGGTCGTCAAGGTCGCCTAAGGCTTGAGGGTGGGATCGGGGTGTCCGTAGACAGCGCCGCCGTCGATGCCGATGTAGGTTGCCTGGCGGGCGATCTGGACCCAGTGGTCACCGGTCTTCTGCCAGACATTGGTGTAACGGCGATTGAGCGGTTTACCAGCCATGGGACCGTTGGCCATGACGATGTCTTCATGACCCATCTCAAGGGCGAGATCCTGCGAGACGACGAAGGCTTCGGTGGTTCCCTTAGCACTCGCATACTTGAGTTTGTCTTCGCGCATGGCGGCGAAGACCTGTTCGCGGGTCAGGATATTGTTGCCGGGACTGTTGACGACCATGGCCGGGGACCAAAGCTTTTCGAGTGCGGCAAAGTCCATGGTGCCGATGGCGCGACCGACGAGGCGGTTGTTGGCTTCGATCTGCGTTCTGATGGCGGTGGTTTCGGGTGTCGGCGGCGGAGGAGTGTAAGTGGTGGCGACGGGACCGCGAAGCATCGCTCCGTCGAAACCGATGTAGGTCGCCTGCCTGGCGATGAGCACCCAGTCATCCCCGGAGTGTTGCAGAATGTTGGTCGAGCGGCGGACGATATGCTTGCCCGCCATGGGTCCGTCGGCGAGCACGACATCTTCATGCATCATTTTGATGGCCGTGCCGTTGATGAGGGTAAAGTACTCCGTGGTGCCCTTAAGACTGGTGTAGTTGAGGCCGCCGTGGTGCATGGAATCGATGACCTGGTCGCGGGCGGCGATCCGATTTTCCGGGCTGTTGACGACCATGAGCGGGGACCAGTATTTATCGAGGGCGCTGAAATCATGGGTGGCGATGGCATGGCCGATGGCGGCGTCCTCTGCCTCGATCTTCGTCCGGGCCGCAGAGATGTCTGAGGGAGAAGTCTGGGCGCGGGCTTCGACGAGCGGCAGGGGAGTCAGGAAGAGGGCCAGAAGCAATGCAGAGAGGATCTGCGTTTTCATGGAAGGGGTTCCTCGCACAGGAATCGGATGACTGGCCCAGTGATGTCGTGCGAATTGTTTCACAGGGGCGTTCCCTGGATGAAGGCCGAAATGCGGCTGCCCCTGGCGGCTGGATGCTGAGGAGCAGGCATTGCCTTGATCGCGCCGCACGCTGACCAAGCATGGCCCCTGTGCTATCTTCTGCGAATGTCGATTCCCCGCCCTCTGCGTTCTTCCCTCGCCGCAGTCCTTGGTCTTGGCCTCGCCTTTCCGCTTTTGGTAAGTGCACAGGACTCGACCCGCAGTCTTCTTGAACAGCTTTCCAACGCGCCGGGACCGCCGGGAGCCGAGGAGCCGGTGCGCGCCATCATGGTGGAGCAGATGAAGCCGCTGGCTGCGTCGCTCAGCTATGACGGCATGGGATCGGTGATTGCGCAGCAGGGCAGCAGCGGGCCGCGCATCATGATCGACGCGCATATGGATGAGCTGGGCGGGATGGTCCGGCGCGTCACGCCGGGCGGGTTCCTCACCATGCAGATGTTAGGAGGCTGGTTTGATCAGGCGCTGGTGGATCAGCGATGGATCATCCTTGGATCGAAGGGGCCAATCCATGCCGTGACCGGCATTCGCGACATTCACGTGGCAGCGACCGATGAGCGGACCAAGGTGTTTCCGAGAGACCAGGTGCTGCTGGATGTGGGTGCGAAGGATGCGGCGGAGGCGGCGGCGATGGGTCTGGAAGCCGGCGATCCGGTGGTGCCGGACAGCGTCTTTGTCCAGCTGAACGGAACGGATAATTATCTTGGCAAGGCATGGGACGACCGGGTTGGCTGTGCTGCGCTGATCGAAGCGATGAAGCGGACGGCGAAGATGCCGCATGCCAACCAGCTTTTCTACACGGCGACGACGCAGGAAGAAATTGGACTGCGCGGTGCCCGGACTGCGGCGCAGGTAGTGAAGCCCGATATCGGAATTGCGATTGAAGGCGGGGTGGCGCAGGAGACGTATGGTCGTCCGGAAGAAACGCAGGCGAAGCTGGGTGCGGGGCCGGGGATCTTTCTGTATGACTCGAGTGCGCTGGCGAATCGCAAGCTGGTGACGCTGATCCGGCAGACGGCGAAGGAGAAGAGTCTTCCGCTGCAGCTGGACCTGGTGCAGGGGTATGGCGATGATTCCGCCGAAATCCAGGAGAGTACCGGTGGCGTGCCGACAGTGAACCTGGTGGCGCCGCTGCGCTATACGCATGCGCATAATGGCATTCTGAACCGGAAGGATTTCGATCAGCTGGTGGATCTGATTGTGGCTACGCTGGTGAAGCTGGATGCGGGTACGGTGAAGCAGCTTCGCGACTTCGCGCCGGCTCCGTAACGGAAGCGACGCTTTCCAGGCGGTGCGCCAACATAGATCTATGCGAACAACGGGGGTAAAGCGCCAGAGGCACCTACGCGCGTGCGGCCCCTACCTAGCTGTTAACCAAGGCGCCGGCGGTGCTGGCGAGGACGATGATGATCCACCAGCCGACGACGGCGATGGCAGCGGTGGAGCGCTTGAGATTGGCGACGATGGCGCAGCCGATGGTAAGTAGCACCACGGTCCAGATGGTGAAGATGTCCACCGAACTGGCGAGGGTCAGCAGACCCTTGTTGAGGTCGGGTGGCAGGTAGAAGCCTAGGTTGGTGCCTGCCGGGTTCTGCATATTGAATTGTTCCGGGCTGAGGCCGGCATAGAGGGTGGCTGCGCCGAGGAGTCCTTTGATGGTGAGTGGCAGCGTGGCATAGAGCCAGACGGCAAAGATTCGCGCAAAGGTGGCCTCTCCGGCAAAGCCGAAGTTGAGTGTAGCCAGCAGGACGGCTGCGCCGATGGCGGCGAACAGCAGGGTAAAGGCGGGCGCTGCATAGGAGAAGTATTTGTAGCTGGCAGCCATCTGGTGACGAGCCTGCGAAGCCTGGGTCGGCTCCATGTCCGCAAAGCGTTCCTGTTGTTTGGGGGTCAGCTTGAGGGTGTTCTCGACGACCTGCGGCCACCCTACATTGCGGTCGACGGCAAAGACAAAGGCATAGGTTGCCAGGACGCCAAGCAGGAAGGGCAGCCACCAGCGGCTGCTGTAACGACGAATGTCCTGGAAGGTGCGGCTGGGCGCGATGAAGGTGTCGACGAGGCGCGCCGTGTCGGAGAGGGGCGCGTCTGTGGGCAGGGTGACAGGCCCGGAGGTACGGAATGGCTGCGGCAGCTCAGAAGTAGAGGGGACAGTCTCGTTCATGCGGCACACTCCGGAGGGCGATGTTGCCAGCATTCTAGAGCATGAATGCCACAGTCAGACAGTGTGCTTTTGCAGGCGCAGTTGTGGTTTGCTGAAAGACGAAAGAGGGGGGAAGCTACCCGCTAATATTCGGCGGGTAGCAGACTAGCGAAGACCATTTGCAATCAGGGTGGCAGCGTGGCCGGCCGTGTTGCTGGCCATATCAGGCTGTGCCGGATTGCGGTAGGCCTGGTAGACCGAGATGTGGAAGCAGGCCTGGTAAAACTCTTCTTCGACGTCGATCTTGCCACTGTTTTCGAGCGGCGTCAGGTAGGAGCGCATCCACGCGATCTGGGCGGAGGTCATGCCCTTTTTGCCGATGTCGATGGTGGCGCCGGTCAGGTGAGGAGAGGCGGTGTCGCCTTCGGCCGGGGCGGCATTGCCGTTGATGTGCAGCAGGTGGCGCTGGTATTGAACGGTCCGGACGGCCGAGTTGACCTGCAGACTGTCGTGGAAGCGGTCATAGTGGGCACGGGAGAGGTCGGCGAGGAAGTGCGCAGTCCAGGGGCGGCAGTAGCGGCGGTTTTCGGGCAGGCGCGGGTCGGCGTGCATGCCACTCAGTATGGGGATAGGCACCAGCAGGCCGCTGTGGAGCAGGGCGGCAATATCGGCGTCGTCGCGGACGCGGGCCAGACCTTCTTCGTCGGCACGGGTATTCTGGCGCACCAGGGATTCGCGCGAGCCGCGCATCGGCGGCAGGTTCATCACATGAATGGGCGCCTGGGGCAGGTTGAGGCTGGCAGTTGCCTGGGGCTGGGGCGCCTGGTTGGTGGCTGAATCGATTTGTGCTTCGCGGGCAGCGGCCTGGACTGCCGCTGTGCCGTGGTGCCGCGCATGACGCAGACGCGCGGCGGTATGTGGATGATGGGCCCGGAACTTCGCCGGCCTGACGGATGCCCATGGGTGATGATGGGCAGCTGAGGCCGGGTGGGAGATGGCACCTGCCAGGAGCAGGAGCGCGAAAGACGATATAAGGCGATGCATGAAGACCGGGCCGCGGAGGATTTCGACTTCAGAGTCTTCTGAGAGTATCGGCTGCTTGTCATAGTCAGAAGTAGCGAAGGTGGTACATCACTGTAACCATCGCGGTATGCGCACCGATTCGGAACTTGTATGCACCAATTTTGCGGCAGTCATCGATCTGCAGCACTGCTGAGTGGTTCCGTGAAGGCATGCATCTCAAACGTTTGGTAGGCTGGTGTGCGTTTTCCAGCAGAGCCTGGAAGGCATGGAGGAACAAAGCGTGCGAGTCGGTCTGATCACCCGGGACGGGGGCGCTGGTGTCCACGTCGAATACCTCAGCCGCGAACTGGCGAAGAAGATCGAGGTCGAGGTGCATTGCTGGGGTGACCAGGCTTCCGACCAGGGCATGTTGCATGTCCGCGGCGCGAAGCCGTGGGACGCACTTGCAGCGACCCAGCAGAAGTTCAAGACAGCGATCGAAGCCCTGAGCCTGAACCTGCTGCAGCTGGATGGGCTGAGCAGCATTGACCTGGTGCATACACATACCTGGTATGCGTCGATGGCCGGGTTCCTGGCGAAGAAACTGTACGGCATTCCGTTCGTGCTGACGACGCATAGCCTGGAGCCGCTGCGGGCCTGGAAGGCGGAGCAGCTGGGGGCGGGGTATGCCATGTCCAGCTGGATGGAGAAGTCGGCAATGCTCGACGCTGATGCGATCATCGCCGTTTCGCAGGGGACGAAGGCCGATATTCTCAAGGCCTATCCGGAGGTCGACCCGAAACGGATTCACGTGATCTATAACGGGATCGACCTGGCGGAATATCAGAAGACGGACGATGTTTCTGCGCTGAGAGCGTATGGGGTGGATCCGGAGAAGCCGTACGTCCTGTTCGTGGGCCGGATCACGCGGCAGAAGGGCGTGACGCACCTGGTGGAGGCGATCCGCTACATGCCGAAGCATACGCAGGTGGTGTTGTGCGCGGGTGCTCCGGACACGCCGGAGATTGCGGCCGAGATGCGGGCCAAGGTTGAGGAGGCGCGGCAGCAGAATCCGAATGTGATCTGGATCGAGAAGATGGTGACGAAGGCGGAGACGATCCAGCTCTACAGCAATGCCGCGGTGTTCTGCTGCCCGTCGGTATATGAGCCGTTCGGCATCATCAACCTGGAGGCGATGGCCTGCCGCGCGCCCGTGGTGGCGTCGGCAACGGGCGGTATTGTCGAGGTGGTGGTAGATGGCGAGACTGGCTGCCTGGTTCCGTTCGCTGCGGACCCGGTGACCAGTTTTCCGCTGCATCCGGAGGTGTTTGCGCGGGACCTGGCGGCGAAGGTGACGGAGCTGCTGGCGGATCCGGCAAAACGCGCGAGGTTTGGCGAGGCGGGGCGGAAGCGGGTCGAAGAGACATTTGCGTGGTCGGCGATTGCGGATCAGACGATTGGGCTGTATCGGCAGCTGACGGCGAAATAGCGGACGGGCAGGCTGTTTTTGCGTCTGGCCGTCGCTTCTCCTCATCTACCAGATTGGCGACGTTCTCCAATGGCACACGATCGAACTTGAATTATCCCGAACAGGTTTCCAACACAGAGGAGTCAGCATGGCAGACAAGATAGAGAAGATTGCGCTGGTTACCGGCGCGAATAAAGGTATTGGTCTGGAGATTGCCCGGCAGCTGGGCAAGCTGGGTTTCGTGGTGTATCTCGGCTGCCGCGATCAGGAACGCGGGGCGAAGGCAGCGGCGGAGTTGAAGGCGGATGGGGTGAAGGCGATCGCGGTAGCGCTGGATGTAACGGACGCTGCGACCATCACGGCGGCGGCTGCACAGGTCGAGCGCGAGCAGGGCAAGCTGGACGTGCTGGTGAACAATGCCGGCATCGCCCTGGAATGGGGCGCCAAGCCAAGTGACACGAGTTCGAAGAATCTGCGGACAGTCTTCGAGACGAACTTTTTCGGTGTGATCGCGACGACGCAGTCCTTCCTGCCGCTGTTGAAGAAAGCACCGGCGGCGCGCATCGTGAATATGTCGAGTTCGCTGGGTTCGCTTGCGCGCCATAGTCATCCCGACGGCATGTTCAAGGACATGGTGGAGTTGTCTTACAACTCTTCAAAGACTGCGTTGAATGCGGCTACGCAGGAGTTTGCGAATGAACTGCGCGATACGCCGATCAAGGTGAATGCGGTATGCCCGGGGTATGTGGCGACCGATATCAATAATCATGGCGGGCCACGGACGACGGAACAGGGTGCGCGGATTGCCGTGAAAATGGCGACGATTGGCGCGGATGGGCCGACGGGAGGGTACTTCGAGGATGATGGGACGATTCCCTGGTAAGTGCGTGTCCGGGGTTTGTTCGGCTTGGCTGCCATTTAAGCCCCTTACGCTTAAGCCCCTGATTTGTCATCTCGACCGGAGCGTAGCGGAGTGGAGAGGTCTCCAGGCCTTGGAAGCCACGCTTCGCTCAGGTCGATCCAGGTTGGATTCATGCCTGCAATGAGCGCTATCTTTTTCGAG
>CAZZVA010000141.1:0-1685 GCA_964657345.1 uncultured Acetobacteraceae bacterium | reverse complement strand
GCTCAGGTCGATCCAGGTTGGATTCATGCCTGCAATGAGCGCTATCTTTTTCGAGCGATTCTAACGCCTGAGCTGCTTCTCCCGTGCGATCGCATTGTCGATGTATTTGAAGTGCTCGTAGTACACGAGTCGGTTCCAGTTGTAGCTTTTGCTGAAGCCCAGGGTCGTGCCGTCACGATGCTCCAGCACTCTTCGAAGAAGACGTTTGTGACCCCGCAGTACAGGACTCGCGTGTGGCTGGCGACGAAGTAAACGTAATAGTTGTGGCCCTGGGCTGGCATGGAGATCTCTCCACTACGCTACGCTTCGGTCGAGATGACAAAGGGTATGGTGCTGCTTGCGGCCAGATGACAAAGGGTTGGGTGCGAGTCTAGCTGACGTTCGGCGTTCGGGGTGGCACTCCGCCGCGAACTTTCTCGGCGAATGCCTTGTTCAATGTGCTGACGTTCATCATCTGCTGCTGGAAGTCGGAGAGGCCGCCGGGGCCGGACGGGATGAAGACGACGGTGCTGTTCGGTGAGGTGCCGACCGACGACAGCATGTCTGTCCAGTTGGTGAAAAGCAGCATGGAGTAGGCTTCTTCGCCGGGGACGTCGGCGGATTCCTTGATCATCTCGATGGCTTCCTTGAAGCCTTTCGCGATCGCGATGCGTTCGTTGGCGATGCCCTGCCCTTGCAGCTGCTTGGCTTCCGCCTGCGCGTTGGCCGCGGCTACGACCTTGATGCGGTCGGCTTCGCCCTGGGCCTTGGCAGAGACCTGGTTGCGGTTGGCGATGTTGATGTTGTCCATGGCCTGGCGCACGGCGGGGCTCGGCACAATGTCTGTGACCAATACGCGATTGATGAGGTAGCCGACCGGGCCCATCTCTTTGTCGAGCTCGGCCTTGACCCAGGCGGCGATCTTGGGCTGACTGCTGTAGACCTCGTCGAAATCCATGCTGGGGATGTGGCCGAGCAGGATGTTGTTGACGATCGACTCCATCTGTCCTTTGAAGTTGGACATGGTGTAGACCGCCTCATACACCATGGTCGGAATGATCGAGTACTGGACGGAGACGGGGATGGCGACAAAGACGTTGTCTTTCGTCTTGGTCTCCATCTTCAGGTCAACCTGTTGTACGCGCAGCGAGATTTCGAATTTGGTTTCGGCGAACGGCAGTTTGAGGTTCAAGCCCGCGCCGCCAGTGCGGCTGAACTTTCCAAAGCGCTGGATGACGGCGGCGTTGCCGGAGCTGACGGTGAAGATGGAACTGGCGAGAGTGATAAGGCCGAACAATACGACAACGCCGAGCAGGATGAGTGCTGCCATGATTCCTCCGATAGATCCGGGATCATGGTACTGCCTCAGCCTACGGGGGGAGCTCTAGTCCAGCCGGGTCAGGAACGCTTCGCCCTCTTTTGGCTGGAGAGCATTGGCGATTTCGACGGCGCGGCCCTTATCGTCGTGCAGGGGGCGGATGCGTACCCAGTGCCCGGTGGGGCCGATAAACTCAATCACATTAGCGGTTTGATACTTCCGCTGCAACTGGTCGCGCAGTTTCTCGGCTTCGCCGCCATGTTTGAAGGCCCCGATTTGCACACACCAGCGGCCACCTTCCTCAATGGGCGACGGAGCGGCGTAGACGTCGACTCGCACCGGTGCAAGTCCGGGGAGGTAGACACCGGTGACCTTGGCGGATCCGACA
>CAZZVA010000140.1:0-9052 GCA_964657345.1 uncultured Acetobacteraceae bacterium | reverse complement strand
CTTCTTCCCTCTTCCCGAGCGAACGAAGAACTCGGCCCAGTTGGAAGCGTGCTTCCGTCGCATGCGGCTTCAGCCTTACAGCTGCCTGCAAATGCTCGACAGCCTGAGCCGGCTCACCGAGTTTTTCCAGCACGAAGCCCAGGCTGTATTGAGCCTCGTAGCTATCAGGATTGAGCTTCACAGCCTCACGCAAATGCATCTCTGCAGCAGTATCTTCACCAAGATTCCGCTCAATGAGTCCATTGACATACACGACAGAAAAATCATTTGGCTTTTTCAGAAGGAGCTGCGATGCTACCGGCCGGGCAGTAACGAACTGCTGCAGGATCACTTCACTATTGAGATAGGAGACGGAGGCATACTCATTGGCAGGATCAAGCCTCATCGCCTCCATGAATTGCTGCGCTGCGCTGCCATAGTCTCCCTGTCGTTGGAGAACTTCCCCTAGTTGAATGTGTGCCTGAAGCTGGGACGGGTCGCGATCAATAATTGCCTGGAGCGTCTGTTTCGCCTCCACCGGCTCATTGTTTTTGTCATAAGCGTCTGCCAGCAGGAGTTGAGCCTGTTCGTCGTTTGCATTTTTCAGCCACGTGATGGCTGTGGTGTAGCGTCCTTCTGCGAGAAGTGCTTTGCCCAGCGCCAGCAAAGCCGTGACCGACTGCGGACTTGTTTTTAAAACGAGCTGATATTGCCTGATAGCATTTTCGGGATCGTGCAGCCCGTCGTAGGCTGATCCCAGTGCGAGCAGCACTTCGCCGTTGCCGGGCCTGATTTCCAGTGCCTGTTGGAACTGCAGGACTGCATCCTGGACATGGCCGCTGTGGAATAACGCCAAGCCGAGGTCGTAGTGAGTCTCCCAGGAAGCGGGATCCAAACGAAGGGCGTGCGCAAAGGTTGACGTTGCGCAGGCCACCTGGTTGTGGGTTGCGAAGTAAACGCCAAGTGCGTCATAGGCGGCAGCCGAGCCCTGCGAACCGGAAGCCGCGCTTTCAAGATCGCTGGGCCCGATGCAACCGGAAGCATCCTGGGCAAAGCTGGCCATCTGTAGGCCCGCTGCAGTCAGGATTGCCAACGAGTAGAGAAGTCTTCTCAGATTTTGAAGCCTGCACAAGCGTTTCATCGAAGCGGCAATACCAGTTAGACTCTACTCCCTTCCACGGATCGTCCAGTGTGCCGCCGAGCAGAGACCCGCAACGCATCCGCCGCAAACATTTCCGAAAAACCGCCGACTAGGTCTTTCATCTCATCGAAAGCTACGCTTCCTAAAGCGTTTACGTAAGCGTTTTTGATTGACAATCCGCAGCGGCGAACCATATTGTCCCGGAAAAGAAAAAAATAGCCTGAAGCATCTTTTTTGGAGGAACGACATGTGGGAACGGGATTTGAGTAACAGGTTTAGCTTCAGGCGCTGGGTAGCGCCGGCAGGGCAGGTTGCCTTGCTGGCGAGTCTTGCATGTACAGTGTCGGCCCAGGTTTCGACCGGAACCATCAGCGGTGTCGTTCGCGATCCCAGCGGCGCAGTCGTGGCGAACGCCACCATCACCCTGCAGAACGTCGAGACTTCAGTTGAAAATACGACAGTTACCAACAAGGCCGGAGTCTACTCGATCGTGAGTGTGCAACCGGGCCGCTACCTTCTAAAGGCAACCGCCAGCGGCTTCAGTTCCAAGCAGATCGAGGCCGTCTCTGTAACCGTGGGACAGATTGTCTCGCTGGATGTTTCACTTGCTGTCGGAAGTGAAAGTTCCGTAGTCACGGTGCAAGGCTCGACAACCCAGCTCGAGACGTCCAATGCCAGCCTCGGCACGGTTATTGGCACCCAGCAGACAAACGATCTGCCATTGAACGGACGCAACTTTACCGAGCTACTGACGCTCACGCCGGGTGTTACGGCTGTCAACACCGCTCAGAACTCAGGTGGTGGATTCTCGACGCCTTCCGCCATTACTGCCGAGGTCGTCATCCCGGCGATTAACGGGCAGGGGAACAGGAGCAATATGTTCCTGGCAGACGGTATGAATAATTTCGACAATATCGTCAGTACGTATACCGTCCCCCCGATCATCGACGCAATTCGTGAGTTCAAGGTCGTCTCTCACACGGACAGTGCCGAGTACGGCGGTGTGATCGGCGGCGTGGTCAACGTAGACACCAAGTCCGGTACCAACGAACTCCACGGATCTGCATGGGAATACGCACGCAACGCAATCTTCGATGCCCGAAGCTATTTCCTGCCCAAGAGTTCGGCGAAAACGCAGTTCAGCCAGAATCAGTTTGGCGGCTCCATCGGTGGACCCGTCGTTTTGCCCAAGCTGTACCACGGCAAAAACAAGACGTTCTTCTTCGGCGCCTATCAAGGATTCCGCTTTCTTCAGACAAGTGACTCGCCGTTATTTGTTCCCACGCCGGCAGAGTTGGCAGGCGATGAAAGCTCCTGGCCAACCCAGATTTACAATCCCTTCACCACCCGGCCGGATCCCGCAAATCCAGGCCAGTTCATCGCAGATCCATTCACTGGCAACCAGATACCGCAATCACTGATCAAGCCAGGTCTTGTCGCGTACGCGCAGTTTGCCTATCCCCAGGCGGGCGCCGTGATTGACAGCTCCGGCGATAACGCTCTGGACAAAACGCCGATCACCCAATCCCAGAACGAGTGGGACATCCGCATCGATGAAAAAATTGGAGCCAATGACTCTGCCTTCTTCCGCTACAGCGCAGTCAACAGCGTGGAAGGCAGCTCAGGCGGCCTGCCTGGAGCGCCTACCGCATCCTCACTGCCCGGCCGGGACTGGGGTGGGAGCTACGTCCATGTCTTCAATTCCAGTACGGTCCTCCAGGGACAATTTGCTCGCATCCTGCAACAGGAACATGTGAATACCCTGTTTTCAAAGTCCATCAGCGACGTTCAGAGCGCGCTTGGTTTGGCGCCAACCTTCGGCGCGGACTGGATCCAGAATGTGAACATTCTTCCCGGTATATCCATCAACGGATACTCCGGCACCTCGGAATCGCTCTCCTATAACGATGCGAATGACGGTTACGAATACAGCGCCCATCTGACCAAGACGCTTGGCAGCCATTCCCTTCAATTCGGCGGCGGGTACACAAGCATTCATTTCGGCAGCAACAACACTGTCGGCGGCGAGAGCTTTGCCGCGCAGAATACCGGAGATCCTTCTCCTTCAGACACGATCAATACTGGCTCTCCACTGGCCTCCTTCCTCCTCGGGGTGCCTAACAACGCCTACCGCGTGAATAAGATCTCGTCGACTCGCCCAGGCGGAGAAATCAATGGGTATGTCCAGGACTCCTGGAAGGCGACAGCCAATCTGACCCTCAACTTCGGTCTGCGCTACGACCTTACAGACATCCCGCCACTCGGGCAGAATTCATTGGCGCAGTATCACGGGGGACCGAGCATCGGCGACATGGATTTCAGCAATGGCACCTATGTCATACAGAAGCTGCCGCCGGCTTGCTCCGCCACCGGCGACGTGGCTCCCTGTATCCCCGGTTCCGGAACACTGCCGGCTAATGTAGTGGTTTCGCCAAATGGCAAGATCGCACACAATATCTATGACAATTACGGTCCGCGGGTGGGCTTCGCTTACAAGGTAGGAAACAACATCGTTGTGCATGGCGGCTTCGGCGTGGTCTACGACAACTGGGCTGCCTTGCTGCAGACCATTCAGAATACCGGTGGCACCTGGCCCGACGTAGGCGGCCAGCAGATCAACAGTTTGAACCTGCCAAGTTCCACCTCCCCTACGCCAACGGTCTCCTATACGGCACCATTTGGCTCATCCGGAACCGGCGGTCTCGCACCAAGCACACTAACCCCATTCACACAGCAGAATGATTTTTATGATCCGCACAGAAAAAATCCGCGGTCGTATCAATACAATTTTGGAGTTCAGGAGCAGTTCAATAACACGACTGCCACGCTGAATTATGTCGGCAGCGATACCAAGAGACTTGACGTAGGCGGGTTCTACAACACGGCGCTTACGCCGGGCCCGGGAGATCCGCAGTCGCGCTCTCTGTATCCTTACATCGTTCCAACTCCGTACGACCGTTCCACTGGCGCCAGTTCGTTCAATGGCCTGGAAGCATCCCTCAATCGACGCTTTACTAACGGATGGTCCTATTCATTGGCCTACACCTGGTCGAAGATCATCGACGAGGGCACAGATGGCTTCTTCGGCGCAGAAGGCGGCGTTCCGCAGGATCCGTATCATCCGGCTGCGTACGGAAGCCGCTCAGTAGCGGGCTTCGATATCCCTAACAACTTTTCTGCCAGCCTTCTGTATCAGTTGCCGTTTGGACCGGGCAAGCAATTCTCCACGGATAGTCCGGCGCTCGACTACATTCTCGGTAACTGGCAGCTCAACACGATCTTCGTCGCTTACTCGGGCAAGCCTTTCACGCCGCAGGTAAGCAGCGACATCGCGAACACAGGCAATGGAAATAACTACGAGACGTTGGACCTGGTCGGAAATCCGAATGCGCTTACCCACCGCGGAGCAGCCGAATGGTTCAACACCGCAGCATATGCCGTTCCCACGGGCTATACCTACGGGACAGCAGGACGCAACTCTTTGCGCAGTGCCGGCTATCGGAACTTTGATACGTCGGTCTTCCGTCAGTTTCCCATCGGCGAGGGTCGGCAGTTCGAATTCCGCGCCGAGGCCTTCAACCTGCTGAATGAAGTTGTTCTCAACGGACCCAACGGTGACTACAACTCGGGAATCCAGTTCGGCACGATCAACGGTACTGCCAACAGCGCCCGTCAACTGCAGTTTGCCTTGAAGTTCCTGTTTTAATCGGAAGCTGAACCTGGACGCCAACCAAATCTCCCTGCCACAGAACTCCTCTCGAGGGTGTTCCGCGGCAGGGAGTTCTTATCTAGAGCAACCCCAACTGCGTCAATTTTTCGTAGAGCAATCGCCGGTGGATTCCCAGCCTGCGTGCAGCATCTGACTTGTTGCCTTGCGCTGCTCTCATGGCCTGCTCAACGAGATGACGTTCCCAGCTTGCGATCGCCTCATGGAACGGCATGGCCTCTGCTGCCTGGGCGTCGAAATCACCCGGTGCGGCACCCTTCTCTCTCACTAACTGTTCCTGGATAAGGTCGGCTGTAATGGCCCGCCCTCCGGCCTTGACGGCTGCCCGCTCGATCAAATGCTCCAGTTCCCGCACATTGCCCGGGAAGGAGTAGCTTTGTAACGCGACGATGGCATCGGCGGCAAATCCGGTCGACCCTAGTTGATTCCGCTGCGCATAGCGTGCAAGAAAATACTCCGCGAGGGAAAGTATGTCGGATGAGCGTTCTCGCAGCGGCGGGAGCCGGACCGTGAAGGCATTGAGGCGATAAAACAGGTCAGCTCGGAAAGTTTTCTGCTCCACATCGTCCTCCAACGGACGATTGGTGGCAGCAATGATCCTGACATCGGCATGGATGGAGGCTGTTCCGCCAACCCGCTCGAAGGTATGCTCCTGTAGAACGCGCAGGAGCTTGGGCTGCAGCGAAAGCGGTAGTTCCCCGATTTCATCCAGAAAAATCGTGCCTCCGTCGGCAGCTTCAAACTTTCCGCGCTTCTGTGCGATGGCTCCGGTAAAGGCGCCTCGTTCATGTCCAAAGAGTTCGGACTCGAGCAGCTCAGGAGGCAAGGCTGCACAGTTCAGGATGATGAAGGAGCGGCGGCTTCTTGCGCTGTTTTGATGGATCGCGCGAGCAACAACCTCCTTTCCCGTTCCCGACTCTCCCAGCAGCAAAACACCCACGTCGGTCGCGGCAACTCTGCCGATGTTTTTGAAGACCTCGATCCAGGCAGGAGAGTTGCCGATCAACTGGGGCTTGCGCAATTCTTCAGACCCGCTGTTGTCCTCAATCGAGCGATCTCTGAATCTCTGCTGCTTCAGAAGTTCGACCTCGCGCTGCAGCTCCATGTGGCGGATGGCCCGCGCGACGGTAGCCAGGGCCAGGTCGATGTCGAGGGGCTTGGTGATGAAGTCGTATGCGCCAAGCTGCATCGCCTGCATCGCATTCGGCCCCGTACCGTGGGCCGTGAGAATGATGACGGGCATGGTGGTCAGGACCCCTTCGGACTGGAGGCTCTTGAGGAACTGCTCCCCTCCGCCGCCAGGCATCTTCCAATCACAGAGGGTAAGATCGGGCGTTGCAGTTTGGAGCAGCGTGATCGCTTCTTCGGCATTGATGGCAATCCGGGTCTGGTATCCGGCATCCGCCAGCAGCTCCTGGAGTGTCTCGCGAAAATTATGATCGTCGTCCACGATGAGGACTTCAGACATTGTGTCCAGCCTTCTCTTCCGTCAGACTCTGCGCATCGCGGTCCTCTCTGTTGAATGGCAGCCGGACGGACGCGATCGCTCCTCCATCTTCGCCATTGGCAAGCAGCAATTCGCCTCCATGAGCCTGCACAATCTCGAATGAAATAGACAGCCCGAGTCCTGTTCCACTGTCCTTCGTGGTGTAGAAGGGGTCCATTGCATGACGCAAGGCTGTCGGCGTAAATCCCCGTCCATCATCCAGGATGTCGATGCGCGCGAATCCGGCTTCAAGCGTTGTGCTGATCGTGACGCTTCCGCCATGCGCGGAGGAATGCGATGCGGAATGAACGGCGTTCTCCATCAGGTTGTCGAGGACCTGCAGCAGCCGGCCCCGGTCCGCCATCACGACACTGTGGGCACTTGCCTTGCTGATGATCCGGATACCTTTCGCCGCCTCTTTCTCCGCCCACGTCGTGGTCGTCACCGCGCATAAATCATCCAGCGAGACGGGTTGAAGCTGGAGCTGAATCGGTCTGGCGAAATAGAGTAAACGGCTGATGATCGTGTCGAGGCGGTCGATCTCTTCGAGGATCACGGTGCTGCTTCGCCTGGCCGCTTCCGCATCCATGGATCGCTGCCACATCTGGGTTCGCATTCTGATCGTTCCAAGCGGGTTTCGCAGTTCGTGCGCGATTCCTGCGGCAAATTGTCCCAATGCCGAGAGTCGTTCCTTGTGGCGCACCTGCGATTCGAGCGTCCTCTCGTGCTCGATCTTTTCCTGCAAGGCAAGTGCCAGCGAATCGATCCCGTGGAGAACTCGGTCGAATTCTTCCAGCGGCGGACGACCCTGCACCTGCTGACTTGTTGCAGGCAAGCCGCCCTCCATCGAACCCAACCGCTGCAGAACGATATTGACGCCAGTATGAATTTCCGTCGTAACGAATATGGCAAGCAACGCAGTCATGCATGCAGCGATGCCAAATCCGACACTTCCGTAAAGTAGTTCGCGACTCTGGCCGCCCTCGATTCCAGGCAGGCGCTCCATCAGCCAGGCAGCGCCAGTCACTTCATCTTTACCACTGCCCGTCGGATCAGCTTCCAACGGCTCGCGAATCGGCGCTGCTACAAACAGGATGGCGTCGTGTGGTCCCTCAAAGCGCGTCGTTCTGATTGCATTCGCTGCGACTGCTTCACGCGCGAGACTCTCGATCGTCGGGCGCTCACGCTCGGGCATACCTTTCTCCGCCCCTGGGCCCTCATGGGTCGGGAAGGCATAGCCAATCAGCGCATCCGCTCTGGCAGCGTAGAAGCCGCCCTCGACGCCATCTTCGTGCTGCAGTGTATCTGCCGCAAACCCTTTCAGCGGATCAGGCCTGCGAGGCGGCGGCCCGGCGCGCTCCGGGTGCGACGCCCGGGGTGCAGGAGGAGGAGGAGGCGGTGGGGGACCCGGCTCGATTGCTCGCAGAGAAGTATCCGCAGTCCGATGATCAGTGTAGTTCCGCGCGAGACTGGCCGCCACGCTGATGAGATGATGCTCGGTGAGAGAGAGCGTCTCCGCATGGCGATTGCGAAGAAAGGTAAACAGGCTGATGGCAGCGGCTGCGAGGAACAGAAGCGTCAGAACAACGAGCAGCAGGATGCGCGAGCGCAGGCTTCTCCAAAAGATCTTCGGCATTCGGCTCCTTTCCCCGTCTTCTGTCGCACCCAACGTTATGGTATGCAACTTGTCGGCCATCGGTATCCTGCTGATGATTGGCGGCTTCAGGGAGATCAGATGCTGCAAGCCCTGGCGTTCGCCCATGATGTGTACGCAATCCGCACAGCAAATGACCGGAATGCGGTCTGGCTAAGAGACTTAAGCTTTCTCCGAGGCGCCGGATCTGCTGCGATTGGAGAGGGTTTTGGCGGTTGGGCGGAATGGCACGCGGCTTGCCTTGCTACAGGCAGAGGTATTGCCCATGCACATCCCATCTTCTCTAAAAATCACAACGCTGGGGCTCGTATTGTGCTCTGCGGCGTTTGCGCAGAGTCCGGTTCCAGCACCACCCACTCCTCCCCTGGTCCCGCCGGCTTCTGATTCGTCTGCTCAACGGCTTTCCATGGTCACCCACACATCTCGCGTCCGCGCTTTCAATGCCGGTCCAGGGGGAGACGTACGCAGTCTGTACCTCCAGAATGGCGAAGTCGTTGACCTGGCGCCCGATCTCGCAGGGCAGGTCGGCCAGGCGATCCGCAAGGGCAAACAAGTAACCGTAACGGGTACAAAATTGGAGATCAATGGACAGTCTCTGGTCGAAGCCGCGAGCATCCGGCTGAATGGCCAGACATTCTCTGCCTCTCCGGGCGCTGCCACACTCGCTGCAGGTGCCGTCCCACCGCCGCCTGGTGCGCCACAGGCACCGCCGCCCCCGCCGCGGCGTAGAGACAGGGCTGCCGCCCCTGCGCCCTGCGGCCTGTCCGCGAATGTACCTCCGCCGCCGCCCGGTCCTGGTGCGCCGCCCCCACCGCCTCCGGGTAGCATAACGCCACCTCCGACTCCACCTGACGGCATAGCCCCGCCGCCGCCACCTCCTCAGAACTGAAGACGTTAGCTATCGAGTGCGAAGCTTTCACGAACGGATGCTCAAGGCTTATCCGCCTGGCGTTCGGTCGCGGTAACCGCTTTGTTCCTCGATCCGATTCGCGTCGTTCTGTTCATGAATTGGAAAAATCAAGCTGCATCCAACCCCGTACCCGAAAAGAGAAAGGACCTCTTTAT
>CAZZVA010000139.1:0-9072 GCA_964657345.1 uncultured Acetobacteraceae bacterium | reverse complement strand
AGGATGGTGCCAACCGGGATGCTGGCGGCCATGGCGTCAATACCCGCAGATAGGGCCTGCACTACCTTTACGCCGCGCATGAATGGGGCCACGTCAGCAACAGTCTTCGACATGTAGGGCGGGATCCAGAAGTCTACTTCCAGGGGTGCATGCAGATCCGCGGGCACCCGGATGATGTCGACATCGTCCGGAAAGTAATGGCGGAGGGCGTCCTGAAACTCAGGCGGCACGCCTACCCGAATGGATTGCTGCGGCATAAGGTTAATCCTGCTGATGGAAGATGTGGTCGTTGATGTCCGGCCAGAACTCCTTAAAGGTAAACGTTGCGCCATCGATGATGACACTGGTCAGCCAGCGTTGGCCGGTCTTGGTCCAGGTCCGATCCTGGCTGGGATAGTAGAAGCTGGAGATGGCGGAAGAGACGCCTGCGCCCAGTACCTCTGAGACGTTCGCAGTCTCGTCGCCTGAGTCCTTGCGTGTGATTGCGACCCGACTGAAGGAATAGGCGGCACGCTTCACGATGTTTCCGTGGCCCAGAGTGTAGAACCGCGGATCCTGTTTCAAAGCAGCCGGCAGAATAAATTCCACCCATAGATTCTCGTCTGTCTGATCCGCGAAAGTATGCCAGTAGTAGCGTGCGTAGCCGGGAGCGCCCTGGTGAAACGGCGGATAGGAATTCTGGGCCTGTGCGATACCGGCCTGGATGCCGGCAAAGATGAAGGCAGAGTAGTCGAAGGAATCCTGCAGGTCACCCTGCAATTTCTCTTTGGCAGATTGAGGTGGGAGCTTGGCATCGGCGCTGACGGCGCGGAAATTCGGCACGATGCCCAGGATGCGCTTGGTCTGCTTGCCCTGCACATAGGTGCCGGTGGTCGAGGGTTTCTGCGGACCAGTGGGGACGGTGGCCTGGACTGGATCTGGCGCATCCGGAAGCGACGCGAGGCTGCTGGAGGCAACCAGTGTCTCTGAAGGAGTCTGAGCGGAGAGGGTTGGCCCGGCGACCAGCGGCAGAAGGAGAACGCTCAGCAGCGCCAGCTTATTTGTTGCTCTTGCTATGTTCATACAAGGCCTTTGATTCAGAGGGATGAAGGTCTGGTGCGCTCTTGCGCGGTGATTGCGTTGATGGGGCGAACTCGCCCCTGGCGGGAACAGGAGCGGCAGCAAATGCTTCAACGGAGCGCTGCCTTCAGTGCCTCGAGGCCGGCAGCGATTTCGTCCAGCCCGGTGGCATAGCCGAACCGCAGATGCCCTTCGCCTTCTGCTCCAAAGACGACGCCGGGGATGGTGGCGACGTGTGCTTTTTCGAGCAGCAGGCGGGCTGCTTCACGACTGTCCGGACATACGCGATCGCATTGCGGGAAAGCGTAAAACGCGCCCTGGGGCAGATCGCAGGTGAAGCCCAACTCACGCAACCCGTCAACGAGCAGGTCACGACGCCTGCGGTATTCGGAGCGGCGCGTCTGCAGGTCGACTGCAGCGATCTGCAAGGCGGCAAGCCCGGCATACTGCACCATGGTGGTGACGCCGTTGGTCGAATAAAGCACCAGCTTTTTCAGACCTGTCATGAATGGTTCCTTCGCGACGACGTAGCCAATGCGCCAGCCGGTCATGGCATAGCTCTTCGAAAATGTGTAGACGGTGATGGTGCGTTCAGACATGCCGGGAAGAGAGGCGATCGAAACATGTTCGCCTTCATAGACGAGATCTTCGTAGGCTTCGTCCGCGAGCACGAGTAAATCGCGCTGCTGTGCGAAGGCGGCGGTCGCCTCCGCCTCCTGTCGCGTAAATACGACGCCGCTGGGATTCTGCGGAGTGTTGTAATAAATCGCCCGGGTGGTGCTGGTGGTGTAGCGCTGCAGGGTCGCAGCGATGCCGCTGGCACGTGCTTCACTGGTCGGCACAAAAACAGGTTTGGCCCCGGTGGCGCGCACCATGTCTGCGATCGGGGTCCAGTAAGGAGAGAAGACCAGGACTTGCTCGCCGGGATTGAGGACCGCCTGGAAGGTGACCCACAGTCCGTGAGCTCCGCCTACGGTCACGATCACGTCTTCGGGCGCGGCGCCAGCCATGGCATTGCGAGTCTGCAATTTGTCGGCGATGGCTTTGCGCAATGGCAGAATGCCGGAGGAGGGCGCGTACTTGGTGCGGTCTTCCGCTACTGCCTGCACCAATGCCTGCTTCACGGCCTCCGGCGTGGCGAAGAAGGGCTCACCGCCGTGGAAGGCATGCACAGCTTCACCCTGCGCGCGCAGGTCCATGACTTTGTTGCGAATTTTTACTATGTCGGAAAAGCCTACGTCATCGAGGCGATGCGCGAGTCGAGCCGAACCGGGAAGAATCGCTGTCGAATCCATACTTGCCTTCTTTCCTTGCTGCCGGTTTCTTGTTGCCGGGACGGGCCCGCTGCTGACGCAGGAGGTACGCTCAGACAGTTTGATCCTGCAGATCTCCCGTTGGATTCAGAGTATGGCGCGCTCGCGCAAAGTGTCTTATGGTTGCGAGATGCGCCGCCACTTCATCTGGTACGGACTGGCCCTGGGCTGGGCCTTCGCTGCGTTGCTTGGGTTCTTTCGGCATCATGCTCCACAGGCTATTCCCGCTGCGTGTTTCGCACTCCTCTTCGCCATTGTGGGCGTATGGATTGGCAGACGCGATGCTTTGGCGCGTCGTCGCGTGCCGAAGATTCATTAACGATCAGGTGGCGAGTCGTCCCAAATAGACGGCCATCCCGGCTACCGCATCTACGCGCATGGAGTCGAGTGCATCGATCTCTGCCTGTTCGCGAATGCCTCCGGCTACGATCAGTTGACGTTGGGTGACGCTGCGAAGTTCCTTGGCAATTTCGATGGGGAAGCCCTGCATCGTTCCTTCCTTATCGATGTGGGTATACAGGAAGGCGCTGCAGAATGGTTCCAGGCCCCGGATTGCGTCGGCGGGCGTGAGGTCGACCTGCTCTTTCCAGCCTTTCACAGCGACCTTGCCCTGCCTGGTGTCGACGCTGAAAACGAGGTGTTCGCGGCCGATGGTGTCTGCGAGTTCTGCTGCGAACCGGCGGCGGATCAGTCTTGGTTCTACTGCCGGGCCTTCACTTTCTGTTTCTTCTTCGCCGAACAAGGCGGAGCCGAGGATGACGCGCTTCGCCCCCGCAGCGAGCATCGCCTGGGCGCGGTCGATGCTGCCGATGCCGCCGCCCACCTGGCACGGCAGGCGCCTGGCGAATTGTTCGATGAGCCGGCGGTTTTCACCCTGACGCATGGCGGCATCGAGATCGATCAGCTGCACCATCGGGTATTTTGAGAAGCGCTCGATCCAATACTCAAAATCATCGAAAGCAAGCTTGAGCTTTTCGCCCTGCACCAGTTGCACGATGCGGCCGCCCATGAGGTCGATAGAAGGGATCAGCATGGCAGCCTCACGGGGATACCGGCCAGTTTCAATTGCTGCTTGAGTGTGCGGGCATCCGAGACGCCGTAATGAAAGATGCTCGCGGCGAGTGCGGCATCGGCATGACCGTGGGTTGGACCGCGGCCGAAGACGTCAACGAAGTGCGCGGCAGTGCCGGCTCCACCGGAGGCGATGACCGGGATCTGGACGGCGTCGCTGACTGCTGCGGTGAGTTCGCAATCGAAGCCCGAGCGGGTGCCGTCGGCATCCATGGACGTCAGCAGAATTTCTCCTGCGCCGCGCTGCTCTGCTTCGCGGGCCCACTCGATCGCTTCACGGCCTGCGGGCTTGCGGCCGCCGTTGACATAGACTTCAGCATGTTCGGGGGAAGCCTGCCCGCGACGAGCATCGATGGCAACGATGACCGCCTGGGCGCCGAAGCTGCGGCCAATGTCATCGATGAGTCCGGGATTTTCGAGGGCTGCCGAGTTGATGCTTACCTTGTCTGCGCCGGCATCGAAGACGGCAGCGGCATCGCCGGCTGTGCGAATGCCGCCGCCGACAGTGAAGGGGATGAAGAGGTCGCGGGCTGTGCGCCTCACAGTGTCGATGAGAGTGCCACGGCCTTCGTGGGTGGCCGTGATGTCGAGCAGGACGATTTCGTCCGCGCCGAGGCGGGCGTGGCGCAGGGCGAGTTCGGCCGGATCGCCGGCGTCGATGAGGTCGACGAAGTTGATGCCTTTCACGACGCGGCCGGCTTTGATGTCGAGGCAGGCGATGATGCGGCGGGTCAGCATGAAGACGTCCACATCAGGAAGTTCTTCAGGACCTGGAGGCCCGTGGCGCCTGATTTTTCCGGATGAAATTGGACACCCATGATGTTTGACTGTTCGACTGCGCCGGTGAAGGGTTCACCATATTCTGTTACGGCAACTGTTTCGCTTACAAGAGGGCCGCGATAGGCATGGGTGTAGTAGACGTGGGCGTTGTCCTCGATGCCCTGCATCAGTCGCGAACCAGGGGTGATCCGGATGGAGTTCCAGCCCACGTGCGGCACCTTTGCGCCGGAGCCGAAGCGCTCGCACTTTCCGGGGAAGGCGCCTAGTCCGGGCACGTCTGCGGCTTCGGTACTGCCTTCGAAGAGCCACTGCAGTCCGACACAGATGCCAAGGAACGGGATGCCGGCGGCGGTGCGTTCTTTGACAGCCGCGGTGATTCCCTGTTCCGTGAGCACGGCTGTGGAGGCGAAGTGGCCTACGCCGGGCAGGATGATCTTTTCTGCGTCGCGAACGATGGCAGGATCGGCGGTGACGACTGCATCGCCAACGCCGAGTGCGTGGATGGCTTTGAGCACGGAGGTGAGATTGCCGGCCTTGTAGTCAATGACGGCAATCATCAGAGTAAACCCTTGGTGCTTGGCAGCATCTCGCCAAGCTGCTGATCGCGTGAACAGGCAACACGGAGCGCGCGCGCAAAGGCTTTGAAGAGGGCTTCGATTTTGTGATGGTTGGATCGCCCGTACATTGTCTTCACATGCACATTGGCGCGTGCGCCGCGTGCGAAGCCTTCGAAGAAATCTTCTACCAGTTCTGCCTGGAGGTCACCGACGGTGACGACATCCACCAGCGTTGAGGCGACACTGGCGACGCGGCCGCTGAGGTCGATGGCGGCAATGCCGAGCGTCTCGTCCATTGGCATCAGGAAATAGCCGGCGCGCAGGATGCCCTTCTTGTCGCCCAGCGCCTTGTCGAAGGCTTCGCCGAGGGCGATGCCGACATCTTCCACGGTGTGGTGCTGGTCGACATCGAGATCGCCGTCGCATTTGAGTTTCAGGTCGAAGGCGCCATGCCGGGTGAACAGCTCCAGCATGTGGTCGAAGAAGCGGATGCCGGTATGGACGTCGTAGTGGCCGCCGCCTTCGATGGTGAGTTCGAGATCGATTTTCGTTTCGGTCGTGTGTCGATGCAGTTCTGCATGGCGGGGCGATGCGGTTTGGTTTGTCATGCCGGCTTCCATCCAATCTCGTCGAGGGACTCGCGCATCGCCTGCATGGCAGTCTTCATCTGCTCGCGTGTGCCAATGGTGAGACGGACGCAGCCATCGCAGCCAGGATCCGCGGAGCGGTCGCGGGTAAGCACGTTGCGCGATCGCATGGCGGCCACGAAGGCTATGTGCTTTCCGCCGATGCGCAGAAGAATAAAATTTGCGGCACTGGGCCAGGAGTGGACCTGCATGGTTGTCAGTTCGCGCGCTGCTTCTGCCCGCGCCTGCTTGACTTCTGTCACATACCAGTCGAGATAGTTCTGATCTTCGAGGGCGGCAGGAAGACATGCGAGTGCTAGGGAATTGACGCTGTAGGGAGAGATGACGCGGCGGAGCCATTGCATGATTTCGGTGGACGCGGCCAGCATGCCAAGCCGCAGACCGGCGAGGCCGTAGGCTTTCGAGAAGGTGCGGGCGACGACCAAGTTCGGGACTTCGCCGATAAGGTTGATGACGGTTTCGCCGTGAAAGTGAAAGTAGGCTTCGTCGGCAAGGACGATGGCCTGAGGCGTTCGGGATGCGATCGCCAGAACCTGTTCGCGAGTGACGATGCTGCCGGTCGGGCTGTTGGGATTGGCGATGCAGATGAGTTTCGTCTTATCGCTGATGGCATCGAGCAGGCGCCGATGCGGGAAGGCGAAGTCACTGTCTGCCTGCACGGTGACGATGTGCGCATCCGTGGATGAGCCGTAGATCTCATACATGGTGTAGGTCGGCACGGGCAGCAGCATTTCGTCTCCGCGATCGAGAAATGCCTGGCAGAGGACATGGATAGCCTCGTCGACGCCATTGGTGAGCAAGACCTGCTCGGGCTGCAAGTGAAGATGATGTGCAACCTGTTCTTCGACTACGCTGCGCTCGGGATATCTGGTCAGGTCGCCGGCTGAAACCCGGGCGAGTGCTTCGAGTACGCGCGGCGAACAGGCCAGGGTGTTCTCGTTGAAGTCGAGTCGCAGGCGATCCCGGCCAGCCAGCGGCGGGTGATACTCCTTCATGCGGGCCACGGCCTGCCGCGGTTGAGGCGTGGTGCGCGCGACTGCGACCTCAGTCATGGCATGAGCCTCGCCTGGATGGCTTGGGCGTGCCCTTGCAATCCTTCTGCCTGCGCGAGTTCGATGGCCGCCGGGCCGAGTGCAGCAACGCCGGCCTGGGTGTATCGCTGCACGGTTATGACTTTCACAAAGTCCATGACACTCAAGCCACCGCGCACGTGCGCAAGGCCTCCTGTGGGCAGGGTATGGTTGGGGCCGGAGATGTAATCTCCCAGCGGCTGTGCCGACCATTTGCCGATGAAGACTGACCCGGCACTCGTCACCCAGCCGAGGTCTTCTTCGGAATCGACTGTGAGGTGTTCGAAGGCCAGGCGGTTGGTGAGTGCATGGGCTTCCTCGAGCGATGCGGCCACGATCACGTATCCATTCTTTGCAAGTGCTGTTGCGGCGGTCTTGTTCTTTCGTGCGAGCTGGCCTGTTTGCTTGACCACAGCCTTGGCGAGTTTCCTGTTGGTCGTGATGAAGACGGCGAGTGCGTCGGCATCGTGCTCGCTTTGTGCTACCAGGTCGGCGGCGATCCAGCCTGCGTCACCTGTGTCGCTCATGATACCGATCTCGGTCGGACCGGCGAGCATGTCGATACCGCAGTCGCCGGAGACCAGCCGCTTGGCTGCAGTGACATACTGATTGCCCGGACCGACGATCTTGTTGACTTTCGCAACTGTAGCTGTTCCATAAGCGAGCGCGGCGACGGCATGAGCACCGCCAATGGCATAAAATTCCTGCACACCCAGCAGTGCCGCAGCTCCCAGAGTTGCGGGGGATGGTTTCGGCGAAACAACCACGATGCGCTGGACGCCTGCCACCTGCGCGGGGATGACTGTCATCAGCAAGGTGGACGGCAGCGGATAGCGGCCGCTCGGCACATAGCAGCCGACGGCATCGAGTGGACGCACACGCTGGCCGGTGCTCAAACCCGGTGCTGTTTCGAAGTCCCACTCACTCGCCAGTTGACGCCGGGCGAACTGGCGGATGTTGGCTGCTGCCTTCTCCAACGCTGACCGCAAGGCTGGTTCCAGCGAGTCCAGGGCTTCCCGCAAATGTTCCCCGGGGATGCGCAGTGCCTGCCCTGCGGGGACGCCATCCAGTTTGCGAGCGTAGCGCTGCAGCGCCTTGTCGCCGCCCTTGCGAACGCCGCGTACGATGCGCTCTACCCGGGGCATGACGCGGCTGGAAGAAGTGGCGCCGCGTTGCTCCAGGGCAGCAATCAGCTTCGCAGTTCCTGCTGCGCTCCATCCACTTGTCTCATGCAACTTCATATCCGCATGCTCCTGTGCGCAGCGTTACAGTACAACCTTGTTTAACGGGTACTCGACAATACCGGTGCCCCCTGCTGCTTTCAGCTTCGGCACCACGTCGCGCACGACACTCTCTTCAAGAATGGTGTTGACGGCGACCCAGCCGGCAGTGCTGAGTTCAGAGATAGTTGGGGAGTTCAGAGCGGGCAGCACGCCGAGGATGGAGGCGAGGTTGGTCTTCTGCACGTTCAGCATGAGGCCGACCTGGCCCTGCGCGGCGATGGCTCCCCTGAGCATCAACGCAAGGTTATCAATCTTCTGCTGCTTCCACGGGTCCGCGTAGGCGGATGGGTTAGCGATGAGATGGGTTTCGCTCTCCATCACGGTGTCGATGATGCGGAGGCGGTTGGCCTTGAGGGATGAGCCGGTTTCGGTGACTTCGACGATGGCGTCGGCGAGCATGGGAGGCTTGACTTCAGTGGCGCCCCAGCTGAACTCTACTTTTACCGGAACATTCTTTTCTGCGAAGTAGCGTTTCGTGACTTCGACCAGTTCGGTGGCGATGGTGGTGTTGGCCAGGTCTTCAGCACGCTGATAGGTGGAGTCTTCGGGCACCGCCAGTACCCAGCGGACCTTGGTGCGGCTTTGCTTGGAATAGGTGAGGCTGGTGACGCTGGTGACTTTGCGGCCGCTTTCGACCACCCAGTCAATGCCGGTCAGTCCAGCATCAAGGACGCCCTTGTCGACGTAGCGGGCCATCTCCTGCGCGCGGATGAGCATGCATTCGATGTCGGCGTCGTCGATGGCCGGGAAGTAGGATCGGCCGTTGGCATAAATGCGCCAGCCGGCGCGTTCGAACAAGGCAATGGTGGCGTCCTGCAGGCTTCCCTTGGGAATGCCGAGTCTGAGTTTCTGGGCGGCCATCAGTTCGCCTCCGCGAGGCTGGCCGAGACCGGCAGCGTAATCTGCTTGGTGAAGCAGCCCTTGGTGCCTTCGTGACAGACCAGGCCATCGCCCTCTACCTGAACGCGGAAGAGCAGGGTGTCGTTGTCACAGTCGGTAGAGGCTTCGAGGACGCGCAGGCGATTGCCGCTGCTCTCGCCCTTCATCCATAGCTTGCCGCGGGTGCGGCTCCAGAAGGTGACGTAGCCGGTCTCGAGGGTTTTGGCGTAGCTGATTTCATTGACAAAGCCAACCATCAATACCTGGCCGGTCTGGGCATCCTGGACGACGGCAGGCGCCAGGCCATCCATCTTGGCGAAGTCGATAGGGACGTCGCTTTGCTGCACTGCTGAAGTCATTTCCTTCTCCTGTATCCTTTACCTGTTGCCTCAAACCCGCAAAGTAAAAGGCCC
>CAZZVA010000138.1:0-9152 GCA_964657345.1 uncultured Acetobacteraceae bacterium | reverse complement strand
GGCGGGGGGCAACACGCAGGCGCTTGGCCGCGGCCTGCAGGCACTCCGCGCCAGGCGCGATGCAAACAAGTGGCAGTCTGCAATCGCGCTCGTTGAAAGCGCAGCCCGCGAAGGCCGCAACCTCATGCCCGTCATTGTCGAAGCCGTCGAGAACAATGCGACGGTCGGCGAAATCGCCAACGCCCTGCGCAACGTCTTCGGCGAATACCGCGAAAGCGTGGTCGTCTGATTCAAGTTCCCAAAGTTCGAGAAGACAGTAGCGCCCGCTATGTAAGATGAGGCATCCATAGCGGGTGGAGGGAATGATGGGAATAAGGCAGGCTGCAACAGGAATTGTATGGTGCAGTGTGTGCCTGCATGGATGGACGCAGGCTGCTAAGAGACCGGCAGATGTGGAAGAGACGCGAGTCAGGATGACCATGCTTCGTGACGCGTTTGCGCAATCGGTAAAAGATGCAGGGTTCACCTGCCCTGTTGCTGTGCCTCCTGTGTTGGTGGAAGACGTGCCTTCGTTCGGAAGCTACGATCCCGAAACGAATACATTGCGGACTTCAGCGTGGAGTTTGCTCAAGCCGGAAGAGAGCCAGATGTTCTACCACTTCATGGGACCGAACGCGACCGAGGCAATCGCGAGGAAAGAGTTCGAGGACGGGGTGCATCATTGGGTGATCGTGCATGAGCTCGGCCACTGGTTCCAGGCTTGCCGTGGAGTCACTCAGAAGACAGCCAAACCGTACGCTATCGAGTCTGGTGCCGACCGAATTGCTGCGGCTTACTGGAACGAACATGATCCAAGCGTTATCGCTCACCAGCAGCCTGTATTCGAGTCAATCCTGCACAAGTTCCCGAACCCGGTGCCCGAGGGCGTGAGCGTGGAGACGTACTTCAATGACCACTATCAGGAGCTTGGGCCGACGCCAGGGTATCTTTGGTTTCAGTCGCGAATGTGTCTGACGGTGTTTGATGAAAAGCCGGCGCCGAGCTTCAAACAAGCGTTAGAAGAAACGAAATAGCCATTCGTTCACTGGTCCAGCCACCGGGTCGCCACACATGGGGCCGACTTTTGATGCATCGAACTACGTGCATGCCTTCAGATGCTTCGTAAGCCGCTGAACGATGACGAACACAGTTATAGTTACCTTTTAGCGAGAGTTCCTTGCAGCCTGCCTGCAGCAGGTCCAGCTGTGAATAGGCTTCGCATCGAACGTCAGTGCGATCGACAACGCGAACGTCAGCGCCGCTTCAACGCCTCCAGCTCTTCCAGCGACCGCGGCCAGTCCGCACCCAGCAGCCGCGACAGGCTCCGGTCCGCAAGCACCTTGCCGCCCGTCTGGCACGCCGCACAATAATTCGTCTCATTATCCGCATACCGGATACGCTGTACCGGCTGACCACAGCGCGGACAGGCCTTGCCGAAGCGTCCATGCACAGCCATTTCTTCGCGAAACGCCGTGACCTTCTCCGGAAATTTCTTTCCCGCTTCTATCTGAAATCTCTCGATCCACTGCTTCAGCGTGCCCAGCGTCGCCGTGTGCAGCCGCGCCCATTCCTCCGCCGTCAGCTTGTGTGTCTGCGCAATGGGCGACAACCGTGCCGCATGCAGAATCTCGTCCGAATACGCGTTCCCAATCCCGCTCACAATCCGCGGATCGGTAAGTGCACGCTTGAGCGTGCGATTCTCAGCCCGAAGTGCGTTACGAAATTGCTCGAGATCGCTCGCAAGTACATCGATGCCACCCGGATCGATCGAAGTCAGACCTTCACTCCGCATCACGTGCAGTGAAGCCCGCCGTTTCGCACCAGCCTCCGTCAGTACCAGCGAACCTTCCGCAAAATCGAACGCCGCAAGATTCTGGCGGCCTCCGAGCTTTGCTCCAGCAGGCCTCCAGTGCAGGCGCCCGGCAATCATCAGGTGCAGCACCAGCCATATTTCGTTGTCGAAACCGATCGCAATCCGTTTGCCGATACGCTGCAGCGCCACCACTTCCCTGCCCTCGGCAGCCGACACCGGCGGCACCGCCGTACGCAGCAGAAACGCACTCGCAATGCGCACATGCTCCAGCCGCTTACCTAGGATTCGCGGCTCGAGCGCATGCAGGTACGCAGCGATATCAGGCAGCTCCGGCATGACTCAGCTTGCCTGCTTGGAACCCCTTCAAGCAAGTGGAAGCGGTCGCCCGGGCACACATCGGCAGGCAAAGATCGACTCGGAATTTGATTTGTCATCTCGACCGGAACGCAGCGCAGTGAGATCTCACCCTTTCCAAGCCAAATGAATCTCGCAGTCAGCTACACCTCAAAACAACTCCACACTTCCGTCAAATCGAGAGCAAACCCCGCAACCGGCCCCTCACCATCCACCTTCGGACCAGTGATGGTGTGTGGCTTCTCACCCTGCCGATAAACCGTCACCGACTTCCGATACGGATCGACCAGCCAGCCAAGCCGTACCCCGTTCGCTACCCAGGCATTCATCTTGGCCTGCGCTTGTGGCCGCCGGTCAGAGTACGAAAGCAATTCAATAATGAAGTCCGGAACAACATGGAGGATGTGCTGCAGATCTTCTTTGCGAACATCTGTCAGCGTCTCCGCGCTTACGTAAGCCGCATCCGGGCAGAGCATGGATCCGTCCGGCAGAAAGAAGCCACCATTCGAGCCGAAGACACGTCCTGTGTCCTGTGAGTCTTCCACCAGACTCGCAACTGGACGATGATCTCCGCGTTCCCGCTACTCGTACCCCCGCCCGCTGGAGCGTTCAAAAGGATTTCTCCGTCCCTGGTGCGCTCAAACTGGATCAGGTCACTTGAGAAGCACAGCCGCTCAAACTCTTCATCCGTGAGCTTCTTCCCCGGCACAAGACTCATGGGAAGCCATTCGGGCTGCATCGGCAAAAGCGTGCTCATCGGCACAGTGTAGACCTCAACAATCCACCCAAACGAAGAACGGGATGACCCGAAGGCCATCCCGTTCTGTTAAGTCCTGCGATTCAGCTTAGAGAGCCTGAACGTTCTCCGCCTGCCAGCCCTTGGGGCCCTTGGTGACGTTGAACTGAACGCGCTGTCCCTCTTGAAGAGTACGGAAGCCGTTGGACTGAATGGCCGTGTGGTGAACAAATACATCTTCACCGTTCTCGCGGCTCAGAAATCCAAAACCCTTTGCATCATTAAACCACTTCACTGTTCCCTGTTCCATGTTCGTTTCCTTGTATCGAGATGACGCTGAATTTGACTGGAGCCATCTGCAAGTACTGTGAACTGAAGTACGGGACTAGCAAAGGAACCAAAAATCGTCTTCTACGTTGGTTCAACCCTATCAAGAAGGATGGTAGTTTGCACTAGGAAAATGAGTGGTAATCGTGAATTCGATTACCAAAGCCGGAAAATCTTGTTTATTGCACTAGGAATGGTGCAGTCATCCCGCAAGCCCCATAGCCTGCAGCAGATGCTAGTCTATAAAGTTCCGCATCCCGTCCATAAGGATACCGCCGTGTCCACCGCTGCTCCCGCCACGCCCGCTCTCCGCAAGACTGCTCTGAACGCCACGCACCGTGCCTCCGGTGCCAAAATGGTCGACTTCGGCGGATGGGACATGCCTGTCGAATACTCCGGCCTGGTCGCAGAGCACATGGCTGTTCGCACCGGCGTCGGCGTCTTCGACGTCAGCCATATGGGTGACATCCAGCTGCGCGGCCCGGGGTCCCTGGCGGCGGTCCAGAAGATCTCCATGAACGACGCTTCGAAGCTGCAGATGGGCCAGGCGCACTACTCCGCCATGCTTTACCCGAACGGCACCTTCGTCGACGACGTCATCGTCCACAAATTCAGCGACAATGACTACCTGCTGGTCATCAATGCCGGCACCCGCGAAAAGGATGTGAGCTGGGTTCGCCAGAATGTGGGCGCGATGCACTCCGTCCACGTATCCGATTATTCGGACTACTACACCCAGCTCGCGATCCAGGGTCCGAAGGCCGAGGCTACCCTGCAGAAACTCACGGACAAAGATCTATCCGGCATCAAGAACTACTGGTTCACGTGGGGCACCGTCTGCGGGCTGCATAATACGATGATCGCGCGCACCGGCTATACCGGCGAAGACGGATTCGAGATTTACATACCCAGCGACGAGGCGACCAGTGTACGCGTGTGGAAGGAAGTGCTCACCGCAGGCGCAGAATTCGGGATCCTCCCCTGTGGACTGGGTGCCCGCAACACCCTTCGGCTGGAGAGCTCGATGGCCCTCTACGGCCACGAAATTTCTGACGAGATCAATGTTCTCGAAGCCGGGCTCGATCGCTACGCCAAGTTCGACAAGGGGTCCTTTATCGGCTCGGACGCCTTAATCGAAGCGAAAGCCGCGGGCGGTCCGGCAAGGCGGCTGGTCGGCCTCGAGATGGTGGAGCGCGGTATTGCTCGCGATGGCTACGTTGTGAAGACTCTGGATGGACGCGAGATCGGTCGCGTCGCGTCGGGTTCGCCCGCGCCGTTCCTCAAGAAAAACATCGCGATGGCGCACCTGCCGATGGACTTTCAGACCGTCGGTACCGAGGTCGCCGTGGAGGTGCGCGGCAACCTCGTAAAAGCCGTCGTCGTCCCGCTGCCTTTTTACAAGCGCCCGAAGAAGACGCAGGCGGCTGCACAATAATCCTTTTCATGCGAACACGCGTCATGGTCCTGTGCTGCCGTGGCATGCGAAAGGATGGCCAAGTGGTCCTACAATGTGAATGGAGAACGAACTGAATGCCTTATCCCGAAACCTACCGCTACACCAAGGAACACGAATGGATCGATGCTGAGGGCAAAGTGGGCATCACTGACTATGCGCAGGGGTCGCTCGGGGATATAGTCTTTGTCGACCTGCCGAAGATCGGTTCGACAATTGAGAAAGGCAAGACATTCGGTTCTGTAGAGTCGGTCAAAGCCGTATCCGATCTGTACGCACCAGTATCTGGAACAGTGACTGCGATCAATGAAGAGCTGGCGACCGCGCCGGAGAAAATCAACACCGATGCGCATTCCTCATGGATCCTGCAGGTGCAGCTGTCCGACCCTTCGCAGCTCGAAGGTCTGCTCGATGGCGCTGCGTACGAGACCTACGTCAAAGAAGAAACACACTAGTCGTCGTCGCTCTTCATCACGCACTTATACATCCTCAAGGAAACCACATGCGCTACCTGCCGAAGTCCCCAGCCGAACGCACCACGATGCTCGAAGAGATCGGCGTCGGTACTATCAACGATCTCTTCGCCAGTGTGCCCGCCGAGTACCGGCTGGAACGCGATCTCGACATTCCGCGGCAGATGGGCGAGTCAGAGATTGTTGATTTCTTTAAAGCCTCGGCTGCGAATAATGCCCTCGGCTATGCAAGTTTCCTGGGCGCGGGTGCGTACCGTCATTACAAGCCGGTCGTGATCGATGCACTGGTGCAGCGCGGCGAGTTCCTCACTTCCTATACCCCCTACCAGGCCGAGATTACGCAGGGGACGCTGCAGGCGATCTTCGAATTTCAAACCATGATCTGCGAGTTGACCGGCATGGACATCGCAAACGCGTCGATGTATGACGGGTCGACCGGCGCTGCCGAAGCAGTAATGATGGCAGTGCGTGTCACCGGCCGCTCCGAAGCCCTGGTCGCGAAAACAGTACACCCGGAATATCGCGAAGTCCTGACCACATACGCGCAGCACCAGGGCATTACGAAAAACATGGTCGGCTATGGCGAAGACGGCCGCATCGATCTGAAAGATCTGGAAGCACGGCTCGATAACAAGACGGCGTGCGTGCTGGTGCAGTCGCCGAATTTCTTCGGCATCGTCGAAGACATCCCTGCGATCGCGGAAGTCGTGCATGCCAGGGGTGCGCTGCTGATCGTCTCGATCGCAGAAGCGATTTCCCTGGGTGCGATCAAGCCGCCCAAAGAGGCAGACATCGTTTCGCTGGAAGCGCAATCCTTCGGCGTCGCCATCAGTTATGGCGGTCCATACTGCGGCGTGATTGCCGCGAAAGAAAAGTATCTGCGCCAGATGCCCGGCCGGCTTTGCGGCGAGACCAAAGACAAGCACGGGCGCCGCGGATTTGTACTGACCCTCTCGACCCGCGAGCAGCATATCCGCCGCGAGAAGGCGACATCGAATATCTGCACCAACCAGGCACTGGTCGCCTTG
Source organism: uncultured Acetobacteraceae bacterium (assembly GCA_964657345.1). GTDB lineage: Bacteria > Acidobacteriota > Terriglobia > Terriglobales > Acidobacteriaceae. The sequence goes on along the minus strand of CAZZVA010000138.1, from coordinate 2,989 downwards.
ATGGCGACCATCTTCATGACTGTGTACGGCAAGGAAGGCATCCGCGAACTGGCGCTGCACAACCTTGCGAAGGCCGACTATGCTGCGAAGCAGATTTCATCCGGCTCCGGAGCGAAGCTGCTGTTCGCAGGTGCACCGCGTTTTCACGAATTCGTCCTGCAGACAGAAGCAAGCGCTGAAGAATTGAATGCGCAACTCCTGGAACAGAAAATCATCGGCGGCCTTTCGCTTGCGAAGTGGTATCCCGAGCTCGGCAATGCGACGCTCTGGTGCGCAACCGAGTTGAACAGCAAGGAACAGATTGACCGCGCTGCCGGCATTGTGGCGGCAGCGAGTACGCAATCCACAGCAAACGAATTGGCACGAGCGTAGAAAGCAGGGTCCGTTGGCAACGACTGTCATCGAAACAGAGAAGATCGCAGAGAAAGCGCCGGAGACTGCAGCGCCGTTCGTCGGAACGCGCCGCAAGGTTTCGGCACACCTGACACAGAACGAGGCGTTGATTTTTGAGAAGTCCTCACCGGGCAAGAAAGCCTATCGGCTGCCGCCACTCGATGTGCCCGAAGTCACCGCGGCAGCATTGCTGGGAGATGCTGCGCGCGAAGATCTCGGCTACCTGCCTGAGTTGAGCGAGATCGAGATCATTCGTCACTTCACACGGCTCTCCACGTGGAATTACGCGATCGATCTTGGCATGTATCCGCTGGGCAGTTGCACCATGAAGTACAACCCCCGCGTGAATGAAATGGTTTCGCGTCTGGAGGGTATTGCCGAGGCGCACCCGTACCAGCCCGAATCGCTTTCACAAGGTTCGCTGCGCATTATCAAGCTATTGCAACAGTGCCTGATTGAAATAACCGGCATGGACACGATCACCATGCAGCCCGCAGCCGGCGCGCATGGCGAATTCACCGGCATCCTGCTGGTGCGTGCTTTCCACCAGGCGCAAGGCTCGGCTCGACGCAAAATAATCGTGCCCGATTCGGCGCACGGCACCAATCCGGCGACGGCTGCGCTGTGCGGCTATGAAGTCGAAAATCTGCCATCGAATGCGCACGGCATGGTAGACGTCGCGAAGCTGGCTCAGATGGTGACGAACGAAACAGCCGCGCTGATGCTGACGAATCCTTCCACCATTGGCGTCTTCGAAAGCGAGATTCACAAAATTGCCGATGTGCTGCATGAAAAGGGCGCGCTGCTGTACATGGACGGCGCGAATATGAATGCGCTGGTCGGCAAGACCCGGCCTGGCGATTTCGGCGTGGATGTGATGCACCTGAACCTCCATAAAACATTTTCGACTCCGCATGGCGGTGGCGGTCCAGGATCGGGGCCGGTGGCATGCAAGAAAATCCTCGAGCCGTTTCTGCCCACGCCAGTCGTGGTAGAAGGCGCGGATGGCATGTTGCGCTTCGATTACGATCGTCCCCAATCCGTTGGGCGTGTGCGCATGTTCTATGGAAATTTCGGGATGTTCGTGCGGGCACTTGCGTACATTCTGGCAAATGGTCCGGATGGATTGCGGCAGACGACCGAGGATGCTGTGTTGAATGCAAATTACATCCGCAAGAAGCTCGAAGGTTATTACGAGCTGCCCTATCCTACGCCTTCGATGCATGAAGTAGTATTCAGTGATCGTAAGCAGCAGGCGCGCGGGTTAAAGACTGGCGACCTTGCGAAACGCTTAATCGATTATGGGTTTCATCCATACACGGTTTCGTTTCCACTGATCGTACCGGGTGCGCTGATGATTGAGCCGACAGAGAGCGAGTCGAAGGAAGAACTGGATTTGTTTATCGACGCGATGCAGCAGATTGCGCGCGAGGCGGAAGAGAATCCGGAGATCATCCTGAATGCGCCACATGCGACACGCATCTCGCGCCTGGATGAAACGACGGCGGCGCGGAAGCCTGTTTTGCGGTGGAAGCCGAAGGCGTAACACATTCTCAAATAGAGTCCGATTGCTCCACGTGAAACAATTTGGATGATTTGGGCGGATGGGCGAATTGTTTCAGGTGGAACAATTCGCGTGTTTGGAAGAAAGTCTGGATTGTTCGAAGTTGAACAATCTACTCTTCCTGTAAAACCTGAACTGTTACGTATTCCGGCTAAGTCTCTTACCCTATACGAGGGTTCATCTCCAGACAGTGCGGTTTGTCCACCTATTCTGATTCGACCGGCAAAAAGTTCGAGTTGGAGTACAGCCGCGTTCGGTGACGCCTGGTAAGCAAGCAGACGGGTTTGCCGCCCGGTAGGGCGCGTGCGCCGAGTGAGACTCCTGGTCGTTTCCTGATTCCTTTTTGTTGGAGAGCGGACGGCTTCGCTATACCCACCCTAGCTTCGCAAGGATGGGGCACCCAGACTTGTGATGATGGGAGGGTGAGATCTCTGCGCTGCGCTCCGGTCGAGGTGACAACTTGTCCGTTGGCTCCGGTCGATTGGGACAAGTTCATTACCTAAACTTTTTGCATTCCGATTGGCACTGGTTTGCGTACAGGTGAGTGAAGACATACGAGGCTGGGCTTGCTGGTCGATCACTTTCCTACGCTGCTCCGGGAACATCAGGACATGGTCTTTTCGATCGCGCTTCGGATTGCGGGCGACCGGGGAGCGGCGGAGGAGATTGCGCAGGATGTGTTCCTGGAATTGCATGCGAGCCTCGACAGCCTGGAGTCAAAGGAGCATGTGAAGTACTGGCTGCGGCGGGTGGCTTCGCATCGGGCGATCGATTATTTGCGCAGAAATGCGGGCCGGAATGGGCATGGGTCGCGCGAAGTCGGGATGGATGAAGCGACGCTCGAGGCAATTGCCGAGCGAGCGGCCGCGAGTGCAGGACAGCGAGCGCCAGGGGATCCGCTGCTGAACCGGCAGCTGCAGCAATTGCTGACTTCGTTGCCGGTAATGCAACGAAGCGTGCTGACGCTGCGCTACCAGGAGGACCAGACGCCGGATGAGATTGCCCGGATGCTGGGAATCCCGGTGGCCACGG
>CAZZVA010000137.1:8050-9161 GCA_964657345.1 uncultured Acetobacteraceae bacterium | reverse complement strand
GTGGAGGTCCTGTTCAAAGGTGGAGAAGAGGCAGGTGCGGATTTTGCCGTCGGAGGTGAGGCGGATGCGGCTGCACTGGCCGCAGAAGGGTTGGGATACAGGAGCGATGATGCCGATTTCGCCGCGGCCGTCTTCGAAGAGGTAGCGGCGTGCTGTTTCGCCGGGCTGGGTCGGCGGGAGGGTGCGCAGGGGCTGGACGGCCGCCAGACGGGCTTCGACTTCGCGGATGGGTACGACCATGTCCATGGACCAGGCGCGGTCTTCGTCGAGGGGCATGAACTCGATGAAGCGGATGATGACGTTTTCTTCGCGGGCGAAGTGGGCGAAGGGGATGATCTGATCGTCATTGAGGCCGCGAACCAGGACGCAATTTATCTTGACGGGGCCGAGGCCGATGGACTGAGCTTTTCGGATGCCGGCGACGACGCGAGGAAAGCTGCCGGGGACACGGGTGATGGCGGCGAATTTGGCTGGGTCGACGGCATCCATGCTGACAGTGACGCGGCTGAGTCCGGCGTCCATGAGCGGCTGCGCGAGGGCTTCGAGCAGGTGCCCGTTGGTGGTGAGGGCGATGTCGAGCTTGCGGCCTGGCTCGTCCGGGTTAAGACGGTGGCCTTGTTCGTCGAAGGGAATGCGGATGCGGGAGAGTTCCTGCACCATTTCGACCAGTCCTTGGCGCAGGAGTGGTTCTCCACCGGTGAGGCGGACCTTTTCGATGCCGAGGGAGACAAAGACGCGGATGAGGCGGAGGTAGTCGGCGATCGGGAGTTCGGGATCGACAGCGCCGTTGCCGGTGCGGCAATAGACGCAGCGGTAGTTGCAGCGGCCGGTGACGGAGACGCGCAGGTCGGTGATGGCGCGCTGATGGGAGTCGCGCAGCTGGCGGCCAGAGGGGTATGCGGGATGGACGAGTTCGTCCCGGAATGTGGTGATGGCTGCCAAGGGTCTCGCTTTCAGTGTATTAGGATGCGCGAGGCGAGGGCTAGTCTTCGTTGTGGGTAGTTTCACGGATGCGTGAGAGCTGAAGACTCTCAGCCGGGCGGAAGTGAGTGCATTCTTGTTCCTGGAGGCTGGCGCTCCCTGGAAACAATCACGATTGGATCGCGGGGTC
>CAZZVA010000137.1:0-8040 GCA_964657345.1 uncultured Acetobacteraceae bacterium | reverse complement strand
AGGAACCAGGCTTATAGCGAGGTGGAGGGAAAGTGGTCACGCTCCGCTTGAGATGGAGCGGAGCGTGACCTGGAATTGCCTATCGGGATAGAGGCTATTCAACCTTCTCGAAGCCGGTGTCCATGGTCACCCTGGTGCCGATGATCTTGCCCTGGATGTGAGCCAGGAGATTCCCTGACTCCTCGTACTGGTCAATGGTGAATTTGCCTGAAGTGGCTGTTCCTTTTTCATTCAGAACCAGCCACTGCTGGATGCGGGCAGGCCCGACCAGGTTGAGTCCTGTGGAGTCGTAGGAGATTCCAAAGTGGTTCATCCGGTACGTCCGAACACCCGTCTTCTCCCATTCGCCCATGCAGACATTGCCGGTCAGGGGAGAGCGGAGGCCGGAAACGTTGATCTCGGTGTGGTCACTATGCCACTGGGCATAGCCGGCATCGATCTCGGTGCCGTCCGGAATATTCTTGCTGCCTTCGGAGATCCAGTGCTCTTTCCAGGTTCCGACGATTGTGGGCTCGGACCTGGCAGTGTTGTCGTCTTCTGCGTCGAATGTTGCCAGTAAGAGGTGCGGGGTGGCGAAGCGGTACTGCGAGCCGCCGTGGTAGGACGCGGGGTGATACTGGCCGCAGCCGGCATGCGCGTAGGGAACGACCGTGGCGACGAGCGCTGTTGCAGTCACGATCAATATATTTCTCAAAGTTGCGAACTTCATACTTCCTCCTGGGCTTGGGGCAATTGCCGGCCTGGAGCGATACAACGGGAGGCCCGCGGACACGGGCAATGGAGGAAGGTAAATTCAGGCGGTGAAGTAAGGTGAAGGTGTAAGCTTCTGATTCCAGTAGGAAATCAGGCGGCTAAGTTTTTGCCGGTGCTATACTCCAGCCACTTCGGGAGGCAGAGTTGGCGAGCGCCGTCTATCTGTTTGGCGAGTTCAGCCTTGATTGCGGCACGTTCGAGCTGACCCGCAATGGCCGGAGGCTCAGGCTGGAGAGGAAGCCTCTCGAGCTGCTCGCACTCCTGGTGACGCGGCACGGACACATTGTCACGCGTGATGAGATTGCCCGGCGCCTTTGGGAGCAGGAGGTCTTCGTCGATGTGGAACACGGCATTAACACGGCGATGCGCAAGATACGCCAGACCCTTGGCGATAGTCCGGAGCTTCCGCAGTATGTGCAGACCATCTCCGGCTCCGGTTACCGGTTCATTGCGACGGTCACGGCGGTAGAGCCAGAGGCTGCCGGGCCGATGCCTGTGTCCGATGTTCTGATCGAGCAGCCTGCTGCTGCGTCCCCGATCGCTGTGACTCCTGACATCCTTGCTGCTTCCGCTTCTGCGACGCCCGGCAAACACCGGTACCGGTTCTGGATGGCGGCCGCCGCCTGCGTCGTTGTCCTGGTCGCCATTGCGACTGCGACGCTTGGCTCTCATACGCTCGCCGCCCTCTTCCTCCGTCGGAACAGTGGCGCGCCCATCGGGTCGATTGCCGTCCTGCCTCTGCAGAATCTCTCCGGCGACCCGGGCCAGCAATACTTTGCGGATGGCATGACCGACGAACTGATCACAGAGCTGGCGCGTATCCCGCATCTTCGCGTCGCATCCCGGACGTCGGTCATGGCCAGCAAGGATTCTCCTGGCTCACTGCCCGAGATAGCCCGCCGGCTGAGTGTGGACGCGGTTGTCGAGGGGTCTATTGTGCGGTCGGGGAACCGGATCCGTGTTACTGCCCAGCTTATCGACGCACGCACGGATCGCCATCTGTGGGCACAGTCTTTCGAGGGGTCTGCCTCGGATGTCCTCGCTATCCAGGACAGCGTCGCGCAGCAGATCGCCACGCAGGCGAGCTTCGTGGTTACTCCTCCGTCGCCGCGCCCGCCTGTCAATCCGGCTGCGCTTGACGCTTATCTGCGCGGGCGCTACTTCTATCACAAGCAGGACTTTCGCCACTGCGTCGAGTCGTTCAGGCAGGCGATTGCCCTCGACCCCAACTATGCCTCTGCCTATGCCGGCTACGCCTCTGCTCTCGATGCCAGCACAACCTACAATCTTGGCGCACCCGATCAGCTGATGCCCCAGGCACTGGCTGCGGCCCGGCGGGCTATCGAGCTCGACCCGGGGAATGGTGAAGGGTTTACTGATCTCGGGAGCGTGCAGACGATTTATGGGTGGAACTGGAGTGCAGCTGAGCAGAATCTGACCCGCGGCATCTCCCTTAATCCCACCGACTCTATTGGAGAATTCAAATACGCTATCTATCTTGAAGCGATCGACCGCCCCCAGGATGCCGTTACGCACATGCGCCGCGCGGTTCAGCTCGATCCGCTGTCTTTCATCATGAACCGCCGGTTAGCCGTCGCTCTCTATTACAACCGTGAATACGATGCCGCGATTGCCCAACTACAGCGTTCCGGTGAAATGGAGCGAGGGGGCGGCTCCGTCGAACACTACCTGGACCTGGCTTACGAGCAGAAGGGTGACCTGGACGAGGCGGTGAGGCACAACCTGGCAAGGATGCACGCAGATGAGCCGCAGCTGGACAGCGCAGCGCTTCTAAATGTCTACCAGCAGCAAGGATGGCAGTCCTATTGGCGCGCGCTCTCCCGCGCACTTACCGCGACGTCGGCCGTCCCCTGCACGGTTTACGACGTAGGCGTCAATGATTTACGGGTGAAAGATTTTGACCATGCATTCGCATTGTTCCAACATGCGATCGATTACCACTGCTTCGACATAACCTTCATCCGCGTGGAGCCGCTGTTTGATCCTGTCCGCCATGACCCTCGCTACTTCGCGCTCCTGAGACGCATGCATCAGTAAGCGAGGGTTCCGGGAAAGCTGGCGGATGGTTGTTTGTAACAGCGTGCGCCGGTTGTTGGATTCCGGGCCTGTTCCGCAGGCGGGCAGTTGACGCGATGTGAGTCTCCCGGGGTAAGGCTCATCCTATCCGGGTGTTCTTAACGCTGGTGTTCTAAGCTAGGGTATGGCTGTTTTCGAACAAATTCTTGGCAATGTTCCTGGGAACATCTCTGATGCAAGTCATTCGGGGCCGGAGTATGACGTACTGGTGGTGGGCGCGGGTCCGACTGGGCTGGCGTGTGCGATCGAGGCGAAGCGGCATGGATTGAAGGCGGTGCTGGTGGACAAGGGCTGCCTATGCAACTCGCTCTTTCACTACCCGTCGAACATGACGTTCTTTACGACGCCGGAGCTGCTGGAGATTGGCGATATGCCGTTTTCCAGTCCGAACCAGAAGCCAAATCGGAACGAAGCGCTCGAATATTACCGCAAAGTTGCAGAGCATTATGAGCTCGAGATCCGTCAGTATCATCACGTGCTCGGGATTGACGGGAGTGACGGCCGGTTTGCGGTGAAGCTGCGGGATCGTTTCGGGCGGGAGACGGGTGTGGGCACGCGGAAGGTGATTGTCGCGACCGGTTATTACGACCTGCCGAATTATCTTGGGATCGACGGCGAGGATCTACCCAAGGTGATGCACTACTACCACGATCCGCACCCGTATTTCGGGATGGATGTGGTGGTAATCGGGGGCAAGAACTCGGCTGCGATCGCGGCGCTGGATTTGTGGCGTCATGGAGCGCGGGTGACGCTGGTGCATCGCGGCGGCGAAATGCATGGGCATGTGAAGTACTGGATTCTGCCGGACATCAACAACCGGATCAAGAACAAGGAAGTGGCGGCGTACTTCCAGAGCAAGGTGACGGCGATTCGCGAAGATCAAGTGGAACTGGAGACGCCGCAGGGGAAGGTAAGCCTCAAGAACGACTTTGTTTTTGCGCTGACCGGGTATCATCCGGATTTTACTTTTCTGCAATCGCTGGGGGTACGGATTGAGGGAGCGGATCAACTGCCGGTATGCGATCCGGAAAGTCTTGAAAGCAACATTCCGGGCATATATCTTGCAGGAGTGATTGTTGCTGGTGCGCGGACGAACGAGATTTTTATTGAGAATGGGCGTTTCCATGGTCGTCAGATTGCCGTCAGTATGTTGAAGACGCTGGCGGGAGCGGACACGGTTCGTTAGTCGTGGTACAGGCCGCGGCCGATAGTTCAGTGGAGCGGGATATACGAAACGGACGAAGTTCGAGACGCGCATGGCTGAGAGTGGTGCGGTGACGATCGGTGGAAACAGAAGAGCCGCATCGTGGCTACGACCCCGCACGATCCGCGGCCAGCTGACGCTGGGCCTGATCCTGCTGGAGACGATCTTCCTGCTGCTGTTTGCCGTGCTGCTGGTGGTGCAGGAACAGGTGGATATTCGCAGCCGGGCTGCGCGTCGGCTGGAGAACCAGGCGAAGCTGCTGTCGCTGGAAGCGGGACGTTCCCTCGCAAACAATCACCCTGACTGGCTGGATGAGGAGTTGTCGGCACTGCTGGCATCGCGGGCTATTCTCGCGGTGCGTATTACCGATATGCAGGGTAAGGTGCTGGCGGAGCAGAGCAAAGCGTCCACCGATTGGAAGTTGAGCGGGCTGGATCGCAGCAAGATGGCAAGTCCGGTGCAGGTGCTGCCGTTTTCCGAGACAGGGGATCGAGGCGAGGGTATCGCGTTGATCCGCAGTAATGGCAAGCCGATAGGCTATGCCTGGGTGATGGTGAATCCGGCGAGCGAGAAGGCTGCGGTCCAGGCGCTGCTCCGGAATACGTTCCTGTTCGGGGTGTTCGCACTGATGGGCTGTGTGGCGCTTTCGGCGCTGCTGGCGCGATCGATCACGGGTCCACTGGCGATACTGATGGCGGCGACGCGGCGGTTGATCAAGGATCCGACCACGCGTGAGGGGTTTCCGCTGAAGACGGACGAGACGAATGAAGCGGCCGAGGTGGCGAGTGCCTTCAACCTGCTGGTGTCGTCGATGGCGGAGCAATCGGCCGGGTTGAATGACACGCTGGCTTTGCTCGATTCGATGCTGGCGAATGCGCCGGTGGGTTTTGCCTTCTTCGATCGCGAGTACCGGTTTGTGCGCGTGAACCGGTTTTTGTCGGAAGCGAGCGGGATCCCGGTGCAGGATTACCTGGGATCGTCGATACACAAGTTCCTGACGGCGGATGCGGCCGCACTGCTGGCAGAACACATTGATGATGTGTTCCTGAACAATCGCGCGACGAGCGATCTGGAATTGACGCCGAGTGATGCGGATATCCGGATGGGGGTGCATCGCTGCTGGCTGCTGAACCTGTACCCGGTGCGGGTTGGCTCGGATGCGATTCGCTGGGCCGGGGCAGTGTTTATCGATGCGACGGAGCGGAAGCTGTCAGAGGATGCGCTGCGAAAGTCAGAGAAGCTGGCGGCGACGGGAAGGCTGGCGGCATCGATTGCGCATGAGATCAACAATCCGCTGGAGTCGGTGACGAACCTGCTGTACCTGCTGCAGCGGCACAGTTCGCTCGATGACGATGCGCGGGCCCTGGCGGCAGTGGCGGAGCAGGAGGTGGCGCGAGTGTCGGAGATGGCGCAGAGAACGCTGCGCTTCTATCGCCAGTCGACGCTGCCATCGGAGGTAAACCTGGCGGAAGTTCTGGAGTCGGTGCTGCAGGTACACCAGGGACGTTTCCAGGCAAAGCATATTCAAGTGGAATGCGATTTTCAGAAGGATGTGCGGCTATTCAGTTTCGCGGGCGAGCTGCGGCAGGTGTTTGCGAACCTGATCGGGAATGCACTGGATGCCTCGCCGGAGGGGGCGCGGCTGGCGCTGACAGCGCGGCGCTCGCAGGCCTGGCAGACGGGTACGCGAGGCGTTCGCATCACAGTGGCGGATACGGGCTGCGGCATGAGCGATGAGGTGCGTCGTCGCATTTTCGAGCCCTTCTTCACGACGAAGGAAGCGACCGGGACGGGACTGGGATTGTGGGTGAGCAGCGAAATCCTGGTGAAGCATGGAGCGCTGGTCGCGGTGCGCAGCCGCGCGTTGGAGGTCGCGGTAAATGGAAGCAGCGGCATTGCCCGGCACTCAAGCGTCCGGACATCAGGGACAGTGTTCATGCTGTTTTTCCCGGAAGACGGGATTACGCGTGTGACGGATGCTGTCGTGAGTGAACCTGCATTGTTGTAGAGAGTCACTTCCGGCGCTCGTTCGCCTCGGTTGCGGTTGATCGCAGACACTTCCGGGCGCCGGGACTCATGGATCAGGATCCTTCCATCCGAGAGACTTACTGAGCCTCGAGATCAGAAGTCGGCGAGTGTCAGAATCCAGGTAACTTCCTTTCCTCGCAGGTGGATTGATCGCCAGCTTCGTAGTTCGCAGCCAATTCGCTGAAGTGCTGTGCCAAAAGATGGATCGAGGGGAACCTTATGCACAGGGCACTCTTTGCTTTCCTGCGGATCTTGATGCATGCGTTGCGTTGCTTTACAAATGCGTGTCCCTAGCCGCCAGATCAGGTGACTCCGCAAGCCGGACCGTAAAGAAAACTGTTGATAGAGGCCTGTATCCGACTCCAAAACGACTCGGCTACCGCAGCACGCAGCCATGATATCGGCGCAGAAGCGAAGGCGCGTGCCCCAAGTCTGCCAAGGCCGTAATGATGACCGCTTCCTGGCGAGATTATATTTATGAGCAGTCTTCGCTGGAATGAGCGACATTGGCAACGGGAAGTGACATGGGTGATGTGTTGAGCTCTCGCACTGGCGGCTGGCTTAATCTTCGACGATGCTGCCGTGCGGTGGCAGCATGTCTACTTAGTAGTGTGCTGGCGTGTGCGCCGCGTGGTGCGTCGATAAATGCCCCGGTGCTTTCCGTCGATGTTGCCAGTGGTCGTCATGCTATCGATCCGAATATCTACGGGATTGTCAGTTATGGGTTGGACGATGGCTTGGCGCGGGAGATCAAGGTTCCGAATGTGCGGTGGGGCGGGGACGGGACAACCCGTTATAACTGGCAGGTCGATTCGAGTAACTCGGGATTTGATTTTTTCTTCATGGGCGGGTCCGGTGGTGTGAATCCGGTGCCGGGTGCGGCTGTGGATGCGATGGTGCGGCGGTATTCGACAGCGGGTGCGCTGGTGACGATTCCGATTATTCCGTATGTGAATAAGACGGCGGCGTGGAATTGCAGCTTTCCTGTTTCGGTGTATGGTGCGCAGCAAAGTACCAATCCTTATACCCATCCAAATGGTGCGGACTGCGGGAATGGTATTTCAACTAAAGGTGAGCAGCTGGTCGATCGAGATATTGCGGCGAATCATGTCGGTAATACGGTTGAGCTGCAGAAGGCATGGGTACAGCATCTGGTAGCCACGTTTGGCACTGCGGCGAAGGGTGGAGTGCCTTTCTACCAGCTGGATAATGAGCCGTATGGCTGGGGGAATACTCATCGCGATGTTGAACCGGGCGGGGCTGACTATCCGACGATCACGGCGCTTGGGCAGCAGTATGCGGCGATGGTAAAGCAGGTGGATGCGTCGGCGAAGGTGATGGGGCCGTCGGACTTTACGCTGGGCGGATGGATCGGGGACACAAAGAAACAAAACGGCTTGTATGCGGCGGAGTATTACCTGCAGCAGATGGCTGCGTATGAGAAAGCACATGGGGTGCGCGTTCTGGACTATCTGGATGAGCATTACTACCCGGTGTTTTCGGATGCTGCTTCGCAGCTTGCGTCGACACGGACACTGTGGGATTCGACTTACATTGGCGGGACGTGGGTGGAGCAGGGTGTGTTCAAGGGGCCGATGCAGTTGTTGCCGCGGATGCAGGAGTGGGTGAGCCACTATTATCCGGGGACGAAGATCGCGATCTCCGAGTATTCGATCGATAGCGGCAAGAAGCAGGTTACGGATGCCCTGGCAGAGATGGATCTGCTGGGGATTTTCGGACGGCAGCGGCTGGATTTTGCGAATATGTGGACGGCGCCGGGGCCGACGGATCCGATTGCGTTTGCCTTCCGGATGTTTCGTAACTATGACGGTCACGGATCGCAGTATGGCGATACGTGGGTGAGTGCTTCGAGTTCGGACGAGGGGCGGCTGGCGGTGTATGCGGCGCAGCGGGCCAGTGATGGGGCTGTGACGGTGCTGGTGATCAACAAGACGACG
>CAZZVA010000136.1:0-9189 GCA_964657345.1 uncultured Acetobacteraceae bacterium | reverse complement strand
CAGCTTGATGATCTTGGCCGCATTGCTTTCCGAAAGCGACCCGCCGAAGACAGTGAAATCCTGCGCGAAGACGAAAACCGTGCGGCCATCGATCAGGCCATACCCGGTAATGATTCCATCGCCCGGAATTGTCTTGTCCGCCATGCCGAAGTCGGTGCAGCGATGGGTGACAAACCGGTCGGTCTCTTCGAACGTGCCCTCGTCCAGTAGCAGCTCAACGCGTTCACGAGCCGTGAGCTTGCCATCGCGCTGCTGTTTCTTCCGGCGTTCTTCTCCGCCGGACTCGGCGACAAGCGCATGCCGGCGGGCGAGTTCTTCCAGTTGCGGATTTTGCGGGAGAGTTGCGGGAGCTTTTAAATCCGGGATTGCCATCGACACGGATTATAGAGGGGGAACAGCGAGGTCGGCGGCGCTGGAAGAACAGACCCGCCCTGTGAGGCTGACTTCGTGCGTCGATCAGACCTCTCGCGGTCTACCAGACGTGCTTATGAAAGACCTGGTCTTTTTCCTTGCAGGGCGCGCATGCCCCGCTGACCGCGCAGCCGATCAGCACTGCAGCAGCAGCAGTGATGGCAATAGCCGGGACGTACGTTTCCAGGAAGGAAAACCAGTGCGAGATTGCTGAGAAATTTGCGGACAACATGGCTGTGACTACTCCCCTGTAATACTTAGAGCCGGTCGACCTCCACGGAGGTTGACTGTCTACCTACAAAGTCGACTATCTGTGCGCTTAGCGCTACTCCCTGAAAGTGTGTGCCAAGTCAGTAACGTGACTCGATGGGCACAGACTAAGCCTTGCGCACGAGCTTTGGCTAGGGCGAAAATCAGGAGAAGATGGAAATCCGCCGCGCCTTTCCTGAAAACGACGCCCGCTCTCCCAAAAAGGTTTCGGGAAGAGAAGATTTGCCGTCGAAGACAGTCGGTGAGGAGGTGCGAACTCCGGTAACGCTGCCGCTCCCCGGCGCACCCAGGCGCCCGGTAGAAGAGCCCCGTGTCCGCTGGCTGTTTCTGGACCTGAACTCCTACTTCGCCTCCGTCGAGCAGGAACTTCAACCTTTGCTGCGGGGCCGGCCGGTCGCCGTTGTGCCCGTGGTCGCGGATACCACCTGCTGCATCGCGGCGAGCTACGAGGCAAAAGCATTCGGTATACGAACAGGCACACAGGTCGGCGAGGCCAAGAGACTATGTCCCGGCCTGGTGCTGGTCGAGGCGCGCCACGAAATTTACGTCGAGTATCACCATCGCATTGTGCAGGCAGTGGAGCGCTTCGTGCCCGTCGCTTCCGTGATGTCCATCGACGAGATGGCGTGTCGTTTGATCGGGAGTGAGCAGCCGCTGCTGTCTGCCTTGAAGCTCGCAGAGCGGATCAAGGCAGGCATCCGGCAGCATGCAGGCGAGACGCTTCGTTGCTCGATCGGTCTGGCCCCTAACCGCTACCTGTCGAAGATCGCCTCCGACATGGAAAAGCCGGATGGCCTGGTAGCGTTGACTCCCGACATCCTGGAAGCAGCGTTACTCCAGTTGAACCTGAGAGACCTGCCCGGCATCGGCGCCCGCATGGAGAAACGCCTGCATGACTGCGGGATCCGCACCATGGCACAACTGCATGCACTCGATCGCGAAGCGATGAACATCGTGTGGGGCGGCATCGGCGGCGAGAAGCTCTGGCACTGGCTCCGTGGAGAAGATTTTGAAGATGCCGAACTGGAACATCAGAAATCGATCGGCAACTCACACGTCCTGCCGCCGGAACTGCGCACCCTCGATGGCGCTTATGCGGTGGTCAGCAAGTTGCTGCACAAGACCGCCATGCGGCTGCGCACTGCCCACTTGTGGGCCACCAACCTGCGACTGACGATCAAGTTCGCTGTACCGGCAAACTCAACCACTAAGAAACACCTGTCAGGGATTCCGCAGAATGCCTGGTCGCACAGTACCTCGCTCATCGAGTGCCAGGACAACCAGACACTGGTGGAGGGACTGAAGAAATTATGGGCTGAGCGGCCCCAGGGGGCGGCCTATCAGAAGCCGTTCTTTGTCGGCGTGACGCTTAGCAACCTGGTGCCCGATCATCTGCATACGCTCAGCCTTTTTTCTGGCCTGGAGACGGAGGCGCGCCGGACCCGGCTATCGAGCACCATGGACAAGATCAATGCCAAGCATGGGACCAGCATGCTGTTTTTCGCCAGCATGCTGCCGGCTGGTGCCGCGGCCGCAACGCGCATCGCCTTCACCAGTATTCCGGATCTCTTCTGACCAGCTATCTCCGCTCGTAAAGGCGATAACTGCCGCGATCGATGACCGGGCCGGCGTTGTACTCGTGGCGCAAGATGTAACGGGTATCCAGGAAGCGCTCGAAGTCAGGCCAGCGTGCCAGGCGGTCGTAACTCATGATGCTGCCTGCCTCCCAGTCTGAAGCGCCAATGATGAGGATGGAAGGAGGCTGCTGCGTAAGTTCGTTGAGGAAGCGTGTGCGAAGAGTCTGGACAGCTGCATTCGGAGCGGGCGTGAAGAGAAACGAATCAAACAGGAAACCGGTGGATGGCTGCAGCCGCAGATCGTACAGCGCCTTGATGCATCCCGTCACCATCTCTACACACTGCACATTGCGAGTCAGCGCCTCTTCTCCCAGCGGACGCAGATCGGCTTCTATGGCGGGAGAGCCCGGCACAGAGAACGGAAGAGTGCGTACCGGCAACGTCCATGTGACTAGTAAAAGTGTCAGCAGCACCAGGCCTGCGGCACTGACCACCCTGCCGCGGCTATTCGCAGGCATCCGCAGTCCGGTGACGAACTGGACGGTGATCCAAAGCAGCAGAAAAGCAAAGAGTGTCTCCTTATGCTGCTGCCAGCCCTTGCGCTGGCTGAAATAAAGGAACGCGCCGAAGCCAATGCCGAGCAGAGTAGCTTGCACTTCCCACTGCCGCCATGTGCCGCGACTCCAGCAGACGAATGCAGCCAGCAGCGCAATGCCCAGCATGTAAAGGCCGATGGCGACGTGCAGCAGGTATGGCAGGGGCAGGTTGCCGCTGACTGCATAGAACGGAATCAGGCCGCGTGCGATCTCGAGGAACGCGGAGAATGCGTGGTAATGCCAGAGAAAAGCGAGGACCCCCAGAGCAGGAACACTCGCGCCCGCCAGGGCAGCCAGCAGCCATGGGCCGAGCCGCTTGTGCTCTTTCCGCAAAACCCAGCAGCCGAGCAGGAGTAAAGCAAAAGGAAAAGGGAAAGCGGGTGGCTTGATGGCCGCAGCGCATCCGGAAAGCATAGCGAACCAGAAGAACAGGAGGGGACGGCCGCCTCGCAGGGCGCGCACATAACAGGCGAAGCCGGCCAGCACAAAGACCATCAGGCTCCAGTCACGCTCGCCTACATCGGTAGGACCATTCGAGAGATGAAATAGGAGGATCGCCATTCCTCCAAGAGCGCCGGCGAGACAATTCTCCCCGCTGACAATCATTAAGGCGGAGACGAACACCACCGCCATCGTTGCGCAATCAAAGACACGCCAGGCCACCGAACCCGATCCGAAAACATGGACAGCGAACCATTCCACCATGTAGGAGCCGGGCATGTTGATGTCGACGATATCGGCATATGGTCGCCAGCCGTGATCCATCAGGAAGACAACGTAATGCATGATCGCAGCGTCATGGAACAGCGGCCAGTGACGAGACCAGGTGAGCGCAGCAATCACACACACTGCTGAGATGACAGCACAGAATTTCGGCAGAAGACTGTTCCATGTCCATGCTCCTGGAACAGCAGAGAGGAATGCCGAAAAGCTTTTCGCAGACTCCTGAGAGTAAGGCGGCACCGAACGTGGCGTCGTCTCGGCTGGCGGTTCCACAGCAGCAATCCTCTCGATCTTCGTCAGGCTGGTCTTCACTCATCGTAGCGCACAACCTCCGGCGCGAAAACCGTCCAGGCAGAAACGCAGACTGCTACTTTCTGAGGTACACACGATAGCTTCCCGTCACGATCCGGCCATCCTTGTCGTGCTCGCTTTCCAGGATGTAGTGCTGCTGCAGAAAGTCGCTGAAAGGGCGCCACTGTTCAATTCGATGGTAAGAAGGAATTCCGTCATTCCAATCCGATTCCGCCACGATAACGACGCGCGGCACCTTCCGTGACATGTCCGACAGGAATCGCGAACGAAGGTCTTCAATGGTGGGAGTCTGTGTCGGCGAGAAGAGGAAGGAATCGAAGATGAATCCATTGGAGGGCAGCAGCTCCAAACTGTAGAGAGCCTGGATGCAGCCGCTGACCATCTCCACACACTGCACGTCACCCGAAAGCCTGGCGCCACCCAGTTGTTCAAGGCTCGCTCGCATCGCCGGGGTGCCCTGCAGATCGATCTGTGCTCGCTCGGCATAGAGAACGTAGCGGCCCAGCAGCAGGCACAGGAGTGCTGCACCGGCAATGCCAGGCAACTGCCATCGGCCGGGTGTTCGCATCGCGATGGAAAACTGAATCGCGATCCACACCATGAGGAAGGCGAACATGGTCTCCTTGTGATACTGCCAGCCCTTGCCCTGGACCAGGTAGAGGAACGCTCCGAACGCAAATCCCGTCAGCAGGACCTGCATCTCCCAGCGGTTCCAGGTACGGACAACGCAGGCCAGAATGCCGGCAAACACCGCCAGGATCAAAACACTTGGCATGAACGCCACACGCAGCAGAATCTGCAGGGGGTGATCGCCATGGCTCGCATAGAAAGGAATCAGGCCCCGGGCGATGGTGAGGAAAGCCCGCAGATTCTGGTAGCGAATCAGAAACCCGGCCACCACTGTGATCGGTATCAGGGCGCCCGCGAGGATGCTGCGCAGGTATTTCCCGGGCCCGAGCCCTAGCCGGCGCAACACAAAAAATGATAGCCCCATAAGCGCCAGGGGAAACAGCACGGCAGGTGGCTTGATGGCTGCTGCGAACCCGCTGAGAGCAGCGAAATAGATCATGCGCGCCGGACGCTGTTGCCGTAGGGCGCTCATGAAAAAAGCCGTGCCGGCAAGCAGGAACATCATCAGGAACCAGTCGCGTTCGCCAACATCTTCAGGCCCGTTGGCTATGTGGAACAGGGCGATGGCGATCCCGCCCATAAAGCCGGCCCAGCGATCTTCTTCCGGAGCGATTGCCGTAGCCGACGCAACGACAATGCCAATCGTTGCAATGTCAAAGAGCCGCCAGGCAGTATCCCCGCCGCCAAAAACATGAACAGCAAACCACTCCACCATGTAGGAGCCGGGCATATTGATGTCAATGATGTCCGCCCACGGCCGCCAGCCGTGATCCATCAGGAAGACGACATAGTGCATGATGGCTGCATCGTGCAGCAGAGGCCACTGGCGCGATAACACCAGTGCGATGCCAAGCAGGACCGCGCTGACAAGAACAAATATGCGGGGTAGAAGCCCCGTCCAGCCTTTTTGAGCAACAGGCCGATCCTCCACAGCCCTTACTGTTCCCACGCTGCGGGGTTTCGTCTCAGTTGGTGATTCCACAACACCACTCCTGCAGACCAGCGGGAAGGCTGGTCTCGAGTCATGGTAGCGCAAGCCTCGAGGCTGGCTCCTGGGCCCGCGATGACTCTCGTTGATCGTCCCGGGCTTGCATGCGAAGCTATGCCTCACAGGAGTGATTGTGAAGAATCAGCCGCGCGCCTGCTTCTCGGCAAAGTCGCCTACCACCGGCAGCTTGTACCATTCCCCCTTGCTGGCTTTCAGTAATACAAAGATCCACACCAGGAATAATCCGAGGCCCACTGCCAGGTGAATCAGTGAGAACAACAGGATAATCAGCGGAATGAAATGCAGCAGGATGTCGGCGATCGTGACTGCCACCTGCAGCAACACGGCCGCGACAAACAGCCCGATCGATTGCCAGGAGTGAAAACGGATCAGCGGTACCTTATTGTAGGGTTCCAGTACCAGGAAAATGATAGCCGGAATGATGGTGAGATAGGCGAGAGCCGAGGCTGCATTGTCCGACAAACCGGAGCTGGCAACAGCGGGCGATCCGGCGTAGGCGGCCTGCTGCGGTACAGTCGCGTAGGGCTGGTTGGGAACGGTTGTATAGCCGGGCGTCGGCTCAGCTGCTGCTGCGGCCACCGGTGCTCCGCAGTGGTTGCAGAATGCGCTCTGGGGTGACACTTCTTTGTTGCATGCGGGACATTGCATTCGGTCTCTCCTGAAGGTAGAAACTTGGCCCGTGTAAAGCTGGGAAGGAATGGCCGCAGCCACGATGTCTTGACAAGGTAACCATGGCGGCGCGAGAACTGGCAGTTGAAGCAGGAGCTTCCCGTGGTACCGGCCAGATTGCTGGAGCCATTTGATATCACATTCCGGAAGCGGTTAGAAGCACGATTTTTCAGGCCGCTTGTGTCGGAAAGTGGACCGGACTTGCCTGGTTCTTCAGAACGACTACGTACGACTCACTGGCAACCACCACGAAACCGACGGCCTGCAGGCGGTCGAGCATTGCCTGGTTCTTCTCTTCTCCGATCAGCCGCGCATGCGTCTCGAGAATGATTGTCTCGGCCCTGCGGATCACCTCGGCCTCGCGCTCTACCAACTCGCTTTCATGGCCTTCTATATCGCAGATCAACGTGTAGCGATCGAAGCCATGAGTGTGGAGAATGTCCGACAGTCCCGTAGTACGAACGCTGACGCGGGCGACGCCGCTTTTTTCGTTCAGGGAATTACCGGCAAAATCAGCCGAGGGGGCGTAGGCAATCGTGTCGGCACCGTAAGCGATCGCTCGATTGAGAACTTCGAAGCGACAGTGATTGCGATCCCGATTGCGATGGAGCAGCGGAATGACTTTCGGATTGGCTTCGACGACGACGTGGGCCTCGGGATTGTCCAGGCGACGATTCGTGATGCAGCTGACGATACCCATGCAGCCTCCCAGTTCCACGACAGGAAGCTGCGGTGAAACATATTGCTGCACGGCACTGCGTTCGAAACTCTCGAAGACCCCATTGATGACATCATTGCGCAGACCCTCAACCTCGATGCCCTTCGAGCCGAAGGTGCAGCCATCCATGGTGCCCGTCTTCTCTGCCATGTTGCGGAAGAGATAGCGGAACAATCCAGGAACGCCGCCAGCGCGAAGAATGGTAAGAAAGCTGCGGAACTTCCGCTTAAACATCTTTTGAATCTGCATGACGTCCGCAGCGAGAGTCAACCCGGCGGTGTGTCGGCCGCAGGCTAAAGCCCTGCATGCGGCTGCCTCGATCTGAGCGTTCCACCCACAAGCAGCGCAGCTCCCAGGCCAGTCAGCAACCCTGCAACAAAGTGCCCGGCGCGATTCAGATGCGGCACCAGGATGAACAGCATCAGGCCAAGCGCGAGCGCGCCGCCTCCAAAACGGACCAGGTTGTTGTATCTGCGGCGCATGGTTCCTCTTTGGACTAGAGAATAGCAAGACCGCTCCTGCCGGTGCCCAGACCATCTGGTCAGAGGCACCGCGTGCGGCATCGCCTATCAGGGCAGAGGATTTATGAAGCACCGGCATACCAAGGCGGTATGCTGATACCGGGTCACTCCCTCCCGCCATGTCCCTGGATTTCGCGCAGACCGTCAAGCAGCAGGCAGACATCGTCCGTGTCATCGGCGAGTACGTGCGCCTGAAAAAAGCAGGCGCCCAGAACTTTTCCGGACTGTGCCCGTTCCACGGCGAAAAGACGCCCTCCTTTTCTGTCCACGCGGCGCGACAGTTCTATCACTGCTTCGGCTGTGGCGTGTCGGGCGATGTCTTCGCTTTCGTGCAGAAGCTGGAGAATGTCAGCTTTCCTGAGGCCATCCGGATCGTCGCCACCAAGTGCGGTATCGCACTCCCCAAACGCGAATTCAACTCTCCGGAGGAGGCCGCCGAAAGCCGCCAGCGATCCAGGCTGCTGGATGTGCATGAACGGGCAACCGCCTGGTTCGAGGAACAACTGAAATCGCCGGAGGGAGCCGCCGCACGGGAATATCTCACCGGCCGGGGGCTTACCGCCGAAACGATCCTGAAATTTCGTGTTGGGTATGCGCCGGAAGGCTTCCAGGCCCTGCGTTCCATCCTCGAACGGACAGAAAGCGCTGACGTCCTGCGCGCCTCCGGACTATTCAGCTTCAAGGAGCAGGAAGACGGCAAACCCGGCCCCCTGTACGACCGCTTCCGCAAACGCATCATGTTCCCCATCGCCAACGAAGGCGGGCGGGTCATCGCGTTCACCGGGCGCGACCTGAACTCCGGCGCCTCTGCGAATGGCAGTGAAAAAGCCGCGCCAAAATACCTGAATTCGCCGGCCACTTCGCTCTATTCGAAAGGCGAGGTGCTGTTCAACCTGGACAAGGCCAAGACGGCCATCCGGGCGCAGAACTTCGCTCTCCTGGTGGAAGGCCAGATGGATTGCATCTCTGTCTTCTCCGCCGGCATCACGAATGTGCTCGCAACCAGTGGCACCGCCTTCACCGAGCACCAGGTACGCCTTCTCCGTCGCTACGCCACCCGCATCGTCATCAACTTCGACCCCGATACGGCAGGCGCGAATGCCGCGGAGAAGTCGATCTCGATGCTGACCGAAGAAGGCTTCGAGGTGCGCGTCGTCACGCTCGAGGGCGGCCTCGATCCGGATCGATTTATCCGCGAGCGCGGCATCCGGGCCTACGCAGAAGCCCTGAAGGAAGCGCGCCGCCATTCCGATTTCCTTATCGACCGCGCCCGGGTCATGTTTCCGCCGCGCAGTGCCGAGGGCAAGATCGCAGCAGTGAACTACCTGCTGCCCCACATCCGCCGGATGCCCAGCCGCATCGCGCGGGACGAGTTTGCCGCAGACGCAGCGCAGAAACTGGGGATCGATTCAGCAGTCATGCGGGAAGAACTGAAGCTGGCTGCGGCCAAAAGGCGAGACCAGGTCGCTCCATCCCGGGCCAACTGTAGCGAAGCCGAACGAATTCTGCTCCGGGCACTGGCATCTCCTCTCGACGAGGAAGTCTTCCAGCGCGCCGTAGAGGCGCTCGGCGAGCATCCGGATTGCTTCGCAGCCATGAGCGTAGCGCACCTCACCGAGCCGCTCCGGCTGCGGTCCGGTCACGATCCACTGGAGGCTCTGGATCCGGGCACGGGCAGGACCATGCTCGCTGAAATTCCGATGAAAGAAACCGAAGCTCTGGAAGCGCACGAGTTGGATGCCGCCATTGCCAC
>CAZZVA010000135.1:0-9252 GCA_964657345.1 uncultured Acetobacteraceae bacterium | reverse complement strand
GAACTTCGGCTGGAAGTTCCTTTTGCCGCTGGCCGTGGTGAATATCATCGGCACGAGCCTGTGGCTGGCCCTCAAATGAACGATGTGTCCGGCCAAAGGGCGAAGTTTCAATCTGCCTCGGTGATTTACAATCGTGTTTTACTGTCATCCATTTTCCGTGCAGTTTCAATGGGCCAGTCGAACGGTTTATCACCATGTACCTAGCCCTATTCTTTGTCTTCGCAACGTTGTGTGTCGGCGCCGCTCTCAATCTGCTGTTGCAGCGGCACCCTATTAACAGCGCCTTATCTCTGATCGTGGTCATGACTTCGCTGGCGGTGCTGTACCTGCTGCTGGGTGCTGAGTTTCTTGCGGCGGCCCAGGTGATCGTTTATTCGGGCGCCATCATGGTTCTGTTCACGTTTGTCATCATGCTGCTGAACGCCGGAGAAGAAGAGCGTACCCGCGGCAGCCGCATGGCCTACATCGTCGGCTTTCCCGGCGCGGCCGTCCTTTTGGGTCTGCTGACGTTCGTCTTTCTGTCAGCAAAGACGCAACTGGGAAGTGCGCGGCTGGGCGACTACCTCGTGACCACTACCAGTCTGAGCGCGGTTCTGTTTCGAGACCTTCTGCTTCCGTTTGAGGTGACATCTATCCTCATCCTGATTGCTATTCTGGGTGCAGTAGCACTGGCTAGGAAGGAACACTAGATGACAGTGCCGATTGCCTATTATCTTGTCCTGAGTGCGATTCTGTTCACGATTGGCGTGGCTGCGTTTCTCATCAAGCGCAATATTATTACTGTGTTCATGTCGATTGAGCTGATGTTGAATGCAGTCAATCTGACGTTTGTTGCCTTCGCTCATCAATGGCATCACCTGAGTGGCCAGATCTTTGTTTTTTTTGTGATGGTGGTGGCGGCAGCCGAAGCTGCCGTGGGTCTTGCGATCATCATTGCCATCTTCCGCACCCGGAACACGCTGGATATCGACAGTGTGAACCTGATGAAACTATGAACGGATCCACGCCCTGCCTATGACCGCGCCTCTTCATCTCTGGCTCATTCCGCTCATTCCATTCCTTGGCTTTCTAGTGAATGGCCTGCTCGGTCGAAGACTGCCGCGCGCTGCCGTTTCGGCCATCGCTCTGATCGCGACTGCGATCCCGTTCGGGCTGGTTCTGAATGTCTGGAGCCACTTCAGCTCCTTGACGCTGCCTTATGTCGAACAGTTGTCGACGCCCTGGATTGCGAGCGCAACGTTCCACGCGAGCTTCGGCCTGTCGCTGGACCAGTTGACGCTGATCATGCTGCTGGTGATTACGGGCGTAGGCTTTCTGATCCACCTCTATTCTGTTGGCTACATGGCGCATGAAGAAGGCTTCTATCGCTTTTTTGCTTATCTGAACCTCTTCATGTTCTTCATGCTGACGCTGGTGCTGTCTGAAAATTTCCTTCTCCTGTTTGTGGGTTGGGAGGGCGTGGGACTCGCGTCATACCTGTTGATCGGCTTCTATTTTCAGAAACACTCTGCCGCCAACGCCGGTAAGAAAGCTTTCATCGTGAATAGGATCGGCGACTTCGGCTTCCTGCTGGCGATGTTCCTAATGATCGCGCATTTCGGCACGCTGAGCTTCCACGAGGTCTTCGGGAAGATCGCGCAACATCCGGAATGGCACGGCGGATTTTTGACCGCGATCGCGCTGTTGCTGGTAGTCGGGGCCACTGGTAAATCGGCACAGATTCCGCTGTATGTCTGGCTGCCGGATGCGATGGAAGGTCCTACGCCCGTCTCGGCGCTGATCCACGCAGCGACGATGGTGACTGCCGGCATTTACCTGGTTGTCCGGTCGCACGTGTTATTCGATCGTGCGCCGATCGCGCTCGCAGTGGTGGCAATTATCGGAGCGGCGACTGCGTTCTTCGCAGCCACGATCGGCATTGTGCAGACAGACATCAAGCGAGTGCTGGCCTATTCGACTATTTCGCAGCTTGGCTACATGTTCATGGCGTGTGGTGCTGCAGCCTACTCAGCAGCGATCTTTCATCTTCTGACCCATGCCTTCTTCAAGGCGCTGCTGTTTCTGGCGGCGGGATCGGTCATCCACGCTGTGAGCGGCGAACAGGACATGCGCCTGATGGGCGGACTGCGTAAATTCACGCCGATTACCTGCTGGACCATGTTCGTCGGCGTGCTGGCCATCTCCGGCATTCCGCCCTTTGCCGGATTCTTCTCGAAGGATGAAATTCTTGCCGAGGTCTTTCGTTCCCGTCAGCTCGGGCTCGGGCTGGGACACATGCTGTGGTTCGTCGGCTTCGTGACTGCGTTCATGACCGCCTTCTACATGTTCCGGCTCTGGTACATGACATTCAGCCGTACCTATCGCGGTGACGAACAGCCGACTGTGCACAGTCATGAGTCCTCTGCAACCGCACACGATACCGCAACCCATCGCCATCCGCTTCATCCGCATGAGAGTCCCTGGCTCATGCTTACGCCGCTGGTGCTACTTGCCGTGCTTTCGCTGGTTGGAGGCTGGGTTGGTGTGCCGGCTGTACTCCACGGTCATGACGAAATCGGACACTTTCTGTCTCCTGTTACTCACGGCCAGCCGCTGAGCTTTGAACAGGCAACGGTCGCAAACATGTCCGGGCGTCCGGCAGATGTTCCAGCTGAAGCAGCTGCGGAAGAACCGGCCGACAGCGGGACGGAACTTACACTGAGTGCATTGTCCGTCCTGGCTGGATTACTGGGATGGTTTTTCGCCGACCTGCTGTATCGACGCAAGCCGGAGTTGCCGGCGGCAATCCGCTCGAAGCTGCGCGGCATTAACTGGCTGGTGGAAAACAAGTACTGGGTGGATGAGATCTATGGCGCTGTGATCGTGACCCCTCTCCTGTACTTTTCGCGCTTTGTTTTATGGATATTCTTCGACCGCGGCCTGGTCGATGGTGGGGGCGCTGGTATCGGCAGCCTTAATGTTGGACTTGGGGCGGTGTTGCGGCGCATGCAGTCGGGCAACATACGATCGTATGCAGGGTGGCTGGCATTCGGAGCAGCGGCTCTGCTGCTCATCACTTATTTCGGATTCGGCTCTCACCTTCTCATTCACTAGGACTGGTCATTAAAGGAAAGCAAGCCAAGTGTTGAATGATTCCATACTGACGCTGATCACGCTGTTCCCTCTTCTGGGAGCAGTGATCGTTGCCTTCCTGCCGCGCCGTGGCAAGGTCATCCAGGGCTTCACCCTGCTGGTCACCCTGATTTCTTTCGGACTTACCCTGCACCTGCCAGCTCACTATGTTTATGGACACAGTGGCTTCCAATTCGAGCAGAATTTTCTGTGGACCAGAAGCCCGGCGATTCGCTACCACGTGGGTGTCGACGGGATTTCGCTCTGGCTGGTGGTGTTGACTGGTCTGCTGGCGCCGATCGGTGTCCTCGCGTCATGGAATGCCATCCAGACGCGCACCAAGGAGTTTTACTTCTTCTTCCTGGTACAGCAGACAGCGATGTATGGCGTCTTCGTCTCGCTCGATCTGATCCTTTACTACGGCTACTGGGAGCTTTCGCTGGTTCCGATGGCTATCCTGATTGCCATGCACGGGCGTAATCAAGGCAGTCGCGCTGCTATCAAGTTCTTCATCTATACGTTCACGCCATCTGCCCTGTTCCTGGTCGCGATCCTTGCGCTGTATGCCAGGACCGGCACTTTCGACTTCGCTCAATTGCAGCAGATACTGCTGACCCATCCTTTGCTGTTCAGCCCGGAGGCGCTCTGGTGGATTGCGCTGGCCTTCCTGGTCGCATTTGCCGTGAAGGTTCCGGTGTTCCCTCTGCACGGATGGCTGGGGGATGTATTCAGCGAGGCGCCCACCGCGATGGCTATGGTGGTTTCGGGCAAACTCGGAATTTATTCCATACTGCGTTTCCATTTGTCACTGTTTCCCGCCCAGGCCAGGCAGATCGCGCCGCTCATGATAGCGCTGGCGAGCATCGGGATAGTTTACGGAGCGCTGGTGGCTCTGGTGCAGAAGGATCTGAAGCGGCTGCTGGCGTTTGGAACGCTCAGCAGTCTGAGTTTCTGTGTGCTGGGCATCTATACGTTTGCGGCCTCAGGTTTGAGCGGGGCACTGTTTCACATTTTGAGCGAGTCGATCACGGCCGCAGCGATGTTTGTGCTGCTGGGCCTCATCTACGAACGGTATGCGACCTATGACATCGCCAAGTATGGCGGTCTCGCGAGCCGTATGCCGCGCGTGACGGTTCTGTTCATCGTCTCCATGCTGTCGCTCATCGGTCTTCCCATTTTGAATGGATTCGTTGGAGAGTTTCTGACCCTGAGCAGT
Source organism: uncultured Acetobacteraceae bacterium (assembly GCA_964657345.1). GTDB lineage: Bacteria > Acidobacteriota > Terriglobia > Terriglobales > Acidobacteriaceae. Next base: position 4,925 of record CAZZVA010000135.1, on the reverse strand, counting down.
GGTTTTGCTGTCAATCACACCTGGGGTACGATCGCCACAACGGGTGTCATTTTGAGCGCGTCCTACATGCTCTGGATGGTGCAGCGGGTGTTCTACGGAGTCAATTCTCCCATGGTAGAGCGGTCGACCGCAGCCGACCTGCTGCCACGCGAGGCGACTACGCTGTGGCCGGTCGCAGGATTAATGCTGGCGATGGGAGTTGCATCCACCTACTGGTTTCAAGCTATCAATGAGGGCATTGCGCCTTTGACGACGCATACTGTCGCAGCGCAATCGGGCAAGAGGGCAGAATCTCTCGCGATCGCCCAGGAGGCACGGTGATGGAGACTGTTCCTCAGATAGCCCGCATACTGCCCGAGGTCATTCTCACCATTGTCGGTATCTGCATCATGATGGCAGATGCGATGCTCACGCCCAGGGCTTCGCGGCGTTCGCTCGGATGGCTTGCGATTGTCGGAACCATCGGGGCTCTGGCAGCGAGTCTGTGGCAGCTTCACCTGCTGCCTGGTGTGGCTTATTTCGGAACAGTCCAGACAGACGCGTTCAGTGTCTTCTTCCACGTATTGATCTGCGGCATCGTGCTGGTGTCGCTGCTGGTTTCGCTGGATGCGACCAAGGCAGCGACAGAAGACATGGGCGCGTACTACGCCCTGATGATTTTCGGCGCGGTCGGCATGCTGCTGATGACGAGCGCCGTGGAACTGCTACTGGTATTTATCGGCCTCGAAATATCTTCGATCTCCAGTTACATCATGGCGGGATTCCGGAAGAAAAGTGGCAAGAGTCCCGAGTCTGCCATCAAGTATTTCCTGCTGGGATCGTTTGCAACGGCATTCTTCCTCTACGGCGTAGCCCTCACGTTTGGAGCTACAGGGACGACGCGCATCGCCGACATTGCGACCATGCTCCCACGGACGACGACGCCCGGAATGGCCTGGGTGGCTCTTGCGATGATCATCATCGGTATCGGTTTCAAGGTATCGGCGGCTCCGTTTCATGTCTGGACACCGGACGTCTATGAAGGTGCGCCATCGCCTGTGGTCGGCCTCATGTCGACTGCTCCCAAGGCCGCGGCATTCGCAGTGTTGCTGCGCATCGCCTACGGCGCCTACCCTTCCATGCAGGCGCATTGGACTCTGCTGTTGTGGATGATGGCGGCACTTTCCATGACGATTGGCAATCTGTGCGCGCTGCGTCAGCAGAGTGTCAAGCGGATGCTGGCCTATTCGTCGATCGCACATGCCGGCTACCTGCTGGTTGCATTCACGGCTCTTTCCCGCGACGGCGTGGCAGCCGCCAGTTTCTATGCGGTGACGTATGCGGCGATGAACGTCGGCATTTTTGCGATCATCAGTCATGTTGGTGGTTATGAAGATCGGCTGACCCTGATTCAGGATTACCGCGGCCTCGGCCAGTTGTCGCCGCTTCTTGGTGGAGCTCTTGCGTTCTTCCTGCTCTCTCTGATCGGCATCCCGTTCACTGGTGGCTTCTTCGGCAAATTCTATGTGTTCACGGCTGCTCTTCATTCTGGCATGGTGTGGCTGGCGATCATCGGTTTGATCAATAGCGGCATCGCAGCGTACTACTACCTGCGGCTGCTGATGGTGATCTACGCAAAACCGGTCGACAATTCCGGACTGCTGTTGATGCCGAAGGTTTCGTGGACGCTGGGCGCAGCACTACTGCTGACCCTTGGCGCGACGTTCGCCCTCGGTGTGGCTCCGGGGCATGTACTGAACCTGGCACAACGCGGTGCGATGACCTTCCGATTCCCCAGCAGCCCGGTACAGGAGAATACGGTACCGGTACTTGCGGCTCAGCAGTAATCGGCTCGGCCTGCTTGCACAGATCAGTCGCTGTTGAGATTCAAATCCTTTTGGTTGAAGACTGCAACGGCAGCGCTGAAGAACAAGATCGCAACCACGAACGATGTGAGTGATTGAAGCAGTAGGCCTGCTTTGAAGGTGGCTGCCAGGTATTCAATGATTGCTGCGGTTGCGATCGTGCCGACGGCGGCAAAGGCAGTCGGCAGCATCACAGAGAAGAAGATGCTGGCGGCTGCCACTACCAGGCCTACGTACAGTTGGCTTGCAGCCATGATTCGAATGTCATTCCATAAGTGCAGTGCATTGCCCAATGTGTCTGCACGAAAGAGCAGCCCGGCGAGAACAAAGCCTGCCACGTAGAGTAAGAGCGGGAGCCACGCCGCACATAGCAGTGCTGCAAGATACTGGGATCGCGTGACTTTACGCGCCAGCACGGGCTGGATGCGGCCCGATCGTTCTTCAGCCCCAAGCAACGCAGATCCAGCGAAAGCGACCATGGCAACGCCGTAAAGGCTTTCCTGATGCAGGAGAGCCACGATATCGTCACGACTCATACCGGCGCCCAGAAAGTGGATGACCAGTGCAATCATTATCGGCCACACCATCAGCAGGAGGATCAGCCACTTATTGCGAAGCAGGATCAGACGCGTGAGCAAAACGACGCGGTTCATGAGGAAGAGCCTGTTGCTTTCGATTCTTTTGTCACCCGCAGGAACAGCTGTGTCAATGTTTCGACGACTGGATGAACCGCGATCAGTTCAGCCCCCTGGTTCCACGCGAGGGAGATGACACGCTTCTGTTCCGAAGCCTCGCAAATGAAGACACTGAGCTCCTTTTCCCGGGAGACAAACGATGCAGGCAGTGTGGCATTGCCGGGCAGATTTCTGAAAGTCAATTCATAGCGTCCAGTGCCGCGCATCAATTCGGATGGGCGACCCATCAGCAGGGATCGTCCGTGATCGAGCAGGATGAGGCGATCGGCGATGGTTGCCACTGCTTCGAGCTGATGCGAACTGAGCAGGACCGCGACACCCTTCGCTCCCAGCTGCTGCAGGCGTTCCATGACGGCGATAGACGCACGTGGATCAAGAGCGGAGATCGGTTCGTCCAGCAAGAGCAGGTCAGGCTGATGAACAAGAGCCTGTTCAAGAGCAAGACGTTGCTGCATACCCCGTGAAAAGTTGCGGACGTCGCCTTTTGCCGGTTCCAGGTTTGCCGCCGCGAGGTGCTCCTGAATCTGGAATCCGGACAACTTCACATCGCTGAATGTGGCGGCTATGGCCAGAGCCTGCGCGGCGGTTCCGGGAAAAAAGACGGGCTGATCCGGAACAAAACCGACGTGACGGCGTCCGTCCGCATCACCGAAAGGCTTGCCGAAGAGCATGCCCTCTCCTGAAGAGGGCTTGAGAAAGCCAAGTGCCAGGTGCAGCGCGGTCGTCTTGCCAGCCCCGTTGGGACCGAGGAAGCCGACGATCTCGCCCGGGTGGATGTCCATACTAAACCGGTCGAGAGCCAGCCTGCCCGGTTTGCCGCGACTGCCGAAGTGCTTGGACATTTCCCGGAATGAGAGTACTGAAGACATTGGCAGCAGGACCTGCACTTAGCAATGGAGAGGCCCTCGGGAAAAACCACCGAGGGCCGCCAAGGTTTGCTGCGTGCTACTTGTTGACTACGACGAAGATGATCACGAGGGTGAAGAGTGACAAGGATTCGATGAAGGCCAGACCCAGTGTCAAAAGCAGCAGGATGCCGGCACGTGCGCCGGGATTGCGCGCCATGGCTTCTGTCGCAGAGGCAGTGGCACGGCCCTGTCCCAGACCGCAGAGACCAGCAGCAACGCCCATGCCGAGACCGGCGGCGATTGCCGTAAGGCCGGCTCCGATAGAGGCTCCGCCGCCCGTTGCCTGTGCAAAGGCGGGGCTGGCCAGGAACAGCACAGACAACGCCATGAAGATGTATTGAAGTTTACGCATTTCCATTTCTCCTGCTTCCTGAAAAGTCCGTCAGTGGGTGGTTGATGCTCACCGTGCTGGCACCCTCACGCTGTCGGCTTGTTGCAGTCAGGACGGAAGCTGATCCTGCCTGAAGTTTTGCGCGAATGAAAATTACGCGCTCCGCGCCCGGTCATTTCACCGGGGCAAAAGGTCTAGTGGTCGTGTGCAGTCGCCTGCGCCAGATAGATCATGGTCAGCAGCATGAAGACATAGGCCTGGATGAGTGAAACACCAAGATGCATGCCATTAAAGATAGCTGGAATGCCCACAGGCACCATTGAGAAGAAGACGAGGACGACCATGTCGCCGGCGAACATGTTGGCATAAAGACGGACTGTCAATGAGAGGATGCGCGAAAGATGAGACACGATCTCGATCGGAAACATCAGGGGCGCAATCCACCAGATAGGTCCGGCAAAATGCTTCGCATAGCCAACGATTCCCTGCTCACGAATGCCGTAGTAGTTGTAATAGAGAAAGGTTGGGACGGCTATGCCAAGCGGGACCCATGGCTTGGCGGTTGGTGATTCAAAGTGCGGAATCAGTCCGAGCAGATTGCTGAGCAGGATGAACAACCCGACGCAGGTGCAGTACGGTACGAAGCGCTGATATCCGTGACCAATGATCGATTCTGCCTGGCCATCGACAAACTCGAGAAGCATTTCTGCTGTCGACTGAACGGCACTAGGCTTTTCTACATTCAGACTTGCGCGCACCATGATGAAGAAGACCAGGAGCACGCCGAAGACCAGCAGCTCCATGGCAAAAGAATTATCTATGGGCGCCTGGGGATGCTTGGCATGAACGTGTACCAATGCCAGAACGGCATTCGCCAGGCCGGCAAAGTAGTGATTCAGGAAAGCGGTAAATGGAAGCTGAACTGGCATACGAACCATTTCTGAAAATTTTGCCTGATGAGTCGGCGAAGCCGGGTGGTACAAGCTGCAAGTTGCGCTAAAGCGTCCAGACTTTCAACAAGCGGAACGACTCGATCAAGAGCGCAATCAAGGCAAGCCCGAGGCCGGCAAGCAAGGCATACACTGACCCATGCAAACTCCTAAGGCTAACATAAAGAACGCCCCCTGTGAGCAGCAGGCGGATGGTA
>CAZZVA010000134.1:0-9287 GCA_964657345.1 uncultured Acetobacteraceae bacterium | reverse complement strand
CTGGCTGGCGACAAGAGTTCCCTTCACGGCGCTGCCATCGTCAAGCTGCCACGTGGGTCCGGCGCTGTGTTTGCCGATGGCTTTGCTTTGCGGGTCCAGCAAGGTGGCCTCAGGCGCTTTGAGCTTCCAGATCCAGTTTGCCTGGTCCTGCGTGCAGGTGTAGATCTGGACGCCGTCGCCGCGGGCGGTCAACAGCAGTCTTGACCCGGCAGGCGGAGCGATGGAGACGGCCTGCGCGCCTGCAGCAGGCATGGGGGCGGCGGCCGGGGTGGTCTGGGCCAACGCGCAGGTCATACCGGGGACGATCATAGCCGGCAGCAGCTGGAGGAGGAGGGTTGTCGGTCGCATGAACAGGTTTCCCTAAAGCAGGTTGCGTCCGGCGCAACACGGCAACACCATTGTTGCAAAGTCTGCTATCCCTGGAATGTGAATTCCTTTGTGTTGACCCTCGAGATAGCAGAGGACCAGCAGCAGCGCATGGACGCGCTGCGAAGGGAGCATTTCCCCGCACATCTCAACCGGGTTCCGGCGCACATTACTCTCTTCCATACGCTGCCTGCTTCGCACTTCCAGGCGATCGACATGGAGCTGCACAAGACGGCTTTGTCGTGCGCGGAATTTGCCATGGAGGTGTCGGGGCTTCGTCATCTTGGCCGGGGTGTTGCTTATCGCGTGCGCTCGCCCGAGCTGCAGGTGCTTCACGCATCGCTGGCGGATGCTTTTGTGGATGACCTGACCAGCCAGGACAGGCAGCGGTTGACGCCTCACATCGTGATCCAGAACAAGGTGGATCCGGCGGTGTCGCCAGCGCTGTTGCAACGGCTCAGCGAGACCTTTGTGCCGTTCACGCTGACGGCAACGGGATTGCTGCTTTGGAATTATCTCGATGGTCCGTGGGAGATGGCCGGACGCTACGGCTTCAAAAAAGTGGCCCTGTGAGCAGGCCGCGGAACAGCAAAGGGGACAGCCCTGGGCTGTCCCCTCTTTGCTGTTTACTGCTGGTGGCTGCTATTTTGCTGCTGCGTTGATGAAAGCCAGGCCATTCGGCGTTCCAAAGCCGGTGACGTTGTCCCAGCCGGCGGTGGTATGCAGAGAGGTATCGGTCCCGAAGGTGAGATCGATGAAGTATCCCTGCACGGGCCAGACGGCACTGGTGAAGCGGGTGGTTCCGTCGAGTGGAGCGGCCAGTTCGGCGGCAGTGTAAAAGGTGGCGCCACTGCTGTCGATGACTGTGCCGGTTACGTTGGTTGGCGAGCTGGACGGATTAACGTCAGTAACGGCGCCAGCGGGCAGCTTGCTGATGATAGGTGCGGCCTGACCAAGGAGATGGCCGGCTTTCTCGTTCGCCAGTGCCCAGTAAGCGGAGAACATCGGACAGGAAAGGCTGGTACCGCCGATGCTTTCTGCCACCACGCCAACGCCAGGATCGGTCAGCACGATGACTGCACCGGTATAGGGATCGGCTTCCATGGAGACATCGGGAAGCTGACGTCCAGTTCCGGGGAGAGCCTTCTGCCAGGACGGTTTCTTGAAGAAGATGCTTTCCCCGCCACCCGCGCCGCCGACGCTGCCGAAGTTGAATGGCGGATCGAGCGCAGTGGTTGCGTTGGCAGCAAGTTCGGTCTGGTTGTTGCCCCAGCCGGTTTCAGACGCAGGACCGGATCCGGAGGGTACACCGATACTGGTGCCGCCAACACCGGTGGCATACAGAGAATCGGCCGGGACCGAAGCCGCACCCACGGGAGAGCCGACACCAAAGTCGCCGCTGTCGCCGGTGGAATAATTGACCGAGATACCGGCGGCTGCCGCGATCTCATTCACCTGGTTCCAGACGTTGAGTGCTGCCGCGCCGTCTTCGTACTCGGGACTTCCGTAGCTGTTGGAGATGACGCTGCCCAGTTTATGAGTGGCTGCATAGAGTACGGCGTATTGAAGGTCTTCATCATCCTGAGCGGCGGCAGCGAGCAGAACAATCTTCGCCTTCGGTGCGATCGAGTGCGCCCACTCCACGTCGAGCGAAGTTTCTACGTTCCAGCCAAGGGAAATGCCCAGGGCCGGATCGAGAGGCTGACCACTGGGGAAGATCTCCTTGAAGGTGGAAGCAGTCAGCGCGGGCAGGCCGTTCAGCTGATTGAAGACGTTGGCATCGCTCAGGATCGTCGAGGAGCCATAAGCGTCAACGATCACGATGGTCTGGCCCTTGCCTTCCAGGCCTGCGTTGTAGACGCCAGGGAGTCCATAGGCTGCCTGCATCTGCGGGGCAGTCCAACCGCAGACCTGCGGCACATTGTCATAGACGTTCCCGAAGTAAACACCTTCCGGCAGGGCGCCGGGAGTGCCGAATGCAAAAGCCGAGGCTGTCTGGAAGCATTGGTTGGTGAAGGCCGAGGAGAGACCGCCCGAGGCATTGACTTTTTCCAGTGGCACGGGGGCGATGGGCTTGCGCGTCTTCGGATTGAGCGCATAGGCAACTTGCGGCTTCATTCCGATATTGCTGAGTCCGCCGACACTGGTGACGTACTTCGCAGCTTCTCCCTGGAGATGCGCTTCCGTGGTGTTGGCATGGAACGTCCTGCTGTTGTGCTCGAACTCTTCAATGCGTGTACCGAAGGCTTCCTGAACCTTGGCAGCCGAACCATGGACCACGATGGAGTAGTTGTCGCGGCCGTCTTCGATGACGGAGAGTCCGTGGCGGGTGAGTTCGTCCTTTACCAGCTTTACCTGTTCTGCAGAAGGAGCGTAGGCACGGAGCTCGTCCGAAGACAGCCACTTGTGAAAGGAGGGCGAACCCGGTGTGTACAGGTCCTCTACCTTCTGGTCGAAGGCAGCCTTGTCTTTCAGGGAGAGCCAGACGGTGAGACGAAGGTCGGTGGCAGGATCAATGGGACCGTGACTGGTAGCCCTGGCGACAATAGCCGGGACCGAACCGACGGTTTTCGTCTGGGCGAAGGCTGCGGCAGGGGCGGCTACAAGAGCCAGGGCTGAAAGTGCGAAGCCGGTCTTGTGAACAGCGCCCAACAACGTTTGGGTTGCAATGGTAAACATCAGATTCCCTCATTCAGTAAACGGATTAGGACGGCGAGTGACAGCGGACCGATCACCGGACTGGCGATCGCTGCACTTTGGAACTTGAAGTGGACATCTGTTGCCGGCTGCCCGAAAGGAGGGCATCAAGAGGGGGAGATACGCAGGCAGGGAAGAACAGCAATGACAGCACGTACAAGCGCAGAAGGTTCGTGGACCCGGCGGAGTTGAAGAACTCCAGAACTTTTGACGAATGCTACTAGAGAGCCGGGTGTTCCGTCGCCGCAAATCGTAAGGAAATATGGCGACTTCAGGACGGTACTGACTAGCTTCCGGGACCAATGAAACCGCCAATAGTAACTGAGTAACTGGTGACGTTACTCTTCGATAACACCGCCGTAGGGCGCGAGACCGGCCCATGAGGCAGTGGAGCGCTGCACGACCAGGATGGAGAATCGCGCTTCAAGTTCGGATTCGATGGCGTCAGCCAGCTCCTCCTGGAGTTCGTCGGCTTCCATGGTGGACTCGCCGTCATAGGTGCCTGCGGCCAGGGCATACTCTTCCCCGTCGGCTCCAAGAATGGAGCGGGTAAAGTCGTAATGCAGCATCAACGAATCGAGTTCGCCGTAGGCATCGTCATTGTCGGGCACACCGGCAAGCGTAACCCGCACCAGGAATACTGCCATGGACACCTCCTGCTGGATTTTACCGGGCGTTTTGGTTTATGGAGTGCGCTGCCAGATCTGGAAGGGATCGAAGGACTGGATGGGGCGGTAGTGAGCCCGGATGTAGTTATCGAGCAGGGTGACGCCGGAGCTCCTGGCGCTGTCGTTGGCTTCGTGGCTGCCGTCGCTGAATTCCGAGTCGAGCACGATGTACGGCGGCCTGCCGGATTCGAACTCCTGGATCATCTGCTGCTGGATGGGCGCAGTGTTCTGGAGGTCCGGATCGAAATGCGACCAGTGCGTTGCGGGCAGACGCTGGGTCGCGAAGTAGATCAGGTTGTCATTGGCGAAGATGGTGTCGTGATGCATGAGGCCGACGTAGAGCGGTTGATCCGGACGGGTGTGGCCGCGGATGAAGTCGATCGCATCGATGCGGGGTTCGTCGGGCAGGAAGCAGAAGCCTCGGGTGAGCGGGTTGTCCTCCTGGCACCAGGTGGACTGGATGCCAGGTGCGGCGCGGTGCCTGAACAGGGTGACACGCAACAGGCGCCCGACGACTCCCCGCTGACCGCGCTGGGAGACAATTTCCGCGCGGACAACGCCAACAGACGCCAGCAGAACACAGAAGGTATGGGCATAGAGGAGGAGGCGGAGGTTGCGTGTGAGTGCGTCGCGGTGCTGCAGCAGGAGGGCCAGGAGCAGCAGGCTGGGCAGGAAGGAGAGGTACATGCCGATATTGCTGACGCGGACAACGCCTTTGAAGTACATCACAAAGGCGAGCATGCCGAGCGAAAGCAACAAGCCCTGCGTTTGGCTGGAGACCGGCGCGTTGCTGCCAGACTTTGACCAGTTGCTTGCGACAATGAATATAGAAACAAATACGATTACGATTGGCAGATAAATGCCGAGGGCATCGAGTGTCCGCAAATGAATGCCGGGAAATGGCAGGTTGCGCGCGGCGTGGTAGTGCTGGCTGGGAAAGAGGAAGATATCGTGGACGAAGTCGTGGAGGGGCGCGACGGACAGGTAGTACGCCAGCACTGGGAGCACCAGGACTGCGAAGCCTGCCGCGTAGACCCAGGCGGCGCGAAGCCACAGGAGAAGAGTCTCCAACATGTTGCCTGCGCGATGCCAGGATGCCAGCAGAAGAAAGCCAAGCTGCAGACCAAACACCGCGATGCCGGTGTCATACCGGTAGAGCAGGCAGAGTCCCGCGAGGGCGCCCGCAGCGAAGAGACGTCGCCGGCTGAGTAACTGCGCATACCAGGGCGCCAGACAGACGGCAGCCAACGTACCGCAGAGCGCAGCCGGAGTGGCAGCATAGGGGATGGTCATCATGTCCAGGCCGTACAGCCAAGCCATTGTGACGAGACCGGACGCGATTGCTATGGAGCGGCGGACGTGCAGCGAAGCGATGGTGAAGACAGCAGTGACGGTGAATGCGTCGATGGCAATCGACCAGAGTCGTTCGACCAGCAGACTGGTGCCGAAGATGCGGAAGAGCGCGGCATAGGAGTAGAAGCCGGCGGGTCCGTAGATGGCGTAGAAGTCGCGATGCGGCACCTGCCCGGCGAGAATGCGCATGGCCGCGGTAAGGACGATGCTCTCGTCGTAGATGTTGGGGTAGCGGTGCATGCCGAGGAAGAAGACCAGGCAGGCGGTGAGGAAGAAGGCGATCGAAGTGAAGACGGTAGAGCGATGCCGAGTGGCGCCTTTGCGGTGCGAAGGGGGGAGAGCTGCGTCCATGTGCAATCGAGCCCTCAGCGGGGTGAATCAAGAATGTCAGGCTGTTGTTGTTATGTTGGATTTTAATGCGTGCGGGTCTGCCTGAGAACAGACAGGTCGGCGAACCACGGCACCGCAGTGTTCACAACCGGTTAGCTTTGCAACAGGAAAGCCCGGCACGAGACCGGGCCGGGCTTTCCTGCGATAGTGGCGCGACTAGCTGCAGCCGCTCGTGCTGCCGCAGGACATGCAGCGATAGCAGCTGCCGTTCCTCACCATGATGGCGCCGCAGGTATGGCACGACGGTGCGTCGCCCATGTCGTACATACTGCGCATGGCATCGGCGGCGTGTCCGCTCGTCGGCACTACCTGTGCGGCGTGGCCGGGGATGATGGTCTGGCCGGCGCCGGTGACCGGGTGTCCGGAAGACATGACACTCGCGTCGTTTGAGGAGCCCAGATCCTTGCGGATAGCTGGAACTGCCGTGCTGCCCGAGTCGCCAATCGTGCCGAGAACTGGAATGGCAGGCTGCGGGCTGCCGCCCATCCCGGCGAAGAGGTCCAGTTGCTGACCGGAGAGGAAGCGGAGCTGAAGCCACCGGAAGATGTAATCCATGATGGATTTGGCATAGCCGATGTGCTCATTGCCCGTCCAGCCGGAGGGTTCGAAGCGGGTGTGCGCGAACTTCTCGCACAGCACCTTCAGCGGTACTCCGTGCTGCAGGGACAGGGACGTTGCGGTGGCGAACGAATCCATCAGGCCGGAGACGGTCGAACCTTCCTTGGCCATCTTGATGAAGATTTCACCCGGCTCGCCCGTGGGGTAGAGGCCGACCGTGATGTAGCCTTCGTGACCCGCGATCGAAAACTTGTGAGTCAGCGACGCGCGTTCTTCGGGCAGGCGGTGACGGACGGCACGCGGCGGTGCATTGGGATTCTGCGACTGCAGGACCACGTCTGCGAGGGTGGGTTGAGTGGGTGTCTCCGGCTGTGTTGGAGTCGCCGAGACCGCGTTCTGGATGGCAAGCTCGAAGGTGCGGGCGGCATCGGCCACTGCCTTGGCGCTGACTTCGAGTTTGCTCGAGATCTTGGTCTCAAGCGCTCGCTGCAGCGACTGCAGATCGTTCGTCGAGGCCGCATTGCCCTGCGCCATCGAGGTGAGAACGCGCTCGGCGGAGGCAGCGAGTGCAGCGGCTGCGGGATCGGCCTTCTTGCCTTCATCCTGCGAGGTGTTCAGGACCTGCACACCCTTCGATCCATCACGATAGATAGCGACGGCCTTGATACCGAGACGCCACGCTTCGACGTAGACTTCGGCGATGTCGTCGGCTGTGGCCTCGGTGGGAAGATTGACGGTCTTCGAGATGGCACCGGACAGGAACGGCTGGGTCGCCGCCATCATCTTGATGTGGCCGTTGTAGTGGATGGTGCGGGTGCCTTTCGCCGGCTTGAACGAGCAGTCAAACACAGAGAGGTGCTCAGGCTTGATGCCGGGCGCGCCTTCGATGGTGCCGGTCGAATCGATGTAGCTGACGATCGACTGCACCTGTTCATCGGAGTAGCCAAGCTTGAAGAGCGCCGCCGGCACGGTGCCGTTGACGATCTTGATCATGCCGCCGCCCACCAGCTTCTTGTACTTGACCAGCGCGAGTTCGGGTTCAATGCCGGTGGTGTCGCAATCCATCATGAAGCCGATGGTGCCGGTGGGAGCGAGCACTGTGACCTGCGAATTGCGGTAGCCGAACTTCTCGCCGTGAGCGAGCGCCTGGTCCCAGCATTCCTTCGAAGCGGCAATCAACTGCTCGAGTTGCGGTACATGGAAGGGCTCATTCGACAGGATGGACATGCCGATGTTGTTGACTTCGGCGCGATGCATGCGAATGACGTCCAGGAACGGCTCGCGATTGACGTAGAAACCGGGGCAGGCACCGCCTTCCCGCGTGACAGAATTGGTCAGCGTGGTAGCCGAGCCGAGTTCCGGGCAGCTTTCCGCCAGCTTGGCGGACTGCAGGTAGGCTTCGCCGCACATGATGGCCGTGAGCGTGGCAGCAAAGTCACGACCAGCATCGGAGTCGTACGGCAGGCCCATCGCCATGAGCAGCGCGCCCAGATTCGCGTAGCCGAGACCGAGCGGACGATAGTCGTGCGAATTCTTGCTGATGAGCTCGGTCGGGTAGCCGGCGGAGTCAACCAGGATGTCCATCGCGATGATGAGCGTATCGACCGCAGCGCGGTAGGCCGCGATGTCAAAGGTGCCGGTCGGTGTGACGAACTTCATCAGGTTGAAGCTGGCGAGATTGCAGGCCGAGTTGTCAAGGAACATGTACTCGGAGCAGGGGTTGGACGCATTGATGCGGCCACTGTTTTTCGACGTGTGCCAGCGATTGATGGTGGTGTCGTACTGCATGCCCGGATCGCCGCAGGCCCAGGTCGCCTGTGCGAGCAGGCGCATCAGCTCACGCGCCTTGTAGGTCTTGACTGGCGTGCCATCCTTCACGGTCTTGGTAGTGAAGTCGCCGTCGGCTTCCCAGGCGTGCATGAACTCGTCATTCACACGGACAGAGTTGTTGGCGTTCTGGAAAAAGATCGAGGAGTAAGCTTCGGAATCAGGTCCCGAACCGTCGTAACCGGCAGCCACGAGCGAGTGGGCCTTGGCTTCTTCCTTGGATTTGCACTCGATGAAATCTTCGATGTCCGGATGGTCAACGTTGAGGATGACCATCTTGGCCGCACGGCGCGTCTTGCCGCCGGACTTGATGACACCAGCGAAGGCGTCAAAGCCGCGCATGAAGCTGAGTGGTCCGGATGCGGTTCCGCCGCCGGAGAGCAGTTCGCTCGATCCGCGGATCGGTGACAGGTTGGTGCCGGTGCCGGAGCCCCACTTGAACAGCATGCCTTCGGTCTTGGCGAGGGTCAGGATGCTGTCGAGTGAATCGTCGACGGAGTTGATGAAGCAGGCGGAGCACTGCGGATTGCGGTAGCCGGTGGTGTCATAGCGGACCTCGCGCTTCTTCGGGTCCCAAAACCAGTTGCGGGCATCGGAGTCGGGCTCAAGGCGATCGCAGCCGACGTTGAACCAGACCGGCGAATTGAAGGCAACCTTCTGGTGAACGAGCAGGTGGACAAGATCGTCATGGAAGTTGGCGGCATCTTCGGGGGTGGCGAAATAGCCCATCTTCATGCCCCAGTCGCGGATGCTCTCGGCGACGCGGGCGATCAGTTCGCGTACGCCGGTCTCCCGTTTGTAGGCGGAGGTATGTTCGGCGGCGCCGCCGGGTGCGGCATCCATCGGTCCGTGCAGGTATTTCGATGCGACGATGTTGGTCGCGGTCATGGACCAGTCGACCGGCACCTCCACTTCCTTCTGCTCGAAGATGATCTTGCCCTTGGAGTCAGTGATAGCGGCGGTGCGGCGCTCCCATTGCACTTCTGCGTAGGGCGAGGCGCCTGACTTGGTAAAGCGGCGCGGAACCTTGAGTCCGGACGAGGACTTGGATGAAGGGCTTCCGGCCGGGGTGCGGGTGGATGCGGCTGTGGAAGGGGCGGATTGCTGGGTGGCCTCGGCCATGGTGACTCCTAGGGGGCGTGATCGAAATGAACGACTGAAAAGCCGCCGCGCTCTCTTCTGCGAGAGGAGCTGCGGAGGGGTGGCGCGGATTCCGGGGAACGCGGTGTTTATCTGGGCAGCCCGATGAGCGGCATGGCTCTAAAGTGGGGTTGCAAATGTGAAGTTAGCCCTGTGTATAGATCGTGTCAAGCACGAAACCCCAACATCTTGTGATTTGATGCTGGAGAAGGTACCCGGTCGCAGAATGCCCCAATCTGGCCTGTGGAGATTGGCGGAAGCCACTGGTGGCGCGGGAAATAGACGTTG